>NZ_JAPZEI010000002.1:0-300000 GCF_027257905.1 Coraliomargarita parva
CTCATTGAAGTTGGTGTCCAGCGCGGTGACGACGTAGTAGTAAGTCGTGCCGTTGCTGACGCTGTTGTCGATATAATCAGAGCTGGTGAGTCCTGTGGCGATGGCCGCGTAGCCGCTGCCACTTGTGATGGAGCGATAGAGAGAGTAGCTGGCCATGTCGGGCTCGCTGTTGTCGGCCCAGTTGAGGGTGACACTGCCATCGCCGGCGCTCGCGGAGAAGCTGCCCGGCGCGGCCGGTGGTGTGGTGTCGACCGGTGTGGCGTTGGCTTCCGAACTGTAGGTAGACTCATTGAAGTTGGTGTCCAGCGCGGTGACGACGTAGTAGTAAGTCGTGCCGTTGCTGACGCTGTTGTCGATATAATCAGAGCTGGTGAGTCCTGTGGCGATGGCCGCGTAGCCGCTGCCACTTGTGGTGGAGCGATAGAGAGAGTAGCTGGCCATGTCGGGCTCGCTGTTGTCGGCCCAGTCGAGGGTGACGCTGCCGTCGCCCGCTGTGGCGGAGAAGCTGCCTGGCGCTGCGGGTGGTGTGGCGTCCGAGGCGACGTCAACCGTCACATCGGTGAAGACGCTGGAGTTGAGTCTGGCATTATCGTGCGAAGTCACGGCCAAACCGGCACGCACAGTCGAAGCGAGCGCAATGGTTTGTGCGCCTCCGAGTTGGCTCCACGATGAGCCGTCAGTTCTGTAATAGGCGGTGAAGCTATTGCCTGTGCGGATCAAACGCAGCCAAACCGGGGCGCTCAGCGAGGCGCTCCCCGCGGTCTGGACGTTGCCTCCCGCAGTGCTGCGGTATTCGAAGGAGACAGAGTTCGAAGTGACCATAATCGAGGCGTAGGCGGCATCCGGCTGGAGGCTGTCGCGCATCATCACGCCTGATTTGGCATAGGCATGCGTGGGATCGATACTCACGACCCGGGCCGCCACCATGCCGTCCCCGGAATAGTCGCGTGAAGTGAGTTGGAACTGGTCGTAGGTGCCGTAGATGTCGGCACCGCTGCCGCCGACCATCCAAGTCCATGTATTGAAATCGATGTAGCAGTAACCGGCGATGGCGGGCTCGGCGATGTCGCTCACGCTCCAGCCCCATGAGGGGAGGGCGTCCTCGACGAGATCACCCGGGGTGGCAGGCTTGACCAGGCGCCAGCACACCCAGTCGTCCGTCGCGGTCATGCCGCTGTCGAGCGAGGTGCTGACACTGGTCGGTGCGCCGTTGCCATCGTTGCTGCGGTTGAGGCGGAGACGTTTGTTTTGCGAGCTGCAGTCGATGTAGAAATAGCCCTTCGCGTCGGCTGCGGTGAGGGTCCACTCCAGGTCGCTGCCGGTTGCGGCGGCAGAGGCCAGTTCGATGTTGGAACCGTTGGAGCGCAGGCGCTGACCGTCGGCGACGGAGGCGATGTAATAGACATCCGGATTAGCTGCGGTGGGAATGAGGATCCACTGCATGCTCTCCCAGAGGGAGCGTATCGAATGAAGCATCAGGCCGCCCGAACCATCATTCCCGAGGCGGAAGGAGGCACCCTTGCCGTGGAGGTAGTAGGGCTGGGTCGGGCTCAGGGCGTGCTCACCATCCCAGCCTGCATACATGTCGCCGACAGGTGTCAGTTCTTGCGATGGATTGAAAATGCGGCAGACCGGAGCTGAAGGTGTCCATGGATCGGCGGTCTCTGCTCCGTAGTCGGGGAATATCGAGTAGCGCTTGATCCAGGACTTGTCCTCCGCCATCCAAACGAATTCAGACAGGAAGCGGAAATTGTCCTCTTCGGTCCAGGTCGCGGTGCCCGACCAGTCGGTGGTTGAAAACTCCGTAATCCAAAGCGGCCGTCCGAATGTATTATAGATGCCTTCAAGATAGGATATGAATGCCGGGGCGTCGGGCGTGCCATACCAATGGACTCCGGTGTAGTCGACGCGGTAGCCGAGCGCATCGACAGCGCCAAAGAAGTCGTATTGCCACTGGCCGAAAGCGACGGCCACAGCCGGGCTCAACAAGGGCAGGTTGGTGGCTTCCAGTTCCGGCCAGTGGTCGACCGCTTCGGCGACCTGAACATCGGAGCCGCCACCATCATCGAGATCGGGCTCGTTGAAGCCCATCAAGGTGACCGCGCTGCCCTGACGCAGCCAGAGCGGGCCCAGGACGGCAAGCTGTTCAATGTCGGCCAGTCCCCATTGCATCGGACCGAAGGTCACATTCTCCGTAAGATCCCAGCCGGTTGGGTTCCAGGGCGTTTGGCCCCATTTGTAATACCAACTCGCATTGAGTATTTCCCATTCGTCGCGGTTGGGATTGTAGTCACCGACACCTTTCTTCTGGTAGTGGGTGTCAAATTTCAAGGCCCAGTGCTGGCTCCAGAGTGATGAGGGTGTGGTGAGGGTGATGGTGGCCGGGGTCAACTCGTCGGTCTGCAAGGCAAGGCCGCTCCATACGTTGATGTATTGCCCGTAGCCGCTTCCGGCATCGCTGATCTTCCACAACTGGTTCGGCTGGGCGCTGTAGTCGGCCAGCTCGACCGGGTCGCCGGAAGTCGCATCTTCGGGGGATTGGAGGCATAGGAACGTATCCCGATTTCGGATACGGTAGGTGTCGCTGTCGATATTGTAGAGGATTTGAAACTGCGTATGGTCCGTCGGTGTGTGTGCCTGAGCCTCTGTGGCTCCTGTGGTGGATTGACCCGCAGACAGGTAGGCGGCCGTTTCGCGGTTCTGAAGTTGATACCAACCGTCTCCGATGTCGGTTGGGAGGCTGTCGGGTGCGTCTCCCCATTGTATGCTTGTGCCCAGTGGGAATGAGGAAACCCCAGCCGTAGCGGGAAGTGGCACCAGTTCCCGGACGACTTGTTGCCCGTTGTCAGGCAGATACATGATGATCGTCGAAGTCTGGACAGGGCTGGTGAAATTGACGGCAAGGTCCGTTTGACTGTTCCCCGTAATCACACCACCCGGACAATCGACGAAGTCGCTTCCGTTCCAATAGAGCAGACTGAAATTGGCGACGGCGTTTTCACTAGCGGAACCGGTGTAGACATGGACGCCCGCGACCCGCTGTTCGGTGCCGAGGTTGAGTGTCAGGGAATGGGGGCCATTCACGTTTTCACTGCGCCAGGCGTCATTCGGCCCGACGTAGCCGTCCACCGCGAGCTTTTCAAAATTGCTTCCATCGACGGAGGTGGAGGTGATGATGCGCTGCCTCGCCAAGTGCAGGCTGGTGTCCGTTCCAGTCGGCCATCCACTGCCGCCGTTGGGGGGCAGGAGTGCGATTTCGCGAACCGTGGCATCCACCTCGGTCGTGTAGAGCATGAAATCCTTGACCGTAATCGGCGAGCTCAGGACCAGGTTGACCGCAGTGTCCGTATTGCCGGTGAAGTTGCCTTGTCCACCGGGGAGGGGTTGCATCCCGGAACCGTTGTCGTAGTTCAGGCTGAAATTCGCGATGGTGCCGGTGTCGTCATCGCCCAGAAACAGCTGGATGCTGCCGATTTCACGCGACTCCGGAAGAGTGACACCAATCCAGTGGCCGCCGGATGCAGAGGCACTTCGCCAGGCATTTGCGGCGTTGACCACGCCGTCGGTGACATAGGCAGCTTCGCTGCCCGTTTGAGCCGAATCCGAGAAGGCGGACTGGAATTTTGCCCAATTTACACGATCGTCGCCATGAATAGTATTAAGTATGAAAAAGCTGAATGCCGTCAGTAGTGCCGGATTCAGGAGTTTGGTATGGGCTTGGGAAGACAGGGGGAGGTTCGGGGTATTCATTAAATCGACATTGGTTTTGGGGGATGACTCTACGTGAATGATGAATACCCCGCATCAGGGAGGACGATCCTGATGTGCGGACAGCAGTTTCAGCTGGGTGAGGGCGATGCTTTCGACAGAGGCGACAGGCAAGTGTATGCTCAGCTTGCGAGTCCGTGCACAGTCACGACGCCATTGTGGAACAGGGGATTGGGATCCGTTCCTTTGAAGCCGGGGAATAAAGTGGATGCGCCTGAACGCAATCATGGGGCAGGGGATAGGGAGGCGAGGACGCAGGGGGCTTGCGCGAATTGTATCATGCCATGAAACTTCACGGTGCGAACCTATACTTATGGCTATAGCCGAAAGTATAGGTTCGCGCTTCTTGACAGCGCTGATATTCCTGGTTGGAGCGGGGAAGGCGGCCCCCCTAGCCAATCGTCTGGTAGAGGGATTTTCAGAAAAAAGGCATAATCGGCCCACTTATGAATAACAGCCCTTGCCCCGAAAAGCGTTTCGCTCGCTCTCTTTCTCTTCTGGCCTTTGCATGCGCATGCATCGGTCAGACCGTTCAAGCGGATGCCATGCCGGATGCCGGTCCTGCCGACCAGGCCTGGCGCGATGCGTCCAAAGCCCCGGAGGAACGTGCCGAGTTGTTGCTTGCCGCCATGAGCCGCGAAGAGAAAGTCGCGCTCGTTTCGTCAACCAATCCGGAAGATACCGATGCCTTGCGTTATCTCGGTATCCCCGCGCTGACCCGGGTCGATGCGTCTGCAGGCTTGCGCGGGGATTACAATGTGACGGCGTTTCCCGTGCCGCTGGCTTTGGCGGCGACGTTCAATAAGGAGCTGGGACACGAGATGGGTGCCGCCATCGGCAAGGAAGCGCGACAGAAGGCGTGGAATGTCATCCTCGGGCCGACGATGGACGTGGCCCGCAGCCCCTTGAACGGTCGCATTACGGAATCGTTTGGCGAAGACCCTGTTCTGAACGGCTGGATGGGGGCAAAGGTGGCCGAGGGCATGGAAAGCCAGCATACGATTGCGCAGATCAAGCACTATACGGTGTATAATCAGGAATGGGATCGCCTGGTCCTGGATATTGAAGTATCCGATCGAGCACTACAGGAAGTTTACAATCTGCCTTTCCATATTGCGATCAACGAGGGCGGGGCCGACTCCGTGATGGGATCTTATCCCCGGATCAACGGCACCTTCGCCTGTGAGAATTTCGACTTGCTGGAAAACTTCCTCAAGGCGAATCCGAATTTCAAGGGCTATGTCGGCACCGACGATGACGCCGCCAAGGATAAGATTGCCCAAGTGAATGCCGGGATCGACTCGATGGCCTTGATCCACCGCCCGATACCGATGGAAGCCTTCTTTGACGGCACCGTATCGGACGAACGCATTGACGAAGCCACGCGCCGTATGCTTTTCGCGACCTTTGAAAACGGTCTCTTCGACCACCCGCTGCCCGAGCAAAAGGCGGAGGTGGTAACGACTCCGGAGCATCTGACCTTGGCCAAGCAAATCGCGGAGGAAGGCACGGTTCTGCTGAAGAATGCCGACGACTTCCTTCCCTTGGATAAGAATGTTTCGGTTGCGGTGATCGGACCGACTGCCAAGGACATGGTGACCGGCGTCCAAGGCTCCACCTATGTGCGTCCGGGAGATTACCTGACTCCGGTCGATGCCATCCGCCGGGCCGTCGAAGGCTCCGGTGAGGTTGTCGTGGCACAGGGGACTCTGGGAGATGTGACCCTGCCGGCGGTGCCTGCGGAAGCATTCAAGACCCGCCTTGGTGAGCCCGGCCTGAAGGTGGAATATTTCGACAACGCGGAATGGCAAGGCTTGCCCAAGCACAAGGACGTGGTCTCGCATCTGGATTTCCACGGCAAGCCGATCGAGAGCCTGCCTGAAAACTGGTCGGCCCGCTACACCGGCACGATCACCTCGCCGTCAACGGGACTGGTGCGATTTTCCGCGCGCACAGCCGGCCACATCGAAGTGATCATCGACGGCAAGACCGTGATCGACGGACGCCGTTCCGAATCCGCATTCTTCCAGGGCGACGGCGGGCACTACACCTATCCGATCCAGGGCACGGTGATGATGGAGGCCGGACGCCCGGTCGATATCGAAGTCCGCTACACCCGTCTGGGTGCCCGTTGGAACCACGAGGTGCGTCTCGGTTGGCAGCCCGAGTCCCTGATCCCCGCTGCGGTGGAAGCCGCGAAACAGGCCGATGTGGCCGTGATCTTCGTCAACCAGGTCAGCGGTGAGGAAATGGACCGCGACAACCTCAATCTTGTCGGCGACCAGCCGCAGCTGATCGAAGCGGTGAGTGCGGCGAACCCGAACACGATCGTGGTGCTGAACACTCCGGGGGCGGTCCTGATGCCTTGGCTGGACGATGTCAAAGCGGTTTTCCAGATCTGGTATCCAGGGGCCGAGGGCGGTAGCAGTTTTGCCGACATCCTGTTCGGCGATTCCGAGCCGGGTGGCCGTTTGCCGCTTACTTTTCCCGCCAGCGAGGCGCAAGGCCCGCAACTTTACCAAGGGGGAGGGCACATTGCGTATCCCGAGGGCGTGTTTGTCGGCTACCGTTATTTCGATCTGAAGGGGCAGGAGCCACTGTTCCCATTCGGTTTCGGTCTTTCATATACCGATTTCGACTACAGTTTGTTGCGTTTGACAACGATCGACCAAGGTCCCGCCCGCGTGAAAGTCAATGTGAAGAACACGGGAGATCGTGCGGGATCGGACGTCGTGCAAGTCTATCTCGGTGAATTACCGACGACGATGGTGGATACGCCTATCCGGAAGCTGGTTGCTTTCGAGCGGGTGTATCTGAAGTCCGGGGAAGAGAAGACGGTGACTTTGGAGATTCCGGAAGAGAGCTTTAACTACTGGAGCGAAGCTGATAAAAAGTGGATCCGTCCGACTGGTGAAATGCCGGTCTACATCGGCAGGTCTTCTCGTGATATTCAATTGGACGGCACGATGGTCGTCAACTGAGCATCGGCGGCGGGATCATGTCATTCTCCACGACAGTCACTGGCCCTGGGGGAGCGCCCGTTCCTATAATTTTTATGCCTATATGATACTCCGGCATTAACGACACCAGCCCTCCCTGATCCTTAAGGTCAGGGAGGGTCATTGCGTTTTTATATGAGATCCGCTAAGGTGTATAAAGTTTGCGAATTGCGGCAGAATCATGGAGACTTGGTAAAGTGAAATGCTTCCTGTTATTTATCCTGTTAATCAGCGTCTGTCATGGAGAGACCCTGATCCGGAGTATCAGTGACCTTCGCGGATTGTCGGCGGAGGAAGCTGCCGAGGAGCTGCCGGTTTTGATCAAGGGGAACGTTGTCCTGTATAACACGGAAAACGGCGACATGATGATTCATGACGGGAAGGAGGGCATGTTTATCTTCAATCCCGATCTCCCGGAGGGGGTCGAGACCTTTCACCAGGGAGACCGTGTGCTCATTCGTGGTAATTCTTTTTACGGCGGTTACATCCCGTCGGTGGCACCGGGGTGTAAAGTGCTCGCGGTCACTCCGGATGCGATGCCGGAGCCGATGAAATTAACCGGCGAGGACGTCTTCGCCCCGGATATCAATTTGCAGTGGGTCGAAATCCACGGGGTTGTGATCGGGTCGAAAGTCGAGGAGCATTTTCTTATTTTGATTGTGCAGGTCGAAGGGTGGATGATTCCGGTCATGTTGCCCCGCCATGAAAATTCCAATCGGGTGCGGGATCTCATGCAGCGTGCGGTCGTCATTCACGGTGTGGTCGGCACGAATTTTAACGACTTTTCCCAGATGACCGGGCGGCTGTTGTATGTGAATTCTTTGGATGATATCCGTATGTCGGGTAAAGGCATCGAAGATGATTCAGCTCCATTGGTTCGTGTCGACGAGTTGTTGAGGGCCAATAGCCGGCTTCATGAACTCAGCCGTGTGCGCGGGGTGGTCACGGCGAAGATGCAGGATGGTTTCTACATGCGGGGCGAAGGGGGGAGCGTGTTTGTGTATGCTGCCACCGATGGCGACATGCAGCGGGGAGATCGCGTCGAGGTAACCGGGTTTGCCGTGGTTGCTCCATTTCGTCCCGTCTTACGAGCAGCCAAAGTGGAGGGACTCGGCCAGGCAGAGATGCCTCAAGCTCAAAGTTTGAAGATTCGTCAACTGAACGAGCTGACTTTGGAGCAACGCGAATATTATGAATCCGAGACCGAAATCGCACTCTCCGGACAGCAATATGAACTCGTGACGGTCGATGCCCTCGTGCTTGGCGTCAGCGATGGCGTCCAGAATTTGATCATCAACTGTGAGGCGGACAACCGGTTTTTCGAGGCCAGCATCTCCAGGACAGTGGATGATGCGGAGTCTATTGAAGCCGGTGCGCGTGTGCGCTTGACCGGAATTTGCGAACTGAAGCCTTTGCAGTCCGAACTCACGATGCATTCGATTTCGCATATCCGGATCATCATGCGTGACGCCGATGATATTGTCGTGATCGAGTCACCGCCATGGTTGACGGCCCGGCGCGCGCTCTGGATCAGCATCGTGCTGTTCGCGGTCGCGGTTTTGGCGGCTCTTTGGGGGATCTTGCTGCGTAGGCAGGTCTCGATACAGACGAAGATCATCGGTGAAAAAATTGAGAATGAAGTGATCCAGAACGAACGCCAGCGTCTCGCCCGGGAGCTGCATGACACGGTGGAGCAGCAGCTGACCGGTTTGGCCATCGTCTTGGAGAATGTCAGGAACAAGATTAAGTGTAGTCCGGAAAAGGCGCTGTCCTCGCTGGAGGTTTGTATGCGCATGCTGCGCTATTGCCGTGAAGAGGCGCGCAGTTCCATCCGTGACCTGCGTAGCGTGGCCTTGAAGAACGGCGGCTTGGAAGGGGCGTTTAAAGAACTCCTGCCGTTGACTGCCAGCAATGCCGACGCGGCCTTCACTTACGAGTTGGAGGGGGATGTCTCCTCGATCCGTGAACCGAATGAAAACCATCTGCATCGTATTGCCGGAGAAGCCGTGGCCAATGCCGTGCATCATGGTAAAGCCAAGCATATACATGCGAAGCTTGTCTGCGGTGAAGACGAGATCACACTGGAGGTGACGGATGACGGCAGTGGTTTTGATACCTCGAAGCCCCCGCCACGCGGACATTTTGGCTTGCAGGGCATGCGCGAACGGGCGGATAAAATGCAGGGAACCATTTCAATCGAAAGTTCACCACAAGGCGGAACGAAAATCAGGGTCCGTGTGCCCCGTGCCGTCGTCACCTCTATTACCCCATGAAAGATAAAACGACCATACTACTAGTCGACGACCATACGATGATGGTCTTCGCGCTCGCGGAAACAATTGCCGAATATCCCGACCTTGAGGTGGTGGGAGAAGCATCGACCCGGAAGATGGCGGTGGAAAAGTATCGTGAAACCCAACCTGATGTTGTGATCATGGACTACCAGCTCGGGAGTGAAACCGGAGTGGCCGCGACACGTGAAATCTGCGAAGACTACCCTGATGCCCGCATCGTCATGTATTCGATCTACGAAGGCGAAGAAGATGTCTGGCGGGCGGTCGAAGCCGGTGCCTCCGGCTACCTGCATAAGTCAGCCGAAGTGTCGGAGATTTTGGATGCGGTGCGTGAAGTCGCGGCCGGGCACGAGTATTTTCCGGCGGTGATCGCCAAACGGATTGCCGAAAGAAAAGACCGCCGCGGGCTGACCGCCCGTGAGATGGAAGTGCTCCACAAGATCGTCAGCGGGTGCAGCAACAAGGAGATCATGAGCGATTTGCACCTCTCCGAGGCGACGGTGAAGCTGCATGTCTCGAATGTGTTGGCAAAACTGGGCGTGGCGGACCGGACCCAGGCGGCCATCCAAGCCGTCCGGCGCGGGATCATTCATCTCCACGATCTGCCGGATTCCTGAGCCTGAGGCGGGACGTTAGGGATCTGTGAAGGTGAGGAGCCCGTCTGGTCTGGCTCAGGGCAGGAGTTCTGTTTGTTGGCCGGAGTTGCCCTGATGAGTAAGCATATCGGAGTGGATCGCATCCGTGGACGAACCACCTCCCGCCTTCGGCGGACTCCTCCTTGCCAAGGAGGAGAATTCTTTGCAGGAGGTGCTTGATGCTGTTGTGGGACTTTCAGTCGTGCGATTCGAGCCTAGCCGTTCGGCTAGTTCTTAATTTCGTTTCGAACCTGTATGCTCGGAGATAATGCCCCTTCGTTTTGTATTGTCTTCTTTCCTGACGAAATCTTCCGGATTGCGTGCCTTGTTTGGATTACCGGCAGTATTCGCCCGAACCGCCTGTATCGGCCTGTTCTTCGGCTGTATCGCCGGGGCCCAGGCCCTGCCGGCTGGCTGGACTGCGGCCGATGTCGGATCACCGGGGGCATCCGGCGAAAGCAGCTATGCCGCCGGCAGTTGGACGGTGAGCGGGGGCGGTGCGGACATCTGGGGCAGTTCGGATTCCTTTCACTTCGCCAGTCGTGAAATCAACGGCGATGTCAGTATTGTGGTCCGGCTCGACAGCATGGAGAGTCCGGGCTCGTATGCAAAATCCGGGATCATGCTGCGCTCGGGGCTCCGGGCGGATGCGGCCTACGCTTTCGTCTTTGCCACCTCCAGCTACATCGGCTTCGACTGCCGGCAATCGACCGGCGCTTCGTCCTACAATGTAGGCACTGTGTCCGGAACCGTCCCTCGCTGGCTCAAGCTGACACGTGTGGGCAGGCGCTATACCGGATATTACAGTGACGATGGCGTTGACTGGACGATGCTGGGCAGCCCACAGGAGCTGGTCCTTCCGGTTGCGGCGCGTGCCGGACTGGCGGTGGACGCAAACGATGCAGGCACGGGGACGAATACGAGTGTGTTCTCGGAACTGTCGGTGAGCGCACTGACGACCTCGCGGGTGAATATTGCGAAGTATCAGAGCATGTCGGCGGATTCGGAGTCGGCCGGCTACGGGGCCTCCCGGGCAGTGGATGGATATGTCCGTAACAGCAGCGCATGGAAGAGCGGTTCCGGAAGCGGCCATTGGCTGATGGTTTCGTTGTCCCGGGCGATGGCGCTCGGGAGCATTCAGCTTTACCTCGGCGAGGACGATCAGGACCCGATCTCGGACTTCTGGGTGCAATATTACGACGGGGCGAATTGGACCGTGATCCCCGGGGCCAATTTTACCGGTAACACCGCGACCGTGCTGAACATCGTGCTGCCCACCGCGGTGACAGCCACGAATGTGATGCTGGTCACGAGTGACAGCGAGGCCACCGTTCGTGAGATTGCGCTGTATCCGCCCAATGGGGGCGACGGCTACCCGCTGGGCGCCGATGTCGTGTTGAACGCCGCCTACAAAAAGACGGCCGATGCGTCGGCATGGGACGCTCCCTATTACCCGATCCGGGCGGTCGACGGCTACGTGAGTGATACGGAAGGCTGGCAGAGTCTCAGTGGCGATCAGCAGAGTCTGGAAGTCGATCTTTGGGAAAGCCAACGCATCGGCAGTGTGCACCTTTACTCCGATACCTCCAACGATATCGCGATTCCGGACTTCACCCTGGCTTACTGGGATGCCGCAACCGAGACCTGGGTGAACATCCCGGGTGGCTCGGTGAGCAACAACGCGGAGAAGGCGCTGGCGGTGGTTTTCGATACGCCGGTCACGACCTCGAAGCTTCGTATCACGCCGACCCCCGGCTACGCTCAGAAGGTGCGCGAGCTGGTCGTTTTTCCTGCGACTGCTCCGGGCAACGATTTTCCGCTGTGGACCTCTGTGACGCCGGGGGAACCGCCGTCGACCCAATGGAATGACCTCGGCGACGCCTTTTACAATCTGTTCAACCGTGAGAACGCCGGCACCCTCGCTGTGGACGGAACGGAGGTCATCGAGGCCTTGCCGCGCTCCACCGAATACGAGCAGCAATTCCAGGTGCTCTACAATCTGGACAGCGACTCCTTTCGTATCAGGAACCGGGATACGGGCCTTTGCCTTGAAGCGGAAGATGCCGGCACCGAGCCGGGCACGGCTGTGGTGGCGGGCGAATACAACGGGCAGCCGCACCAGCTCTGGCGGATCGTCGATGCCGGGGACGGTTACGGCTACTACGTCAATGTCTGGAACGGGCTCGCGCTGACCACTGACTTGGGATCACCGGCGGCCATCACGCTGGAGGAGCCGACCTCTTTATGGCAGCAGCACTGGGAACTGTCCTATGTTATCCACTACCCGAAAAAGGGCGCCGGCGACTACGGCTGGGACTGGGACAAGATGAACATCAACTGGAGCTACAACTGGGGCTTGGACCCTTACGGCAGCTTGCCGGAAACGGTCGCATTCTCCCCGCAGCAGTGGGGGTCCGCCGACATCGCGGGGCTTCGCACCCGCTACACAACTTGGCATACCGATGCGCGCTCCCGCTACCTGCTCGGTTTCAACGAGCCGGATTTTCCTTACGAAGATGAAGAGGGAAACCATGTCGGCGGATCGGATGTAGCGGTTGCGGCGGCGATCGAGTTTTGGCCACAACTGGAAGCGGCCGACCTGCCGCTGGTCAGTCCGGCGACGGCCTACGCTTACAACGGCTGGTTGGCCGATTTCTATACCGACGCGGCCGCGCATGGCTTGCGGGTCGACTACACCGGTGTGCATTGGTATGGTCCGCCCGATGCGGACGGGCTGTTCGGCTACCTGAGCGGGATTTATTCCACTTGGGGAAAGCCGGTCATCCTCTCCGAGTTCAACACGATCGACTGGGACGGCAGCACCACTTGGTCGGAGGAGGATAACTATCGCTTTTATGCCGAATTCCTGTGGATGGCGGAAAGCTTCGACTGGCTGAAGCGCTACGGCGTCTTTGCCCTTTACGTCGATCCGCCGGAGAATCCATGGGACCAGACGGCTCCCATGGGAGCGCTCTTTACTGTGGACCGGGAGTATACCGCCACCGGAGACCTGTATGCGGGCTGGGACGGGGACCGCACGATCCGCAAAACCTCCCCATACCTGCTTCATAACAAGGGCGCATCCATGCATCTGGGGCACAACGGAACTACCGTTGCTATCGATACGATCCGCAACAGCGCTTCCGATATGCAGTGGATACTCGTGCCCAGTGCGGACAACCCTTATATCGTCTACATCGTCTCCATCACGGATGGACGACGCCTCCGGGTCAACGGCAGCTCGCTGGATCTCGCACCTCCGACCACCACCGGTTCCACAGTTCAATGGACCTACACGGCAGACGACTCCGGCTATGGTTATTTCTATCTGGACAACCTGGGCGCGGGCCAGCGCCTGAAGCTCAACCGCACGAATGACGCGTCCGGCGCACCGACCGGTATCTGGCTCTCGCTCGAAGATTCGTCGAGCACGGACGACAATGTGAAATGGCGCTTCATCAAGCCGGCGACACCGGTCGCGCAGGAAAACCTCAGTGAACTGTTCGGAGACTTGTGGCGTAGTGACGACATCGGGCGCCCGACCCAGTCCGGTTACGCCTACTTCGACGCGGGCACCGGAGTCTGGATCGTCGGAGGCGGCGGGGCGGACATCCTTGGCGAGGTGGACCAGTTTCACTATGTGTCCCAGGATTTCTCCGGTGACGGCGAGCTGATCGTTCAGGTCGAAAGTGTGCAGAACACGGACACCTACTCCAAGGCCGGCCTGATGTTCCGTAACTCGACGGCGGTGGACGCACCGTATGCGCATGTCTTTGTCGGACCGGGCACGGTCGGTTTTGAATTCCGGACGTTGGCGGGCGGTGACACCCTGGCAGCGGCCTATGTGGGGCAGACGGCACCGAAGTGGCTCAGGCTCGTGCGCCGCGGCGACAGCTTTACCGCCTTCTACGGGGAGGACGGCGAGAACTGGTCGCAGCTCGGCAGCAGCCAGACGATTGCCATGTCCACGGTCGCGCGGGCGGGGCTTTCCGTCACGGCGCACAACAACTCGCACCTGATCGTCAACACGAGCACCTTCAGTCATCTGAGCTTCCTGCCGACGGGCTGGCAGAGCTGTGATGTCGGTGAGACCGGGGCCTCCGGCTGGGTGAGTGGCGGGGACACGTTTACCCTCGTTGCCGCCGGATCCGATATCTGGGGAACCGCTGACAGTTTCCGTTCGGTGCATCAGGTGCTGACGGGTAACGGTGTGATCGTGGCGCGGTTGACTAGTGTGTCGGATGCCGACCCATGGGCTAAAGCGGGATTGATGATCCGGCAAAGCCTCGACTCCGGATCCGCCAACGCGGCGATCCTGATTACTCCGGATAATGGGGTCCAATTTCAGTCACGGAGCAGCGCCGGATCGGCCACCACGAGCCAAAGCGCAAGTGCAACGGCCCCGAAGTGGCTGAAGCTGGAGCGGGTGGGCGAGAGTCTCTCGGGCTATGTGTCGGATGACGGCGCTTCCTGGTCACTGGTCGGCACGGCGACGGTTTCACTTTCCTCCCCGTTCTATGTCGGGCTTGCGGGCAGCTCGCATGACAGCACGAATGCGGATGCCGCGAGCTTTACAAATGTAAGTCTCGAGATGGAAGGTTTCGTCGCCTACCAGCACAGCTATTTCAACAGCGCGGAGCTTCTCGACACCACGATCAGTGGAATAACCGGCGATGCCAACCAGGACGGTGTCCTCAACCTGCAAGCCTATGCGGCGGGCCTGAGCCCATGGGAGACGGCCACGTGGTCCAACGGAGGTCAACCCACGATGCATTTCGAGGACGGCACCTATCTAGCGCTGCGCTACACACGTATGAAGAGCGTAACCGATCTGGACTACACGGTTAAAGTCGGCCCCGACCTGAGCCAATGGGACTCCGGGCCGGAGCACACTACCCAAGTCTCCGTGACGAGTCTGGATTCGGACCGCGAAGCGGTTGTGGTGCGCGACAATACTCCGGTGGATCAAGCGGCTCGTCGGTTCATGATGCTGGAAATCGACTACCTTGCACCGTAGTGCATCGATCGTAGGTGGCTTCTTTCCTGTCCGCCGTAGCTGGAGCGTAGGAGGAAGCCGGCCACCCGCATGTCCAATCGGTTCCGCAAGTTCGTTCGGTCGCGCGGCTAAAGCAACGCGACTACGTCACTGAAGCCTAGTTATGCCATTTCGGCTCCAAACCTTTAGCAAATCGGTATAAAGCCATACTTTTGGATAGATAGCCAAGCCGGTGAAACTTGCTATTCTGTGAGAGGTCGCACACGCGCCTGTCACTCGAAACCCCACTCAACACGATGTCCCGTCTCCCATGCCTCAAAGCCCGTTATTGCGCTTCGTCTTTGCTATGCCTACTCCTGTTCTCCGCGGCTCCGACTATTTCTCCAGCGCAGACGGTCAGTGATGAGCCGGCAGCCGTCCATGAGGTTGATTTCGGACCGAATGTCTATGTCTTCGACCCTTCGATGTCGAAGCAGGTGATCCAAAGGAAGCTGGACGATATCATCGCCGTGACCGAGGCCAATCACTTCAAGCACGAGAAGCGTTTCGGTCTTTTGTTCAAGCCGGGCAAATACGAGGTCGACGCCCATATCGGTTTCTACACTTCGATTGCGGGCTTGGGCGCGCTTCCGGGGGAGGTCCAAATCGATGGCTATGTCCGTGTCGAAGCGGATTGGCATCCGGGGAAGAACGCCTTGGTCAATTTCTGGCGCAGTGCGGAAAATTTCACGGTGACCCCGCCGGATGGAACGAATCGCTGGGCCGTCTCGCAGGCGGCACCGATGCGGCGTGTTCATGTCAAAGGCAACCTGCAACTCGACCCGCGTGAACACGGTTTCGCGAGCGGCGGTTACCTGGCAAACTGCAAGGTCGACGGGCAGGCATCGACGGGTTCGCAGCAGCAATACATGTTGCGAAACAACAGTGTGGGCAGTTGGGCCGGTGCCGTCTGGAATAATGTATTTGTCGGTGTCGAGGGCGCTCCGCCGACGAGTTTTCCCAAGCCGCCCATCACGACCGTGCAGCGGGCCCCTGTGATTCGTGAAAAGCCCTTTCTCTACTACAATGCCGAAACCGGCTACCGGGTGGCGGTTCCGGGTGTGCGGAAATATGCGCGCGGCACCAGCTGGGCGAACGGCATGCCCACGGGCACATCGATTTCCCTCAGCGAGTTCTTTATCGCCAAGCCCGGAGTTACCGCTGCCGAGATCAACGCCGCGCTGGATGCCGGCAAGCATTTGCTGGTGACACCCGGTGTCTATCCGATCGATGAAACCATTCGCGTGACGCACCCGAATACCGTGGTGCTCGGCTTCGGTCTGGCGACTTTCGTCCCGCAGCATGGAGTGATCGGGATGCATGTGGCCGACGAGGAAGGGATCAAGATCGCCGGCTTGCTTTTTGATGCGGGGCCGGAGAAGTCTCCCGTGCTCTTGGAAGTCGGGGAGGCGGGGGCCCACAAGGACCTTTCGCACAATCCGATTTCCCTACACGATATCTTTGCACGGATCGGTGGGATGCATGTCGGCCATGCGACGACCGCAGTCCTGGTGAACTGCAACGACGTGATCGTCGATCACTTCTGGTTGTGGCGTGCCGATCATGGGGCCGGCGCCCGGGAAAACGCCACCGACCCGACCGGCTGGGATGACCCCAAAGCGGATTACGGACTGATTGTGAGGGGAAAGAACCTGACTGCTTACGGGCTCATGGTGGAGCACTTCCAGAAACATGATGTGCTCTGGGAAGCGGACGGGGGCAGAACATACATGTTTCAATGTGAGATGGCCTATGATGCCCCGAACCAGGAGAGCTGGATGGACGGCGAAACTCGCGGCTACGCCGCCTACAAGGTGGCCGACCCGGTGAACACGCACGAAGGCTGGGGCTTGGGAGTCTATGCCATCTTTCTGAATGACCCAACGCTAGTTGCCGAGCGCGGCTTTGAAGTGCCGGACAAACCCGGCATCCGTTTCCATAGCCTGTTGACGGTACCACTCGCCGGCCGGGGCACCATCCTGCACATCATCAACGATACGGGGGCCGCCGCCCGGGGTCCCGATACGGTTCCCCAGTTCCTGGAGCAATACCCCTGATCCAGACTACAGGCCCTGTTCCGATCGGATGCTCTGTGGTTTTCACTTGGTGCCCGCGAAACGAAACCATACTTTTGGTTAGATGACAGGGCTGCTCGTCCACTATAGAATATTACTGTTCTCAAGATATACCCCATATGAAACGAGACTATTATGACTGTGATTCGGCGAAAGGAGTGACTCCTTCTGCTTCGTCCGGGTTCGCACTCATCCTAGCCCTGAGCCTGATGGCTCTGGTGCTGTTGTTGATTCTTTCGCTCAGCAGTCTGGTTCAGGTCGAAACCCAAGTTGTTCATAACCAGAAATACCTGACCGAGGCGCAGCAAAATGCCATCCTTGGGCTGAGTCTTGCGATCGGTGAGCTGCAGACGACGCTCGGTCCGGACCAGCGCATTTCTGCCAGTTCGGATATTCTTTCGGGGAGCGATGCCACGAAGCGCCACTTGACCGGGGTCTGGGTCAGCGATCCCGATGGAACGAGTGTCGCGGGCCAATCGTATGCGGAAGGGGATTTGATCCGTTGGTTGGTCTCGGACGGCGTGGATGCGAGCGGCCGGCCGGTTTCCGGTTATCATACATCTGCCGTAGCGGCGGATGCCGTAACGCTTGTGGGCGAGGGGAGTGTCTCCGATGTGGAAGAGGATGGCTTGGAAAACGATTCCGTTCAAGTTGGCTTGAGCGCGATCGAGGACAGCTCAAAAAGCGGGCGTTACGCCTGGTGGATCGGTGATGAAGGCGTCAAAGCCACGATCAGTCTCAGCCAGACCAGCTATGGAGACAGTCCGAACGCCGATCAAGCGAAGCACCAATCCATCCTGAACCACCTGAGCAACCACAAAGGGGAAGTCGCTGTGATCGACCAGCTTTCCTCCAAGGTCACGACTTCGGTGGATATGAGCAACTTCGTCTCCGCCTCGGACCTGGTCAATGCCTACCAGAATGTGGACGAAGACGACGCCAAGGCCGAATTTCATGATCTGACCGCATGGTCGAAAGGTGTGCTGGCCGATGCCCGGAACGGCGGATTGAAAAAGGATCTTTCCCTCCTGTTTGAGTTGCCGGATTCCGAATTCGACCTTTCCGCCTATGGTGCGGCAGGACCGAACCGTATCAGTGTCTTTGGATACGGGAACACCAGCCTCTGGTCGGAGCCCTTGTTTGTCGCCGGGGACGCCGCGGGCCCGTCCTGGAATTTATTACGTGATTACTACCGATTCTACCATCGGATGGAAAAGCCGATGACGGATCCCACCCTACAGGGGCAGGATCATTATCCCAGTATGAGTGACATGCGTCAGGTGCATGGAATGAACCGGGATACGTCCTCCTATCAGCCTGCGCTGGTTCTTGGAGGCGGCGTGCCGAGTGAAGGGGACTGGACGCGGATCAACGGCTACCAGTTGGATACGCAGTTCCTCGGGGACGAGGGGGACTCCCTCCGGTTCACCAACCGGATAATGCCTTATATGATTCGTTTGCCCTATCTGCCGTATCTCCAGCGTTTCCTCTTGGAGCTGGGGGCGTTCCGGGCCGATCAGATGACCAATGCCGATGGGGATCCAGTGGAGAACGTCTATATCATGACGCGCGGCAGTGCGGTCTTTCATAACCCATATAATGTCAAAATCGACACGCCGATCATGGCTTTCAATTTCCAGGAAATGTATGTCAACCTGGAGTTTGAAGAGGACCCGACCGACGATGACAGCAACTTTGTCATCAATGGGGCCGCAGCCCGCCCCGGCAACGCGGTCTATGCGCCTGGCCAGGTCGTGGCGTGCCCGATGCGGGACTGGTTTGCCGATTGGGGGCCGACCTGGGGCATCTACGGGGATTGGTCGGGGCGTCTCAGTGGTATCGCCGGCAATTGGGATGGCTACACGCAACGTCCCAGCGACGACCCCTTCGATTTGAACTACGGGCCCTTTGTGAGCTCAAACCCCGATGAAGACCAAACGTATAAGTTCTGGATCGCAAACATGGTCGTCGGGCCGAGCCTCCGGGACGGCGAACCGCAGGATAGTATTGCGGGGGTCAACCAATGGGATAACCCGGTCACACTGACGAACAACGACCTCTCAGGGACTTTCTTCCTCGATGCTTATTTTTCAGCGGATGAGCCGATCGTCGAGAACATGATGGGCGCTCCGCGTTCGACTTCGCCCAAACGTATCTCAGCGGCATCGACCCGCAATAACCCCACACCGATTATGGGGGTCGATTATTTGCTCAAGCCCGCGATTTACACGGATCAGAATACACGTTATCCGGCCTACGCCTTTACCAACCCCGGTGCACTGGTCACTTCCAGCGCGAATTTATTCCCGGATCCGGGAAGTGGTGAAGCCGGCGGATTTCCCTTGCTGTCGCCGGACCGCCAATTCCGCATATTGGACCTGCCTCCCAGCGGGGCGACCGTGATCAACGAGGCCTGGGGCAATACCATTGACGCCAATGGCAAAGACGAAGTCGTCATGATCGACCTGCCGACCTTTCCTTTGATGTCCATCGGCTCGCTGCAAAATGCCCAGTTGTCTCACTTGGCCCAGATGCCGGCCCTGGCTGTGGCCAACTCCTTCGCCTCGCCCTACATTGACCCTACGAAAACACTGTCCACGTTCAATAACTGGCATGGCCAGTCGAGGTTGTTTTATGATTTGAGCTATCTCTCGAATGAAGCCCTATGGGATGCCTATTTCTTTTCCTCATACTCGATCCCCTATGATTCCTCGCGGGATGACTATAATGAAGGCAGCGATCATGTCGGCGACAGTTTCGATGCGGCCTTCGATACGGATTTCAGTAACCCGGACTTTCTCACCGGCGCTTTGCCGGACAAGCGCATGAAGCTGCTGCCGGAGGAAGGCGAATCGCTTGATGCGATCAAATCGAAATTGTTCGAGTCTTCGGGCGACCCCTTGGACTTGGGCTATCTCCGCTCTGCGGAAAATTTGCTGATGGAGGGCTCCTTTAATGTGAATTCCACCTCGGTCGATGCCTGGGTTGTGATTCTTTCCGCCGCCCGGGGGCTTGCCACCTATTTCGGTAACACCGAAGCCCGGGAGAACGACCACACCCAGATCTCCCGCTTGTCCCAACCGCTGAAAGGGGTCTTTGACGGCGACGAAGAGGGCGACGAAGCATGGGCCGGCTTCCGCCATTTGTCCGATGTCGAAATCCGGACCCTGGCCACAGCGATTGTCGCGGAACTCAAGGAACGGGTCGCCACCGTGAACAATAACCGGCCCTACCTCTCACTCGCCGAGTTTGTGAACCGCAGCCTGCGGTCCGACCGCTACGGACGCAGTGGCTTGCTGCAATCCGCCATCGACCAGTCGGGCATCAATGATGACTTCAGCCAGTCCGATATGGAAGTCACGAGCGCTTCGCTCAACGATGGTAACTACGGGCGTTTTCCCGAGCCCGGGAACATCCTCGATGCCAATGGTAACGGACGGTCCGCTGCGGCAGGAGCACCGGCCTATGTCCTGCAAGGCGATGTCCTGACCACGATCGGTTCCTTTATTCAAGTGAGAAGCGATACCTTTCGTGTTCGTGCTTACGGAGATGTCTTACATCCGCTGACTGGAGATGTGTTATCCTCTGCGGTGTGCGAGGCGGTCTTGCAGCGGGTTCCGAAGCCGGTCTTTCCCTCGTCTTCCGACCCTGAGGATTCGGACTACTGGGTGCCCGACGAAAGCCGGGAAAACCTGGGCCGTGCCTTCCGTATCGTGAGCTTCCGCTGGCTCAGTCCGGATGAAATCTAAGAATGTTACCTATGAAAGTGAAACTGCTCTATTTCGTCGCCTGCTTGTGGATGTTTCAAGTTTCATCGGCCCAGGAACCGGAGCCGGTCCGGATTTCCTTCGCAGCCTTTTCATTGGGGAAAAGCATCGGCGATCTGGCTTACGAGAGCGGTCAAGACGTCGAACATCTGGATGTCCCCTCATCCTGTCGCTCCGAACTCAAAACCTACACCGGAGGGCCGACGATCGTGTTTTTCACCGAGACTGCCGGAGAGGAGGGGCAAGTGCTCCGGAAGCCGGTAGCCCGGGTGGCCGTGCCGGCCTCCGGAAAGCGTTACCTGTTTGTTTTCATCGAGGACCACAAAGATGGCTACAAGGTCATGCCCTTGTCCGACGACATTGAGGATTTCGGTGCCGGCACCTATCGCTTTGTGAATTTCGCCGACTACCCGGTGGCCATCGAGCTGGGCGAGCAGCGAGAGATGATTAAGCCCAAAGGCATCACCGATATCAAAGGCAAGCTGGAGAGTGATCAATATTACGATACCCTCATGATCTCTCTACCGGAGGCGGAGAAGCCACGCAAGGCGTTCAAGGGACAGATCTACTTCTCCGCCGAGCAAAGGATGCTGTATTTCGTTTACCAAAAGCCCAATAGCCGTCCCGGAACGATCAAACTCATCGGCATCTCGGAAATGCTCCAGTCAGAGGCACAAGCGGAATAAGCCATAAGTTAGATTATATACCACGCCGATCTGCCTTGCCCTTGGGGAGAGATGTATCGGTTTTTCCGATTTCCGATTGATGGTCGCTTAACGAACTAGCATTCTTGGCTAGCGGGTTGGATGGGATTCATTTCGTTCAGGCCCAACTTGATGTATTCGCCTGAAGGAATGCGGGTGCCTGATGTTTGAATCGCATCGGACGAGTGATTCAACAGCCAGATGCTGTCACTTTGGGGATCCGGGTAAATGGCAACACGTTCACCGAGGGATTCGTAGTCATTGATTTGGGCCTTGCGGGCTGCCTTTTGGGCGAGGTCGGTGATCAGGGCTTCGGAGTGGGCTGCTGCGTAGTAGACGGTTCCTTTGTGAAAGCGATGGATCAAACTAGCGGGCTGCCCTTTGGATGGGCCATTCAAGAAGGTGGCTTCGACTTGAGCGGTGGTCGGAGTGACCCTTTCGACGAAAGGATCGCAGTCGACGATCGTTTCGCCCAACTGAGCTTGGATGCGACCGCTTTCGCTCGGGAGGGTGCGGTTGCGTGCCATGGTAAAGCCGAGCACATCGGCCAGGGCTTCGCCGGGAGTGTTGTAATTCTGGCCCCACTGGTCTTTATGCATCGTCTTTGCGACGCCCAGCAGGGTGCCACCTTGGAGGACAAAGCTACGGATCGCGTCACTCATTTCCAATGATAGGAGCTGTGCGGAGGGCATGACGAGGAGTTGATAGCCTTCGAGTGGGGTGCCTGGTTGGATGATGTCGACGGAGATGCCGAGGCGGGCCAGGACTTGATAGGTGGTAAGCAGGCGTTTGCTGTAAGGGATCTCCCCGCGGTTATGAATGTATGGATCTGGAGTGAGCGAGATTCGGGCACAATCCGGGCAGTAGAGGACGGCTGCTTTGGCTCGGGGGAATTTCGCTGGGATCGGGCTTTGGAATTCAGGTCGGGCTGCGATGTCCTGCATGAACTTGATCCGTCTTGGGTCCGGAGTGCCGCCCCAGTCGCAGAAGGTTTGGGTTTCATTCTCCGCGTTCGCGGGGTGGTTACGCCAATGCCACATGATAATACCCTGAGCTCCATGGGCGAGCATTTCGGCCCAGAAGGCCGGTTGGATCGGTTCCGGGAGAGAATTGGTCTCGAAGATCCAAAAAGGCTGGTGCTTTGCACTTCGGAAGAGGTCGTGTCCCAGCGCGTTGCTGGCAAAGGCTGTGGAAAAATAGGAATCCCACCCAACGGTATCGACCACTTTGGCCCAATCCTGATGGTCCAGTCCGCGGTCAAAGATCGCCGTAGAGTTAGTCGATACCCAATGGGATGGATCGATGATTGGCCGAATGACATCGTATTGCAGCTGGATGAAGTGGCGGATGCTTTCGCTGAAGAAGCGGGAATGATCGAGCACCTGGCCCATGGTCGAGCGTTTATTGGCGGGTATGCCGATCTCACCCCAGTCGCTGTATTCCTGACTCCAGAAGCGGGTGCCCCAGCGTTGGTTCAAGGTCGCTAAATCGCCGTGTACGCGCTTGAGGTATTGCCGAAAACGGAAGGTGGCGGAGCGACTGTGGCTCTCCGGTGGGGCGGCCTCGGGGCCCATGAGCTCGTTGTCGATTTGCCAGCCGATGACGGCGGGATGCTGGCCGTAGCGTTCGGCGAGCACTTTCGCAATTTCGACCGAGTAGTGTTGATAGATATCGTTGCAGACATCCGCGTCGCGGCGTCCACCGGGTTGGTGCCGGAGGCCGTCCCGGCTAACAATCATCATTTCCGGATACTGCGTGGTCAGCCAGGGAGGCGGTGTGGCGGTCGGAGTGCCGATGATCACTTTAAACTCAAGCGAGTTGGCCAGATCCATGAAGCGGTCGAGCCAGTCGAATTGATACTCGCCCTCACGCGGTTCGATTGCGCTCCAGGCGAATTCAAGGATTCGCAACGTATCCAAGCAGGCCGTCCGCATGTTCTGCAGGTCCTGCTCCCACTCGGATTCGTCCGTGATCTCGGGGTAATAACTGGTTCCAAATCGCATGATACAGCTTTATTCGTCGATGGAGATGGTTTTATCTCTAAACTAACATGCAGCAAGAGAGAAGGGGGGAGGTCTGTCAGCGGTTGGGCCCATCGAAGCGCGCGCGCCATTCGGGGTCTAAAGTCGTTTCTTTTCCGTTGTAGAGGACGCTCTCGGCGTGGCCGTCGATAAAGACGGCATTCACATTATTGCCGTGTCGCCCAATACCGATCCGATCCGGGGTGGAGTGGGTGACGTTTCGGCTGGTGCTATCGAGAAAAGCGATCGTTCGTGAGGCGTATGCGCTGTTATCCATGACCGTTCTGTGCATGTCGGGTCTGTCTTCGCCCGCGGAGGCGTAGTAGGCAGTATTGATCCCGTAGCAGTTGTTGTCGCGCTGGACTCTTGGGTGGGCGCTGTTGTAGTCGACAGACGGGCACCAGAAGACTGTTGTCTGTGCGACTTCGGGCGAGAGCTTCGTGATGTCGGACAGCGTGTGGATTCCTGAAGGTAGGCCTAGATACGGAATCAGGTCGCTGTGCCATGTGGTCATGGTCGGGTTGGTTTGCTGCCTGTCGTTGGTCGAGTAGAGCTTCGCCGCGACCTGCAGCTGCCTAAGGTTGTTCAGACATTTGGCATTGTTGGCGGACTCGCGGACCCTGGCGATTGCGGGGATCAGGATAGCCGACAATACGGCAATGGTTGCAATGACGGACAGCAGCTCGATCAGGGTAAACCCGGAGCGTGGGGAGATGGCTTGCTTTGGAGGGTGAGGGTTCATTGTCGTCTCGATTTCTAGAATTTGGGATCTTGCGTCATCGTTTCCAGTGGTGCCGGTGTCGTTGGGGCGACTACTTCCATCTCCTTCCAGCTATATTTTGTATAGACGGGACTGAGTGACGTTTGCTTGCCTTCCATGGGCGAAGTTCCGGGCGTTTCGCTGGCGATGCTTGCGGTAAATGCGATGGAGACTTGCTTACTTGATGCACTCGCCGTCGCTTGATCGCCAAAGGTGAAAGCCCTGCGCGGCCCGGAATAAAAAACGAGATCAATGTAAAATTTGTTGTTTCCTTCTGATGTTTCCAAGTGCCCCATGTATTCGCCGAATGTTGCTTCGATGGTGTTGAGGGCGAAGTGCAGGCCATCGAATTTGAAGCGCCCGAACCCTTTAGCCGAATCCAGTTCGACGACTTCGATTTGCTTGGGTTCGATGCCTTCGACTTCAAAGCGCAGCCGTAAGTCGTCGGCTTTAAACTGGCCATTCGTGAGCCGGTCGAAGTAGGGGTGGCGGTCACCCCCGTCGGTCGCGAGTCCAAGTGCCGCGAGGATATTGCCTTCTTGTTGCGCGCAATAGAACTGCATGGCGGTGAAATCATAGCCATCATGCAGGAACCGCAGTCTCAGCGAGCGGACTTGGCCCGGTTTGCCCCAATAGGCCAGGAGCGAGCGGCGCTGGTTGTTCAGGTCGCTGTAATTCACGCTGCCGAGTGAAAATTCCGGATGTTGGTAGGTGGTGCCGATGATATTCTTGCTGCCTTTGGCAAAGGCTTTTGTGAGGGTGCGCGGTTTGGATGCGATCGATGCGTTCGCGTCAAAATAATGCCGGAGCTTTTCGGGACATTTATGCGACAACCGGTGCTGGTCCAGAGTTGGCACTTCGTTGGGATCTTCACGTCCGAGCGCGCGCTGGATGGAGCCTTCGATTTGAGGCGTCAGCAATGTTTCATAGCAACGGCTGTGTGGTCCGGACCACTGTCCGGTTTGTGGATGGAAATACAGGGCGATTTCCTGCCAAGCGAGTTCATACAAGTTATCGATGAGTGCACCTAATTCCGGAGCCTCGACAAACCGGCGAAGGCGGCGCAATTCATTGAGCGCGACATTTGTATAGGGTGGGCTGTTGTATTCCGAGAAGGTGCCTAGTTCAAAGGTATAGTCATGGAAGCGCTGGATCCGGTCGCTTGCGAATTCGGTCAGCTCGTTGTCGTTTAATAGCTCACCGGCCAGCAGACAGACGAAACTGCCCATGATTACGATGTTGGTGTAGCCCAGAGGCACGTCTCGCTTCTTGATGGAGCGGGCGGCATTGAGGATGGCACGGTCCATCTGCTGGAGCAGTTCTTCAGGGAGGCGGTCGGCATGAGTCAGGTGGGCTTCCAGAAGTTGGGCGCCGCAGAAATCTGCCCAGTTCCAGTCCGGCGGATCCATTTCCTGGATCGATTCTTCAAGAAACCAAGGCCAAATCCCATAGGTTTCACTACTCGGGTCTTGGTCCTGCAGCGAGATGACTTTGCCGAGAATATCGATCGCAATTTTTAGGTCGTCCGGGCTGCCGGTGTCGAGGAGGGCGACTGCAAATTTCAGCGATTGCCGTGTTTCATGCACGGTCGGGCCTTTGTAAGTGGTGTGGTAACCGGGACTCGCGAAAGGGGTGCTCAGCATGCGGGTGGCTGGCGTGTAGTCTTTCCGTGCTTGGGCGACAGCTTTTTCGAGCTGTCTTCTTTCAAAGTCGGTCAAGCCTTCGAGGGCTTGAGGATGGTCTGTGGCGACTGTCATTGAGCTTTTTTGTTTAAATTCGCTTGACCTTAATCATAGTGAAAACAATTCTACAATAATAATTCTAGAATAATTATTCTGTAATAATAAGTAAGTTCTCGATTTCACATGGATTCACGTCTCCCCAAAACGATTAAAGGCAGTGCGACTCGCAAGCAGGAGCAGGTTGTCGATCAGATAGTTGCTTTAGCTCGCCAGTATGGGGCTGGGATGAAGCTGCCGACAGTGGTTGAGTTGTCCAAGTCGCTCGGCGTGACGGTTTCTACTGTGGACCGCAGCTTGGGGCGTCTGGAGGAGATGGGTATCGTGCGCCGTAAGCGGGGGAGCGGTATTTATGTCTCCTCGCAGATTGATCAAAAGCGGATTGGTCTGGTTTTCGGGCGTAATGTGTTTGGTTCCGGAAGTTCTCCTTTCTACCGGATGCTCATTCAGTGCTGCGAGCAACGTGCGCTGCGGCATAATGAAGCTTTTTCATTCTATCTGGATACGCCGCAGCTGGGGCGCGACGAAGAAAATGATATCCATCATGATTTGGCGGACGCACTTTCGCGGGGTCGTTTGGATGGCATTCTCGTTGCTAGTAAGCGTAGTCCGGAGCAGGACCGGCTACTCCGATCCTATGGTTTACCCATGGTGGTGCTGAGCGCCAACACATCGGGCTATGGATTGGTCGGGTTTGATATGGAGTTTTTTCTGGAGCAAACCCTTTGCGTGTTGAAAGAGCGGGGTTGTGAGTCGATCGGTTTTATTTCCACGCGGCCCTATCAACGGGAAGTTTTTGAAAAGGTTACGAAGCGTGAAGGCGTTACGGTTGATGCTGACTGGGTGAAGTGCCTCCCCGGGCCTGATATCATATCACCGGATCGCTATGAGGCCGAAGGGCGACGGTTGATGGGAGCGCTGCATGAGGCGAATTCGGGACGCATGCCGGATGGAATTATCATTGCGGATGACATGCTTGCGCGCGGTGCTTGCGATGAATTTGAACGTTTGGGCGGCGTCGTCGGTGGCGACGTCAAATTCGCGGTTCAAGTGAACCGTGGCTGTGATGTCTTACACAATTGGAATGATCGCCTGATCCAATACGAGATGGATTCCAATGAAGTTGTGGAAGCGATGTTTACCGAACTGGAAGCTCTCATGGAACAGCCCAACGAACCGCGTCCACCTGTTTTTGTTAAAGGCCATTTGAAGGCGTAGCCCCTTTTATTTCCTAAACCCACTCGAACCCTAAAAATATAAACTATATAAAAATTATGAAACATATCCCTATCCTTGGAATTACCCTCTTTGCGGCATCTGCCGTAAATGCGCAAACGACTATTTTCGATCATACTTTCGATGGAAGTGGCAGCACGGCTCTGGGCACCACCACAGAAGATTACAGTGGTGTAGCATGGTCTACCGATGGATTTGATGGGACGGACTTTATTTTTGCAGACGGGACAACGGATTCGCGCGCGGCCGCTTTGCTTGCCTACAGTTTTACTTCCGGCACTTACGAGATAACTGCGACTACGCTTGTCGCGGACACATTTTTGGGAATAGGTTTAACTACTTCTGATCCCGTTCAAATGGCTTATGTAAACGATGGAGATAGTTACTCTACGTTTGCGATTCGCTCAAATGGTGACTTTGAGTTCTGGGAAGGGCCTGGCAGTTCTATTACAAATGATGGAGGGGCCGTCGGTGATTATAATGGAGGCGACTACGGAAATGGGCCTCGTGTCGGCACCTTGCGCATGGTTCTTGAATGGGATGCGACCACTCATACGGGCACAATTGCCGGCTACTATACACCCAACGGAGGGACTGAATTCCAGGTAGATTTAGACGATCAATCCGCATCGATGACGAATACGATCAGCACGAGTGGTGCGGCTTTAACAGGTGTCGGACTGGTCTTCGATGGTCGAAATGGCGGGCAGTATGGAACTTTCACTATGACATCCATCCCCGAACCCAGCACCTATGCGTTGATTGGAGGTGTTGCAGCTCTGGCGCTGGGTGTGTGCCGTCGTCGCAAATAAAACCCGCGGTAAATGTTTAAATTAGATGCGCTGTCTACCTTTGTAGACAGCGCTCTTTTTCGCCTTCTGCAAGCTACGCTGCGAATGCTCTAGGACTCTTGTATCTGGAGATCACCATTATCCCCAAATTAAATCAGCTAAGATGAGCCGGTTGTTATTACTCCCTTTCTGCATCCTGAGCCTGCTACAGTTTGTTTCTGCTCGCACGCAAATCCCTCAGATCAATTGGGTTTCGGCAAGTGACTGGGTTAATGTGCAGGAACATGGTGCCGTGGGCGATGGCGTAGTCGACGATACGGATGCAATTCAAGCATTACTCAGTGATCTGCATCCCGGCAGTGTGCTCTATTTCCCTCCGGGTGAGTATCGGATTACCCGTGAGCTGTTGATTGAAAAGTCACAGGTCGGGAACCCGCGTGAGAAGCGCCTCATGGGGGCTGGTTTTTACGGTCATGGTTCAGATACGATCCTAAAATACGACGGTGAGCCTAGTGCGGTCATGTTGCGCATTCGGGGGATGCTTCATTATCACATCGAAGGCTTCGTTTTTGATGGGGGCGGTAAGGCGCGTGTCGGTATGTATCACGACAACCGCTTGGAGGGGAAAATGCTCTTCGAGACGCACCTCTACCATGAGTTCGTCACCATGCGGAACTTTACGGAGTATGGCATTCTATTTGGCGATCTGGACGACAACCCCGGAGGGGCGAGTGCCGAGACCACGTTCCAGCACATGATCTTTGAAAACTGTGGCACCGGGATCACTTTCAATAAATTCAACGACTACAACTTTACCTTCGATGGCTGCACCTTTCGTGATAATGCCCGCATGGGAATCGAATGTATGAACGGCAATTTCTATGTGCGTAACAGTCGCTTTGAAAACAACGGGTTGGATGTGTCTGCGAACCCCGAGCACTCCAGCAGCATACGTCGATCCGTTTCGGTGGGGTCGGGGGCCTTTCTTGAATTTACCAATTCGGTGTCGCCTTTCACCGTGGAGAATTGTCTCGTCACGGATTGGCAACGGGCGGCTGCCATTACTGCCTCGGGGGCTCCTCTGTTGATTTTCGACAATCACTTTATCAGTTCGATGGACAAAGGTGCAGTGATCGATTCGGACCATGCGCAGAACGTTGTTTACGCCGCCAACTCGTTTGAAGGCGCGAAGCGGCTGTTCGCTTCTGATTCCGGAAATTACGTGACCGCCGAACTCCCGGAAGTCTCTCCTTTGCGCTTGGATGCCGCGATGAACTTCATGCCGGATCAGGTCGAAGTGCCCGGTTGCTATTTTGATGTGAAAGAGGATTTCGGTGCGGTTGGAGACGGCAAAGCCGATGACACGGATGCGATTCAAGCTGCCATCGATGCGGCGCGTGCGCATGGGAAATTTGCACAAGTGTATTTGCCTCATGGCGAATATCGTGTGACGCGGCCTCTTCGTTTGGAGGGCGGTGACTATGTTTTTGGAGGGGGAACCCTATACAGTGAGATCTATTTCGACGGTGACCCGGATGACGATGCCATTGTTGTGGCACCTGAAGGCACGCTGACTTTGGATAACTTTCGCGTGAAGCGGTCCGCACTTAAAATCCGCAGGGAAGACCGGGATGAAGGCTGGCGGGTTCGAACTTACAAAGTCGGCGTATTTGATGGGAGCGGGGCGGACATTCGTCAGTTGCCTTCTGAAAATGGCTCACATGTTGTGTATCATTCGGTCTACGTCACTGGGAAATACGTGGAGCTGCCGTTTCAGCTCGGGCTACGTTTTGACGGGTTGCGGGCGCATGATTCCGTTGTTCTTGAGAATACCGAAGGCAATTTGCAGTTCTTCGGCTCTGGGGATGCCACGATTCTGCAAACAGTCGGTTATGAAGGCACTTTCTGGGTTCGTGGTGAAACCCGTGGCGGTTTTCTTGGGGTGATGACGCGCTTGGCCACGCTGACAAAACACAGTATTTTTGTGGAGGATAGCCAGTCCTTCGTCGCGAGTGATTTCTACGAAGAGCAAGCCCCGCCCGAAGCGATCGTGTTGACAGGGAAAGCGGGAGATCCCCCGGGGCGGTTGACTTTGGGATTTGTGAAGACCGACCGTTTTATTCACATCCGAGATTACGTCGGGGAGGTCAATCTGGTGGCCAGCCAATTCTATCAGCACAAGAGTAACCCGTCTCCGGGGATCGTTGTGGCGGGGGAGCCGCCGGTCATCAATTTGGTCTCCAATTTCTTCTATATTCCAGAGTTCTCCGTGAAGCCAGCTGACACTTTGGTCAATAGGGTCGGTAGCTCCGGCTCATCCCCGCATAATGCGGCTAAGATGACAATCAACGATGTCCATGAAGCCGGTCAAATCGAAGGCGCCATCCATGACTTGCGCAAGCTTGGTTGGGTCGATTGGCAGCTCAAGCATCCGGAGCTGCTTGAATTCAATGATGCGGAATAGCGATTAATTGTATTATTTTATGAGAATGTTACTTCCAAGTTTGCTCCTGAGTGGAGTTGCCGTTCTGGCCTTGCCTGCGTGCAAGGATGATCCTGCTGCCGGTTTTTCGGCGACGGTGCGTGAAACTTTTCCTTCTGTTGACTTGCGTGGTTATGGCCGGGTTTCCGGTGAAGAAGCCAGCTTGTCCGGTGGGGCCAGCCTGCTGACGATCGACTGTGAATCACCTGAAAAAGCCGAACTGCTGCAGGCAAAGTATCTGTCGGATCTAAGCCTATTGCCGAAGACCGAGGGAGCCGAACTCGATTTCCAAGGTGAGGCGGTGACGCTTGTTCAGGCCGACGGCCAAGGCTACATTCTGGCTGCCCGGAAAGGCAACAATGTCCGGATCGTATCGGCCCAAGAGCGTTCGTCTTTGCTGGCTGCGTTGGCTGAAGGGGATTGGTCGGACTGGGTATTCTCCACTGACATGACGGTGCCGATGTATCTGGACCGATGGGACAAATGGGGCTTTCGTTCGCATTTTCGTCCTTGGGCCGGAGCCCCCAAGGAATACGTGAAGTCGCAAGGTGGGGGGAGTTATGATTTTCTGGAGGAATTCGAGTTTGCCGAAGAAATGGGGCAGATCGGCCTATTACCCTTCAACGGGCCGCATTCGATGGATACGGCAGCAGGTTTGGACAACTCGATGTGGTGGGATTGGATGGTGCCGCTCGCACAGGAGCGTGGCTTGCCACTTGGCTTGAACATTAAAGTCGCCGAAGGGAGCGAGGCTCCCTGGTTGATGAACCGTTACCGTGATCAGGAGATGCAGCCGATGCCGCAATTCAGCGGAACCTACATGCGAATCGGATCGCCGTATTTTGGCACACGTGGCACTTCGTCCTGGGCGGCGAAGGAGGCGAACCAGGTTCAGTTCGATTTGGCGGAGTCCGTTTTGCGTCGATTCGAGGATGAAGAGAATGTGGTGACGATCCTGGAGCCACATGGCGAGCTCAAGAATCTGGCGCACTCGATCTTTCTTGAGTACGGGCCCACTGCGGATTCCGGGTATCGGGAATATTTGCAAAGCATCTATGCAGACCTGGGCGAATTGAACACAGCATGGGGGACCGATCTCAGCGCGTGGACGGATGTGCGTGTGCCTGAGGTGGCTTCCTTTGCCGGTTGGAGTGAGGATGCCTATGATCTGACCGGAGAGTGGAAACTGGCCTATGAGACACTGGCTCCCCAGCATCAGGGGAAAGATGATTTACTGTATTACAATGAACGCTACTGGGTGAAGCAACTGGAGAGCGCTCCTGCGCCTGTAGCGTGGTTTCGTCGTGATTTCGACGATTCGGATTGGGCTTCGATCCAAGCCCCCGGCAGTGACTTGAGCTTACTCATCCCCAGCCGTCCGGCTGTCTTTCGACGCCACTTCCAACTGTCGCAGGACTGGTTGAATACGCACGACCAGGTCTGGCTGTATGTCTGGGATATGAATCTCGCATCGAAGGATACCTTTAAGGCAGTGCTCAACGATACCTTGGTGGACGAGTCGGGGCTGAAGCTCATGCGGCCACACTGGACGGCAGTGAACGTCACCGGGCAAGTGAAGGCGGGAGCAAATCTATTGGCGCTTCGTTTGCCGAAGGGAAAACTTTCCTATCGGGTCTACCTATCCGGGAAGGCGCCTCAGGGCTATCCGTATTTCGATTCCGGGCGCAACCAGCAGTGGTATGACTTTGCCATGTGGCACTGCCGGTTGCGTAAAGAGGCGGTGCGTCACGGCTTGGAAACCATCCGTAAGGTCTTCCCGAATCGTCAGGTGGCGCAAATGGCACCGGATGCTTACTTCGATGACGTCAAAGAACTGTCCCGCGAGTATGGCTCCAATTTTCATAACACGGGTTACATGTCCGCCTTCTATGCCGATATGTTGCCGGCATTGATGCGCGGTGCCAACCTTCCGTTTTCACTTGAACCGGGTGGTCCGGCTAAGGACTTGGAGCGCTTCAAATCCTTTCAGGGCATGTGGACAACCGAGGGTGTGCAGGGGATCGATTACTTTATCCACATCGGTTCGCTTATGTGGGACCCCGAAATTCGGCAGCACTTCAAGGACAACCTTTCCTTGTTCGAGTTGATCGGCAAATACCATTCGACCCAGGCGGAAGTGGCCGGCCTTTACTCGTCGGAAAGCACGCGTCTCAATGGCTTCCCCTGGGTGCTCGACCCGAACAAACTGCTCGCTTCCGGTTACTGGATCTGGAATACGCGCGGCTATATCCGGGACTACTATCCGAGTGATGCTTTGAGTGAGTCCTCCTTTGCCAATGGCGATGCGGCAGCCTATCGTGTGATTCTCGATTGCAATACCTCAATCATGAGCGTGGCGATGGTCGATGAAATCGAGCAATACGTTCGCGACGGCGGCACATTTGTGACTTATGCGCAGACGGGCCGTCACGGCACAACCGAGGCAGATGCCTGGCCAATTGAGCGATTGACCGGATATGCGGTCGAGAAAATCGATGCCATGGATGCAGATGGCAAGGTGCTTGAGTCGGGCCTGCTGTCAGTGGCGCCCGGCCAGACCGTGCTGTTCGGCGAGTGGGCGGGCACCCGGGCGAATGGCTTGCACTTGCGCAAGGTCGCGGCTGAGGCCCAGGACGTCCTGCTCTGGGATGACGGCAGCGTTGCTTTAGGGGTGCGCCCCTTGGGCAAGGGCTATGTCGTTCAGGTGGGCTGTAAATTCAGTGCGACCAAGATTCGCGACCGCTTGGATCCGGAGCAGCGCAGTCAGGAAAGTTTGCATGCTTTGCCGGAAGGCGGTGACGAGGCTTTGACGAATTTGCTGGTGCAATTGATGGAGTGGCGGAACGTGGCACCGCTGCCATTTAAATGGGAGGCCGATGGCGATGGGGTGCTCTTGCGACAATATGTTTCCAATAACGGGCTTTACGACATCTGGGCACTTTATAATCAAAATGAATCGAAAGCGATTGAAGGCAAACTCCGCATGCGTGACCGTGCGCCGGCGTGGTGTCTCGATCTGTTGGATGAGAGTTCGGTGGCGATGACTGACGGGGTGATTGAAGTCGCACTGAAGCCGAATCAAACCCGGGTATTCATGACGCCACGCGGTCAGATTACAGATGCGCCGGTTGAATGGTTTACGCTGCAGCGGAACTGGTGGCGAGGCACGAAGCGCAGTGGAGATACGTCGACCGCGAAGGTGAGCTTTGACAACATGAAGGACCTGACGAATGGCTGGGCCTACCACCTGCTTGAACCCGGACAGAGTGTCGGTCAATACGTCGGTGAGGGCGTCGATACCACGGACTGGCCGCGTAAAAAGCGTTTGAGCGCTTGGAAAACCGCCGAATGGCCCGAGCCAAAGACGATCATCCTTCGCCGGAAATTCACCATCCCGGAAAATTGGTCGGGTGATGTCAGCCTGAGCTTGGAGTCCAAGTCCGGATCTTATTTTGCAGGAGAGGGTGAAATCTTCCTCGACGGGAAAAGCATTCACAAGAAGAAGCAATACGGCATGGATGGCTTCACAACAGATGCCTTCAAGCCGGGGAGCAGTCATGAGCTGGCGGTCGTGATTCAGGCCGATAGCACGCTGTGCGGTGTGCGCGGTAACGCCTGGATCTGGCTCTGGCCGACACCGGAGGCCAGTATTGATCTGGCCGGCGAGTGGCAAGTCAGCCCGGATTCTCTGAATTGGACCGGCACCATGAAGCTGCCGGGCAAATACGGCGATGCGACCTTGCTCAAGCGGACGGTCAATGTGCCCACCACTTTTGACGGGATGGAGCATCCGCAAATCTACCTCGATGCCGATGCGCGCGATCTTGTTGGCTTCATTGTGAACGGGCATTTTGTCCGTCGTTATCATCGAATCACTTCGGATCGTTTCCAGCTGAATGTGACTCCATGGATCCGGTTCGGCGAAGCGAACGATATCGAGCTGGTGCCTTACTGGCGCAACCCAGTCGATAGTTCGATCCAGTCGATCAAGATGGCCGTCTATTCCGAACCATATTGATTCTGCACTTTGTATTCAAAATGAATTACGACGATCAGTTCGATGTGATTGTGATGGGGGGCGGGCCTTCCGGTTCACACACGGCTCTGGCAGCAGCCCGCGCCGGGCGAAAAGTGCTTTTGGTGGAGAAGCATGGTTTTCTCGGTGGTTCACTCACCGCGATGGGCGTCGGGCCGATGATGAGCTTTCACAACCCTGCCGGCACTCAGGTCGTGGCGGGGCAGGCGGAAGAATTGATTCAGCGACTGATTGCGAAGGATGCCAGCCCCGGGCACATTCCCGATAGTGTGACCTACTGCAGCACAGTGACCCCATTCGATAGCGAGGCCCTGAAAATCGAACTGGAGTCGATGATTGTGGAGGCTGGAGGTGTGATTCTGTATCACACGCACTTTGCGGGTGCGGAGACCGATTCGAGTGGGCAGCGGGCGACCTCTGTGACCTTGTGCAATAAATCCGGGCTACAGACTTACCGGGCGGAGATCTTTATTGATTGCACGGGCGACGGCGATCTCTGTGCGGCACTCGGTGCTCCCTTTGCCAAAGGTCGTCCGGAGGATCAGGCGATGCAGCCGATGACGATGAATTTGAAAATCGGCAACGTCGACATGGACGCCGTCCGTCAGGATGTCTTTGACCGTCCGGACGATTTCGAATTCGACATGGGGGTGGAAGAGGGCTTGAGGCGTTTACGCATCACCCCGCGGGTGAGTTTAAAAGCGTATACGCACACCTGGAAAGCGGCTCAGGAGCGTGGCGAGGTGAATGTGCCGCGGGAGTTCGTGCTCTTCTTTGAAACCGCCACCCCGGGAGTCGTCATCGTGAACACCTCACGTATTCAGGGATTGGATGGCACCAATCCTTATCACCTGAGTCTGGCGGAGATGGAAGGACGCCGGCAGAACTTGGAAATCTTCCAGTTCCTCAAAACGCACTGTCGAGGATTTGAGAACGCGATCCGTATGGACAGTGCCTCGCAAATCGGAATTCGTGAAACACGCCGGGTCGAGGGGCTCTATACGTTGACGGCGGCGGATGTTTTGGATGAGACGCAGTTCCCGGACCCGATTGCCCTGGGGGGCTATCCCATCGATATTCACTCGCCGGATAAGGTCGAAACGAATTCGAATCATTTGGGTGAAAACACGCGCTATCAGATACCGATGCGTTCCATGCTCTTGGCTAAGCCGGAGAATTTGATTGTGGCGGGCCGTTGTATCAGCGCGACGCATGAGGCTATGGCCGCTTTTCGTGTCAGCCCGATCGCGATGGTGATTGGACAAGCTGCCGGTGTGATGGCTGTCGAGGCATTGGAGCAAGGCGTGCCAGCCAATCAGGTCGATTACGAAGGGGTGCGCACAAGATTATTTGCGGGTGGGGCGTTGCTTCCGGACTGCCCCTGCGCGACGGCGAATTAACAAATCTCAATTTATTGAAGAAAAGAAATCTATGACTCAATTTAAAGACTCGAAACAGACAATGGGGTTGTTCCTGACGCCGGACTGGCTGCACGATTATTCCGATATGGAAGAAGCCTTGGTTGAAGCCGCTAAGGGCGGATTCGGTATCATTATCGGTTTCGCCCGGCATATGCGCCAGACGGTGCTTGATGCTGAGGTGCGCGCTGCAATCAAGCATGCTGCCGAGACTTCGCATGAGCTCGGTATGAAGTTTGCCCTCGATATGGACTGGTGCCACTGGGCCAATATCAGCGTGGAGCGTGAGCCGGAGATGGCCTTGTGGCAATTGGTTTCCGAAGGAGGCGCCTGTCACAATGGTCAGTTCGAGCTGTGCGTTAAGTATGAGGGAAAAGCTCCGGTCGTGGTCGAGGAGATCTCTGCGGTTTTCGCCTGGGATGCCGAGGGGAAGGTCCATGTCTTGTCGCCGGATGACTACGAATGCGATCAAAGCTCTTTCGCGTCTGATTTCGCTTGGCCCAGCTTGGATGACGATCAGGCGGTGAGCCTGCATAAGCCGCGGGGTATGGGATACTACTGTAAGCTGAATGGACGTATTAAGGCGGGGAATTACACTCGGGTTCGCGTCTATCTGGCGATGCGTTCCTCGAAATATCCGGATGTTTCCAGCCCCGAGTATTTGCGTGTGCAATCCGACTTGTTGTCATTTTACAATGATGTCCCGATGGATGGTGTGGGCTGGGATGAACCGGGAAAGGGTGGTTCAATGCGCGGTCATAAAGCGGGTAAGAGCTTCCTTGCCAAGTTTCAGGAGAAATACGGTTACGACCTGCGTGAGCGTTTACTGGACTTGGACGTTGGTGAAAGTCATACCGCGGTTCAAACGCGTCGGGATTATTACGCAGCTTTGGTTGAGATGAACTTCCAGGCACAGAATGCGTTTAACCAGCAAGCCAGGGCGCAGTATGGCGAAGATGCTTTTCTCGGCACGCACCACACCTATTCGGGTATGCCCATGGATATTCGCTGTGGGGTGATGGACTACTTTAAACTCGGGGAGGTTTTGTCCGCCGCATTTACGGATACGGGTTGGGATGTGACTCGGCACGCTGAAACGGTTTATAACTATACTTTAGTGGATAGTCTACGTAAGGAGTTGGGCAAGCCGCTCAGTTACGTCAACGACTGGAGTAAGAAGCCACGCACGGTCTGGTATGATTACTATACCCGGCTTAAGATGCTGTATCGCATCGAATGGTTCATGATTTTCCTCGGTCGTCATTGTGAAAACTTTCCGACATTCCCCTGGGATCCGTATTGGAAGGATGTAACCCGTAACGCGGAACAGTTGGAGTCCTTCCGGGAGACCTTGCCCTCGGACTTAAGCGTGCATTCGGAAATGGCAGTCTGGTTCTCATGGGAAAGCCAAGTCTGCCACGAACGCTCCTGGGGACATTATGTGCGCCTTTGGGTTACATGTAACTACAATCTGGCCGAGCAAGGACTGGAGCATAGCCGCTTTTTCGATTACGTGAGCACTGCCGCACTGGAAAACGCAGAGGTGCGGGACGGGCAAATTATCATTTCGGGGCAGTCTTATCGCCGATTGACACTTCCCTACGCCTCAATGGTTTCCGCAGCAATCTGGGATAAATTGAAGGCCTGTCGTGAAGCTGGGATTGAACTTATCTTTATCGGACCGCCTCCGAGCCGATTGTGGGATAAGGAAGTCCCGATCGATCAGGATTTTGCCGAATGGGCCGGTGTGAAGCGGGTCAATGCCGCAGAGTATGACGCGGTCTTGAAATCGCAGCGTCCGGTGCCGAGCATGACCGATTGGGAGCCGGATAAGGCCGATTTCCGATTCCCGGTGACTGCTGAATCCGGGACCGAATGTCTGAAGGATATCGAAGGTGATACCATTGGTGTGCGCCGGAAAAATGTCACTTGGTTCTCCAATTTGGATCCGAGAGAAAACTTCTATAAGCATCTGGCCAGTTGTGCGGAGGGAGTGCCTGCAGTGACTCATTACGGTAAGGCTTATTACCGTTGGTATGCCAGTTCTGATTCGGAGACTGCAGTGCTCGTCTGTATTGCACCGATGTATGCTGTCTTACATGAATCCTTCGATGCTAAGGAGTCTCGTTTCCGTTTGGAGGGCGGCACTTGGGGCATGTTACAAGTGAATCGATCAGACGTCACCCTCTTGTTGGGGGATTCGGGCACTCAGCTGCTTTCTTGAACGATCATTGCCGATTATCGTGTGGAGATAACAATGTCCAAATTCAATCGCTTGAGCGATCATCTGATCCTCCCCGGTGAAATGCCGCCCTGACTTTCGCATGCAGACACCCGACTGGTGGATGCATGATTCGAAACCTCGTGTTCTCCGGAACACATAACCTCAACCATACCCCCCATATGAAAATAGTGAAACAAGCTATGCTGGGTGTGCTGTATCTCTGCACATCCATTGCAGCTTCTGCTGCGAGCAATATTGCCCCGATGAGTTGGACTCCACGCTCCGACTGGATCGATGTCACGCAATCGCCTTACAATGCGGCAGGCGATGGTGTGACCGATGATACGGTCGCGATTCAGGATGCGCTGGATGACATCAAAGGAACCACCAATGCCAAGGCCACCGTCTATCTGCCGGCGGGGACCTACCGGATTACCGGTTCGCTCTCGATTGCCGGCAGCGGGACTCAATTGATTGGTGACGGTATCAACACGGTCATCCAATGGGATGGCAGCGCCGGGGGCACCATGATGAATTCCGTCGGCGTGTCCCGTGGTAGCTTTATCGGGATCGTGTGGCAGGGGAGTCCGGATGGCAGCTCGACGCACGCGAACCGAGCCGCGTACGGAATCGACCACCATTCGCCCACCATCTATGAAACGCGTGTGCGTCATGAGAACGAGGCATTTCATAACTTCACCACGGCAGGTATTCGTAGCTACGGCGGTACCGGTTCAGGCCCGATTCCGACAGCCGAAACCATGGTGTGGAATTGCCTCTTTGAAGACTGTGCGATCGGGATCTATAATGGGAGTGATGCCTACAACAGCTATCAGTGGATCATCGAAGGGAGCCTTTTCAAGAACTGTGGCTATGGCATCAATACGCCCAGGGGGAAAACGGTCGTTTTCGATTGCCGGTTCGAAGGCTCGACGTCGGTGGATATCAGCACGACGGCAGGAATCGCCCAGCGTGTGCGCCGCTGCGTGTCGGTTGGGTCGGAGCAGTTCTTTGAAGTGATTTGGGGAAGTTCTTCCGGGAGCCAGATCATCGAGGATTGCCATATTGACAGTTGGACCAACACCGACGGTGCGATCATTTTCAAGGCGCAGGGCGCGATGATTGTGACGGATTGCGTTTTTACGAATCCGCCCAATACCCACGAGCCGATCTACATGGCCAATAATTATAACCCGAGTCGGATACTTGTCGGTGGTAACTATTGCCCGACATTGACCAACCTGGTCAAAACACAGGTGGATACGACGCTTTACAACCTGCCGCTTGGCGCGCGGGGCAGCAACCTGCCATCCTGCGAAGTGGAGTTCCTCCGGAATACCTGGCCGGCGGACAGCAGTCACATTCTTGATGTCACACAGTCGCCCTATAACGCGGCGGTCAATGATACGAGCACAGACTCCAGCGCAGCCATTCAAGATGCGATTGATGATGCGGTGGCTGCGAATGATGGCAGCATCGTTTATATCCCACGCGGCAAGTACCGCATCGAGACAACCCTCGATCTATCCGGCAGTCATTATACGCTAGAAGGTAGTGGCCTCCGTACCACGCTTCTTTGGTATGGGAGCGTCGGCGGCAACATCATGCAGATCGATGACCCTGAGGATGTTCAAATTAAGCAACTCAGTGTGCTACAGGTCGAAGGCGACGGTGGCAGTATTCCTTCGGATCTGACGAGTGTCGCGCTGAAGGTGACCGGAAGCGGTGCGTCTTCACTGGTTATCGACGGCTTCTACAGCAAGATGTATCGTTATAACAATACCGGGGGAATTGCCAGTAATCCCTTGATTCCCGGGATTGTGATGGAAGATTTACCGGCGGATGCCTTGGTCTTTCTGGGCCACAATGATGCGGGCTTGATGATCAAAGACTGTGGTCGTGCGACCATATTGGCGAAATACAATATGGGTGGGCCCATCCGGATGAGTGGTAGTGATTACGGTAAGACCGGTTTTACCGGCGTGGTGGTCAACCAGTCCGGTTCATTGCACGACTTTTTAAATTACGACATGCTGATCGATGACAACCAGGATCTGGTCGTTGGTGCTTGGTATGAAGAGCAAGGCTATGACCACGTATTGCTCAAGCGGGGGACTGGTACGGCGCCCGGGCGTGTCACGATAGGCGGGATTAAACAACACAGCTACTACGGTAAGGTTCTGGATGTGGATAATTACGAGGGCACCTTCTTTTACTACGGGCAGGCCTTCTCATCACCCTCTGAACCTCACCCGGTCGTTCAAAACGGTTCGAATTCGCTCAATCTGGTTCTGGCGGGCTGCACTTGGGGTACCTATGCCCCGGATCTGGATTTGGATATCGGGGCGAACCTGATCATGTTAGGCAATGTCCAGTCGAACAGCCCGAGCTATACGACGCTGACCGATTACACGCCAACGGGATGGGAGGAGCCGGTTTCGGACGGCTTCGATGATCTGCGCGAACTCGCCTGGTATGACCTCGCGCTTCGCTATGGAATGGGCAACTTTCTGCTCAACTCTTCGGTGGAAAAAGATACCGTGAATCCGAATCCGACGACCGTTTTGGGCGACGAGCCATTGTACTGGGGAGTCGGCGGTGAATCGGCTCTGGGAGCGGGGACGCGTCAGGTTGCGGTGGTCAGCGGAGGCTCGCCCTTCGGGCCCGGCGCTCAAAGTATGCTGTTCACTGATACAACCGCCGATACCTCGGGTTCGCGCTTGGATCTTCGTCAGTATTTCGGGCCATTCGCATTGACTGGGGATGACGGGGCTGTGCTGACTTTTGATTTCAGGCTCAATAGTTCGGCCACCCAGAACGATATCTGGATGCGCGTAATCACCGAAAGCAATCATACCATCTTGTCACTGCACCCGATGAGCAATGGCACGACGGGGCACCTCTATGGCGGGGGCATCTCGCCCTCTCTAGCGCTCGATACCTGGTATCGTGTACAGGTCGTGGTGGATGCGCCTTCGGCCGGGACGGGGTGTGCTACCTTATCTCTCACGCCTTGGGCCGGTACCGGGCCGGGGACGACGTTGACTTACACGATCTCAACCTATGGCAGTCCCTTGAGTTCCGGGTTCAATCGCTTCTACGTCAACCAAGTCAGTCCCGGGCAATCCGCGAGCATGAACCTGGACAATGTCCAGTTGATGATTGGTGATCCGCTCTTGTGATCCTTTTGTGTTAGCCAGGGTTTAGGAAACAAGCCTGCTCTAAGTGCGTATGGCTGGCTTAATTAAGAGTTTGGCTGCCGGTGGCTTCCCCCCGAGCATCAGGGATTCCAGTTGGGTGAACATGAGGTCGACGAAGTCGGCGGGATTCACTTCGGCCAGAATCAGGTTGTCTTGCCAGTACTCGAGCACCAGGGAGCCTTGATTGGCGTGGCTTGCGACTTGGATGTCCTTTCCCGGCCGGATGTTGGTTTCCTTCATGTGGAGGCAGGCACCGCGGGCGAGAATATCGTCAGTGATCACCAAGGCATCGGGCAAGTGCTTCTTGCCCCCGCAGCGTTCGATGCAGCGGCGCATCCATTCGCGGCCGAGTGGTTCGTGGCTATCAAAGGGGGGCTCGGATTCATCTTCCGGATGAAGCACGGCCTCTTCGATGACTTTCAGGCCATGCTTTTCGGCTGCGTTGGTGAACATTTTGCAGTGGCGGGTTAAAATGCCCAGCAAGCCGATGGTTTGGCAACCGCGTGAAGCCAGCGTGCCGACGCATTCATCTATGAGATAGTTGGTATCGATGCCGACGGTTGGGAAATACGACGATGGGGCGAGTGCAACAGCAGGGATATTTTGATTGGCAAGCCATTGCTCGTATTGCGGATTGTTGAGCTCGCAAATGAGTAGGCCGTCCAGTTTTCCTTGCTTCAGAGAGTCGGCGAGTTCCGGATTAAAGGTATCCGTTTCGAATTCTGTTTCCTGGCTGCGTGGGCTGAGGTAAAATGAGAATTGTTCGTTGCCGGCTTCGGCACGTTTTTCGCAGTGCTGCAGGAGGAGAAGGTAAAAGGCGGATGATCCCAGTTGGAAAATGTTGCGTCCGAAAATCAGGCCCACGCGTTTTTCCAGCAGGTGGCTTGAGACATAGATGCCGCTGCCCTGTCGACGATGTATGACCCCTTTCGCCTCCAGTTTGGCGAGGGAGCGGTCGAGGGTGGTCAGGGTGACGCCCAGCTTGCTGGCAAGCTGTTGCGCCGTGGGGAGCTTCATCCCCGGACCGTAGCTGCGGGCCATGCGGGTGAGTTCGCTGATGACGAATGGCTGTTTGTTGCGGGGTGAGCTGCTGATTTTTGACATGTTCTGAGGTTTTTCCAGTGGGCGATGCACCAGACTAGCTTTATATATACTGTATCTATGAAAATTTGACAGCAAAATCTAATATTAGAATTGATCTACAACAATCAGCTGCTTTGACTGTCGGTAAATCGGCGGTTCCGCCGTCCTGATTACCCTACATTTATCTGAATTCCTCTGATGTTCATGTTAATTCCCTCGTTGAGCCGATCCCGCGTGCTGGCTGTTGTTGCCGGGGCAAGCCTCGCTTTGCTCAGTGCTTGTTCGAACCGCAATGCTTTCTCTGACTTGCCTCTGGACGAGCAGGTTGGCGCTGGAGTCGAATTCCTCCGGGTCTTTAATTTCGATTCCGCATATAAGGTTCTGAGCGTGGTTCAGCCCGAATTGCCGCAAGATGATTCAAATTGGACGCTCGCCACCTACAGCTTGGGCTTGGCGGCTTGGCACAAGACGCCTCCGGGAGATACGGCATTGGAAGAGGCGAGGACCCTGTTCGAGTTGGTGGTCGCTGTTTCGCCGAGTTCAGAATTGGCTGCCAGTGCGTTACTGGACTTGGGGCGGATGGCAGAGATCTCGGACTACCTCGGAGATCCCACGGACGTGCCCTTGGCCCAAGACTATTACAAGCGGGTATTGGACGAGTACCCGGGGACGGAGATGTCCACGCGCGCAGCACTGTTTCTTGCTCAGTGTATGGCTCAGAGTTTTGAGCCGGAGCAGATTCTCGAGGCCATCGTGGTATTGGATGCCGCTCTTTCCCGTCAGCCGGATTCGCCCTGGGCGAGTACCATTTTGCAATATAAGGCGCAACTTTACGCTTTTTACCTCAATGATTATCCAGCCTCCTTGAAACCATACGAGGAAGCCATGGAGCTGGGCTTTCCCCGGTCGTCGGAGGGGGATCTCTCGCTCTGGCAACTCGGCTTGCTAGCGGAGGAGGGTGGAGACGATTTGCTGGCAGCCAGGGCCTATACCCGGCTGGTTCGAGATTTTCCCCGCAGCACGTACGGGGCTGTCGCGAGGAGGCGCGTGGTGCAAATAGCAGGAGCACACCCGGAGCTCGATATCCCCATACCTGAGTTGTCTGAAATCGAGCTCGGCCGCTAACCCTTTACCGGTATTTCATTCATGAAAAAGTTGTTGTCGAAGTTTAGCCCTAACTGGATTGCCGCATTTTTGCTCTTGGGTGCATTTGTTGTCAGTGCGGTACGATTTTATACGGTTTCCAGGACGACCAGCGGTTCAGGCGAAGTGTCCGGCAAAGTGATTCGTGTGGCGCACTGGCAGCTGGAGCCGGGGTTCCGAGAAGCGTTGCAGTGGGCGATGGACGAGTATAACAATTTGCCGGAGGTCAAAGAGGCAGGGGTGAGTGTGATGCAGACGCCCATCGCAGAGCGTGTCTACAACCAGTTCATGAATGTCCACCTGATCAGCGGGACGGCTCCGGATATCGCGGTGAAGAACTCTTCAGAGCTGATTAAGGGGAATGCATTAGCTAAATTCTATGCTCCCTTGGGATCCTACACCGCTTCTCCGAACCCGTACAATCAGCCGGAATTTCAAGTCGAGGGACTGCCTACCAAGCTTTCCACCTTTCTCTCCGATACAAAATGGAAGGATACATTCTTTGATGGCCTTCAGGGTGGCTATGAAGAGACGCTTAGCGACTACTATGCCATCCCCATCTGTACCTGGGGCGGAATGCGCTTTATCTACAATCTCCGGATACTCGGGGAAGTGAAGGATTACGCTGCGAATCTTGCGGCCGAAGCGACCCAGCCGGAGTGGATGTCAGGATTATGGCGAACCGCAGCAAACGAGGAGGGGTATTTGCCCGAAGCCTCTGCACTGGCATGGCTGAAGACCGATGAAGTGCCTCAGACGCTTGGCCAGTTCATGTTCTACTGCGCGGCGGTCCAGGCCTATGCTGCGGACAATAGCGATGCCTATTTGGTCCCGATTGCCGGTAGTAAATATTCCGCCAACGATATCGCCACACTGTACTCTGTTGAGTTCCTCTCCGCACCATGGAAAGAGCTGAGTCTGGAACTGGGGAAGAAGAGTACGGCGCTTGAAGCGCTGGCTGCATTTGATCGTGGGCTCTGGAGTTTTGACAGCCCGTTCCTCCGTGAAATGATCGAGTTTCAGCGTTTGGTTTGCCAATTTTATCCGAATGGATTTCTAGGGCTTGATCGTGAGCAGGCGCAGCGCCGATTCGTCTTGGGGCAGGCCGCTATCCTGAGTACCGGTGGCTGGGATGCGACCAGTATTTATCAGGGGATCGCGGAACGCTCAGATCCGAAGGATCGGTTTGAAGTCAACATTGCCATCAAGCCTTTAGCGGTTGAAGGCGAGCGTTGGTTTGAATTCCTCGATATGCGCTCGACCGAGGCGGATGCCAAAGGGGGAGTCCCATTTGCGATCAACAAGCAGTCGCCGAATTTTGATTGGGCATTGGATTTCCTTCGTTTTCTATCTTCACACAGGATCAATGAAGGCTTTTCGCAGCGTGCTGGATGGCTCCCGGTGATCGTCGGAGCAAAGCCACCGGAGCGTGTTGCCGCGTTCATGCCCTATAACGAAGGCATCCCCAAAACTTTCAGAATGCAAATTTCCGAAAGCACGACGCCTGCGAATATCCGGAATGCATGGTCGTCGAACCTGAAGCTTGTCAAAACCGGGGATTTGGAGGGCGAAGTCATGTTCGAGCGTGTGAAAAAGGCAATCGAAGATCCGGTCAATGGCCTCCATAAGGCTTGGATCTTTGACTTGATCAAGGCCAAGGATCAATCCCGTGCCAATCAACGTTCCATGTCAGTCGAGCGCTTGAATTACATTTTAGGTGAGGCGGCTGCCGCGAAGCGCGAGCGTGCGAGTACCTACCTGAACTTGATTGAGGACGAAGGAGTGCATTTGAGGCGCTGGTGGCACGAATTGCATCCCTCCGACCCATATCCGGAATATTAATATCTAGCACCTGAATTTTCTCCGATGTCTTCCAACACTGATTTATCCCCGAATCCGGCGACGGATGCCCACGCGAAGGGCAAACTGCGTGCGAAACTCTTTCAAAAGAGTAAGCTGTTTCTCGCCCTGTATCTGCTGGTTTTGCCGACGACCTTGTCCCTGCTGGTCTTCAGTTATTATCCGAAGTTCGACGTCTTCCTCATGTCTTTCTTTCGCTGGCAACCGCCGACGGTGAAAGAGTTTATCGGACTTCGTAATTTCAAGGAGGCCTTTGCCGATCCGATGTTCTGGCAAAGCTTCAAACTCGTGGGGATACTCCTCATCGCGAACCTGTTCAAACTTTGGCCGGGAATTCTGGCTGCGATTGCGCTGAACCGGGTGAAGAGTGACCGTTTGCGCTATTTCATCCAAGTCTGCTTTGTCATCCCGATGATTATTCCGGGGATGGTATTCCTGTTGATCTGGAAAAATTTCTACGACCCGGATTTCGGACTGGTCAACCGTTTCCTTAACCTGACCGGCGGCATGCAACTGTTGGACTGGATGGATGCCGCGATGCCACAGCTTTCGAGTGCATTGTCACCGATTCAAGCATCGGCCATCAATCCGGTCTTCGGAGGAATTGGAGGCTTGATCATTCTTGGAGCCTACATCCTGGCAGCCGGGAAACGCAAGGTGCACGATGCCAGTCGCTGGGGGGACTACGTCGTACTACTGGCCGGTTCGCTGATATTGCCGGTCGGGGCGGCCTTCTTCGGACTGCAAAGCGCGCCGACCGAAGGCAAGGTCTTCATGACCGGTTTGATTGCCTTGGTTTGGATGTTTGCCTGTGCCCGTCGACTGGGGAGCAGCTGGATTGCCTGGCCTTTCCTTCTGCTTGGGGGGATCGGTGTGTTCTGGGCGGATCTCTGGCGCTTGCCGGTGGCACTTGGTATCGCTTTCACCATTGGGGAGATCCTGCGAGCCAAGATGGACGACTATAAGGCTAAGCCTTACTTCTCTGCATTGGGAGGCCTTTGCATCGCGGTGGGAGTTGTCTTCATCTTCCTGGGGAATATCTGGACCGAGCCGACCGGCCAGTTCGTCAACGGCACACCTGCCTGGCTGGGCAACAAAGATCTGGTCATCCCCGCGATTCTCTTCTGGGGCTTTCCCTGGGTCGGCACAGTCGGGGTACTCATCTACCTCTCCGGCCTGCAAAATATTTCACAGGATGTGTACGAGGCTGCCAAGCTCGACGGTGTCAGTCCGCTCGGAATGATCTTCAAAATCGAGCTCCCGTTGATTATGACCCAGGTGCGGATCAATCTGATCTTTATGACGATCAGTACTTTGACCATGTATGAGATCTTCCTGATCCTGCTCGGTCCCGATGGTGGCCCCGGCGGTAAGGGGATGGTGCCCGGGCTCTATATGTTTAGTGCCGCTTTCAGCGAAGGGCGTTTCGGTTATGCCTGCGGTTTAGGCATGGTGCTTTTCGTCATCATCCTGCTCCTGACCATCGTCTATCAAAAATACGTTAAGGTGGAGAAGTAATTCCCCTGCCTCAAAACTATCAAGACTCAGCTTTTACCTACTTGTTCATGAAACTGGAAACATCCAACAAACTCGGCGAGGTCATCAAGCTCGGCTATCTCGCCTTCGTGCTGCTCTTTGCTTTCTTCCCGCTTTACGTCATGGTCGTGGTGAGTTTCAAGAGCAACGAGCAGTTTCTGGCCAACCCGTGGTTCTTCGATTCGATCAGCGAGTGGAACTGGCATAACTGGGCCATTGGATGGAACACTGTCAGTGGCTATATCTGCAACTCGATCTTCGTTTCATTCCTCGGTACCGCGATCACACTCTGTATCGTGCTAATGTGCTCATATGCGATCGCGCGTTACGACTTCCCCGGAAAGAACGTCATTTTCTACTTGATCATGGCGACGATGTTTCTGCCTGGCACGGTCGCCGCGCTGGTTACTCTTTTTGACCTGCTACGCAAGATGGGCCTGGTCAACAACCTCTGGGCGCTTGTGCTGATGGCATCGGTTGGCGGCCAAGTTGCCGGTGTCTTTATCTTACGTAATTTTATCGAGGACATACCCAAGGAACTCTTCGAGTCTGCACAGCTCGATGGAGCCGGACACCTGCAGCAGATCCGTCATATCATTCTGCCCCTGTCCGCTTCGATTATTTCGGTGACCTGTATCATGGACTTTCTCGGGTCCTGGAATAACACCATCCTGCCACTGTTGCTTTTGCGTGACGATCAACTCCTCACGATTCCCGTCGGTCTCTTCCGACTCGATGGCGAGTATGTGAAGCAATACGGACAGCTCATGGCCGGCTATGCCATTTCATCAGTCCCGCTGCTCATCATCTTCCTGTTCTCGATGAAGTTCTTTGTCAAGGGGCTCTCCGCCGGCGCGGTGAAGGGCTAAGCGCCGAAGGCGCGAACGCTGAACATCGAACGTCCAACTTTGAACGCTGAATACTTTCCCACCTTTTACCTTTCCACTTTCACACTCTAAAAAACAATGGCTACTGTTACACTCAGCAAACTCGATAAGACTTATAGTCCCGGCAAAAAGGACAGCTTCCGCGCGGTCAAGGGCATCGACCTCGAGATCCGCGACAAGGAGTTTATGGTCTTCGTCGGCCCTTCCGGTTGTGGCAAGTCCACAACACTGCGTATGATCGCCGGACTGGAAGAGATCACCGGAGGCACATTGAAAATCGGCGACCAGATTATGAACGACGTCGAACCGAAGAACCGCGGCATTGCCATGGTCTTCCAAAATTATGCGCTGTATCCGCACATGACGCTCTTTGACAACATGGCCTTCGGCCTGAAGTTGAATAAGACGCCCCGCGACGAAATCAAACGTCGTGTGGACGAAGCCGCAGAAATCTTGGGTCTGACCAGCATGCTGGACCGCAAGCCTAAAGCGCTCTCGGGTGGACAGCGCCAACGTGTGGCGGTCGGTCGCGCGATCGTGCGCAAGCCCGATGTCTTCCTCTTTGACGAGCCGCTCTCCAACTTGGATGCCAAGATGCGCGTGCAAATGCGCACCGAGATCTCCCGCCTGCATGCACGACTCGATGCCACCATGATCTACGTCACCCACGACCAGGTGGAAGCGATGACGATGGGGGACCGCATCTGTGTGATGAAGGACGGCAACATCATGCAGGTCGATGAGCCGCTCAAGCTCTACAACGACCCTCAGAATATGTTTGTTGCGGGGTTCATCGGTTCGCCTCCAATGAACTTCTTTCACGGAAGCTGCATTGAGAAAGGTGGCTCCAGTTATTTCGCTGAAGAAGCGTCCACCCGCGGTCAAGCCTTCACCTTGAAATTGGAGGGGCATCTTGTCGCCGCGGCAAAGAAACAGGGAAACAAGCCTGCTGTCTTTGGCGTGCGTCCCGAGCATATTGAGGTTTCAGAAAGTTCCGGTGGTGACTCGATTGAAGCTGTGATCGACGTGGCCGAACCAATGGGTTCCGAGACCTATTTATATCTGAATACACTCTCCGGAAAATCCTTCATTGCCAAAGTCCACGCGGAGCACGCCTTCAAGATCGGGCAACAGGTACACCTCAGCTTCAATCAGGAGCGCGCCGCGCTCTTCGATCAGGCATCCGAGAACGTCGTTAAGGGATAAGCGGAGAAAAAGGTCCGAGGAGAAAGTATACAAATGAGTGATACGAATTGGTTTAATGAGGCCCGCTACGGGATGTTTATTCACTGGGGGGTCTACTCCTATGCGGCCCGTGGCGAGTGGTTTCCCAACCGGGAGTTGGTTCCTTTTGAGGAATACAAGACACGCTACGCGGAAAACTTCAAAGCGGAGCGCTACGACCCGAAAGCCTGGGCAAAGTTGGCAGTCGACGCCGGCATGAAGTATGCCGTGCTGACTACGCGGCATCATGATGGATTTGCCCTTTGGCCGACGCAGACCAGTGATTTCCATGCGGGGAATATCGGTCCGATGCGTGATTTAGTTGGTCCTTACGTGGCAGCCTTTAGGGAAGCTGGCCTGAAGGTCGGCTTTTACTTTTCGCCGGCATCCTGGTTTCATCCGGACTATCCGGGCCCTCATTTCCGAGACTGGCCGAATGAGGGGGATTGGAAAGATTCCGGGCAGCGTGATCGCTTTATTGAGCACTACAAAGCCCAGCTCATTGAGCTGATGTCGAACTACGGCAAGATCGACTACCTTTGGTATGACGGGTGTATCCCTGATGACCTGCAGAGTCGTGAGGTCAATGAAGCTGTTCTGGCACTACAGCCGGAGATCCTGATCAATGAGCGTAACGGCGAGCCCTTCCATGTGGAAGTTTGCGAACAGGCGATCAAGCCGCCGGCCGAGGATATCCTGTGGGAAGCCTGCATGACGCTGAATGATAATTGGGGCTACCATGCCGGTGACCATAATTGGAAACAGTCCCATGATGTGATCCAGATGCTGACGGATACCGCACGGAATGGAGGCAATTTGCTTCTTAACATTGGGCCGAAGTCGGATGGTAGCGTGCCGCAGGAGTCGGTTGATATTTTAACCGCTGCCGGGGATTGGTTGAAGCGTAACGGCGAGGCTATTTACGGAGCCGAGAAGTGTCCTTTCTCTTGGAATAACTGGGGCAAAGTCACGATGAAGGGGAGCAAAGTCTACCTGAATATTTTCAAGTGCACCGGCACGGAACTCTGCTACGGGGAGATCAAGAATAAAGTGCTTTCGGCCAAGTTTCTGGAGAGCGGGGTATCCATCGATTTCGAGCAAAAAGACGGTCGTTTATTCCTCCGGGACTTGCCTGTGCCTCTGAAGGATCCCATCGCCACCACGATTGTTCTTGAACTCGACGGCCAACCGGAAGCGATTCGCGAGCAGACTTCCTTCTGGATTCCGGGCTAGGTTTCTCGAGCGCGAAGACTGGTGAATTATGTTCGAGTGATGAATACCATTCGAGATCGGTTACAGGAACGAGGGGCCAATTCTTACGATGGGGAAGGCTTCGAGGAAAACTCCGTCCTGTTGCGTGGGAATTTCAGAGAGCTTGGCGGATGTTATCGTGAAATCATGCTGCCGGACGGAAAGCACCATCCACAAGGATTGCCGGATCCGGCACCGGTCGTTGAGTTCCTCGTTTCGTCTGCTGGCCAAATCTAATTTTAACCTAATATGCTTCGTTTCATCTTTTCCGTATTCTTCATCATGTCTGCTATTCAAGCCGCCAACGCGGAATCATCTCTGTCCTTTTCCGAATTCGATCAACGCGCAAACCGTGGTGAAACGCTCACGGTTGCTTTTCTGGGAGGCAGTTTAACTTGGGGGGCCCAGGCGACCGATCCTCTGAAGACTTCGTATCGCGCCATCGTGTCGCGGAACTTGCGCGAGCATTACCCGAATGCCCATTTTACCTTTGTCGATGCGGCCATCGGTGGCACCGGTTCACAACTTGGAGCCTTTCGTTTGAATCGCGATGTGCTGGCTTACGAACCGGATCTGGTCTTTCTTGATTTTACGGTAAATGACCATGCTTCAAAGGTTCCCGAAGACGACCGCCTCTCTTCTTATGAGTCGCTGATACGGCGCATGTTGCAGGCGGATATTCCGGTTGTCCAAGTCATCCTCGCAGTGAAGGCCGATATCATGCCGAAGCCGTCCGTGCGTCCATTGGATGACCTCCATAAGGCGATTGGCGCGGCTTATAATTTACCGCTTGCCGATGTCTTAACTTCGATGCGTAAAGCGGTGCTCGAGGACGAACGCGCCACCCCGGATGAGCTTTGGGATTTGCCTTATGACAACACCCACCCGGGGGATGCCGGTTACGCGCTGTATGCTGAATGTGTGTGGGATACTTATTTGAAAGCGGTTCAAGACGCGGCGGTCTGTGCGCTGCCCGAAGCCACGATCTACCCGGATCACTACATGCAGGTCGACCGCTTTCTCTTGGCTGGCTTAAACGCGTTGCCGAAGGGCTGGAAGACCGGTGTTCCCCATCGCAATGCCGTCGCCTTTGATTTTACCTGCTCCCGCTGGATGGATGACCTCGCGCTCGCCGAAGCCAGTGAAACCGAATCGCCCGAGGCGCTTGTGCTCGAGTTCAAGGGCGAGAGCGTCTTGCTCTTCGGCGAAAGCACGCCTAAGTCCGGACGTTATACCGTCAGTATCGATGGGGGAGAGCCGGTCGAATACAAGGCGCTGTGTGCCAGTGGTAATATGCGGCTGGTGCAACTACTGACGCATGGCTTGGATCCGGATGTCCAACACCGCCTGGAGATTCGTCCCTTGCTGGAAGCCGGTGAAGAACTGCGTCTCAATAGTGTTTGTGTGGCCGGTGGCTCTGTCATCACCAAGTAAGGGAAGGACGCTCATATGGCAGGAATGGACTGGCTCAAAGACGCGGTGATCTACCAGATCTATCCGCAGACTTTTCAGGATAGCGACAGAGATGGAGTCGGCGATTTTCAGGGGATCATTTCCCGTTTGGATTACATCCGCGATCTGGGGATCAATACGATTTGGTTGAACCCCTGCTTCGATTCACCCTTTGGGGACGCGGGCTACGACATCCGCGATTTCTACAAGATCGCGCCACGCTATGGCGACGAGGCCGACTTCGTCGAACTGGTCCAAGCCGCCCATGACCGGGGGATTCGAGTGATTCTTGACCTGGTGGCCGGGCATACCTCGATGGACAATGTCTGGTTCGCGGAAGAGGCCGCCGATCCTCATTGTGTCGAAGCCAATCGCTACATCTGGAAGAACCGTGACTTCGATCCCAAGGAAGGTCCGGTGCGTGGGGACTTTGTCTCCAACTTTTTCTGGTATCAACCCGCTCTGAACTTTGGCTATTCGGAACCGAGTGAGCCTTGGCAGGACCCCATTGATGCGCCTGGGCCGATGAAAAACCGGGCGGAGCTGAAGAAGATCCTCGCTTACTGGTTTGATCGTGGCTGTGACGGATTTCGTGTGGATATGGCCGGCTCTTTGGTCAAGCCGGAGGGCACCGCGGCCTCCATCGAGGCGGTCAAAGAGATTTGGCAGGAGGTACGCACTTGGATCGATGCGAACTATCCGGACCGGGTACTCATGTCTGAATGGAGTTCGCCCAGCCGTTCGATTGCGGCTGGTTTCCATTTGGACTTCATGCTGCACTTCAATGCGCCGGGCTATTCCTCTTTGTTCTTCAACGGCAATGGCACTCTGCCACCGCCGAAAGGGCAGACGCATTGCTATTTCGATGCCGAAGGGAAGGGGAGTCTCGAAGTGTTTCAAAAGTCCTATATCGAGCAACGTGAGGCGACCTTGGGTAAGGGACTAATTACCCTGCCGGTGGGCTGTCATGATTTTCAACGTTTGCGCTGCGCGCCCCGAGGTTGGGACGAACTCCGTTGCGCCTGGGTCTTTTTCATGACGCAGGCCGGACCGCCGACGATTTACTATGGTGAAGAGATCGGCATGCGCTATGTCGAAGGCGTGCCTTCGAAAGAAGGTTCGTTGCTCGACGGCATTGTCGCGATCAATGCCGGCACCACCGAGCTTGGTGAACGCGCCGGCACGCGGACTCCCATGCAGTGGGACGATTCCGACAACGCCGGATTTTCCACGGCGTCTGCCGACTATTTGTATCTTCCGATCGACCCTGATCCCGACCGTCCGACCGTGGATGCGCAGCTAAAAGATCCGGGTTCGCTATTAAACTTTGTTCGCAAGTTGATCCATATCCGCAAAGCATATCCGGCCTTGGGGACGGACGGTGACTATCGGTTCCTGAACCCCGGAAATTGCCATTATCCGTTTATATATAAGCGTGAGTTAGCTGGCAGTTCTTTTCTGATTGCAGTCAATCCATCCGGTCAGACGCAATCCATTACCGTGGAGATGGACGGTCTGTTGGATGCATCCCTGCTGAACTGTGGATGCGAACTGATTCAAGATGGAAACCAATTATCCATAAGTGTTTCAGGTTTTGGATATGGTATTTTTAAGTTAATGTAAGGATATGTGGTCACCTTTATCGGGCTACCTCATCTCTCCGGGAGATATCCCAGCTTCACATATTAAAGTCTTGATTTTACATCAACTATCATATGGTATACGCGTGTCTTTACGTAAGTCGTTGTGTCCTAACATCAGATACCTAAGTTTGCCTTTTATTCAGACTAATCGCTTCGGTAGTGATGTTTTTTGTCTTACGGACTGTCTATAAACCTTGCCAATACTTCTACCCCCCCAAAAAAATGTGCATCGCAAATTGCCCTAGTCAGCGAACGCTTCCGAGCAAAAGTGGTTTTGCACTGATCATTGCGATTAGCCTGATGGCTTTTGTCTTACTGCTGGTTGTCTCCATCGCAACTTTTATCAGAGTGGAGTCATCGAATAGTCTGGTCATACAGCAGCGGCTTCAGGCGGAGGAAAATGCACGTTTGAGCTTGATGATTGCACTGGGGGAGTTGCAGAAGCATGCCGGACCGGATCAACGTGTAAGTGCCCGTTCAGATGTAACTGGAGATGCTGCTGAAGCCGCTGGGAATCGTTTTTGGTTGGGAATCTGGGATTCGACCCAGTCTGCGGCAGCACCCGTATGGTTGGTCAGTGGTAATGAAGGTCTGGCTGCGACCGATCCTGATTATGTGAATCCGGACATTGCATTAGCAGATCCGGCTGTAAGCGATCAAGTGGTTTGGATGGTGGATGACGGTAGTGTTTCACAGGCATCCGACAGGGTGAAGGTGCCGCGCCGTTCGATTGTCAATACGAGTTTGGATGGATCGGGAGGTTATGCATTCTGGGTCGGGGACGATGGGGTGAAAGCCAAGGTGAACATCTTGTCGGAGGACAATACGCCTTCGATTTCTCAGAATGCGTCACCGACGGTGGTGTCTTACGGCTATGGAATCAATCAGGTGGATGCTGAATTTGAGAATGATGATTTCGAGGACGATGCCCGTCTGGAGAATTTGGCCACCTTGGATAGCTTATCGACTTTGACCTCTGGTGCGTCTGTGGCTCGAGACTACTTTCATGATCTTTCGGTCGACAGTTATGGTGTCCTCAGTGACACGAAAAACGGTGGGTTGAAGCAGGACCTAACGGCTGCTTTCGAGTCGGATACAGTGTTTCTCCGTGAGTTTGGAGACCCGAATGTGCAGCCGATGTTGTCGAGTTTAAGACTGGTGGACGACATTGTGGATGCTTCGGGAAATCCGACGGGACCGAATTGGTCAATTTTGAGGGACTACTATCTGCATTATCAAACACTGACAGGCGGTAATTCGATGGCACAAATTCCGGCTCAGCCCAAATTGAACACAACGGCGGTTCGTTATGATTATTTCCCATACAAGCATGGTAATCCCGCATTTGGTTTAGAGGATAATTATCAGATGAATAGTCCAGTAACACCGGTCTTAGCGGGCTTGCAGTTTGATTTTTCGATTAAGTCTGTCAGGCAGGGCTCAGGGAATTATAAATTATATATTGGGATGAGGCCAGTGATTCGAATTTATAATCCCTATAATGTATCAATTGATACTAGCTTTTATCGTTTTTACATGCGCCTGAATCCAAAATTTAAAATTACGGTTGGCTCGCAGGTAATCGAAGAGGACTTTGTTTCTATGGGGCTTACGGAGTCGAGTTCTGATCGGGGTTATTATATTACGCAAACAAGCTCTCCATACGATTTAAAACCAGGAGAAACCCGAATTTTTTCTACCAATTCAAGCAAGAACCTAGTGCCTACATATTTGGCAAATGGGTATTATTATGATGAAATTACTTCGCAGGAATTTGGCCCTGACGAAGAAGTTGTGATTAATAGTGTAGAATTGTTATCGGACGCGGACTTAGCGGATGACAAGTTGGACTTTTACATTGTGCTCAGAAAAATTAATCCTTCATGGATTGGAGATTTGGATATACATCGCTTTGCGAAGCTCTATCAGGCGGATGCCGATAAAAAGCCACCAACGGTTGATGATGAGATCGCTCCTTTTTTTGTGAGTAGCGCTAGTAACCAGAGCGGTGTTTATCTAGCCAGTTGGTCATTTATGATGCCGACTTCGCGCGAGGTGAATGGATTTCGTAACATGGTAGATCAGAATTTAAGAGCTTTGGCCGGCGATGCTGATTGGGATGGTTTTAAAGACGGAAATGGAAACACTTCTATGGGGATGTATTCGGCGCAGCAGGACCATGGACTGTTGTCGGGGGCGGTTCCTCCTGAGGCATGGGATACGAATCGCTACAGTGGCTACTGGGGGAGCTCTACGGCGACGGGGGGGCAGCGATTCGTAGTTTTGTTTAATGTCCCTCGCGAACCTCTGCTTTCCATTGGAGAATTACAGCATGCGAACCTTTCTCGCTACAGTAGTGACCCTGGATGGATTGTCGGGAACTCTTATGCCAATCCGCGCATCCCACTGGGGCAAGTGGTTAATTCTAATTTCGCTAATTATACGGTCTATGATTTGCCCTACCGTATCAATGAAGCTTTGTGGGATTCCTATTTTTTCTCGTCGATCGACCCATCTCTGAGTGAGGCTGATTTTTCCGATTTATATACAGATGGATTGCAGCGAAATAAACGTTACGAGTTTGCTTATGAGTTACAGGACTTGATTGATGCGAATGCTTTCAGTGATTCAGAAGCCAACGCCCAAGCTTACAAGGCCTTAGCTTCATGGATGATGGTGAATGGGCCATTTAATATCAATTCGACCTCAGTCAAAGCTTGGGTGGCCTTGCTAAGCTCAATGAAGGATTTGAAGCTCCCTGTCTACGATCCGACAGATGGGACTTCAGTCAACGAAAGCGCCAGTCTATATTTCTCGAGGTTAAGTCGGCCTTATGGCAGTGACTACCAATCTAACTCGGGTTCTGCGGGGGATGCTGAAGCTTTTTGGCGTGGGTATCATGTCTTGAGTCAGCAACAGATTGAAAACTTGGCAGTAGAAATCGTGAATCGGATCAAAGAGCGTGGACGACCTTTCTTAAGTCTAGCTGAGTTTGTGAACCGTAGCCTTGTCGATCTCGGTAGCACTGTGGAGGACGAGCGTGTAAGTGGTATTCTTCAGCGAGCTCTGGATGCTCCAGCCAGTAGCATCAATGATGTATTGGATAATGCGCTCTCGTTGGATGCCGATGGGCCGGAAGATAGTCCGTTTCCAGTCGCCAGTTCAGGTAAGCAGGCCACTAATGCGCCGGGTTACTTGTTGCAGAGCGATGTGCTCCAAGCCCTTGGCCCGATTTTAACGGCACGGTCTGATACATTTATTATCCGTGGTTATGGGGATTGCGTCGATCCATTGACGGATACGATCACCAATCGTGCTTACTGTGAAGCGGTTGTTCAGCGCTATCCGGATCCAATCGAGGGTGACCGTAGTGATTTGAGTAATCGCAATCTTCCGGTCGGCGACTTTGGGCGCGCTTTTCGAATCGTAAAGTTTCGGTGGTTGAACCCGGAAGATGTCTGACCTTAAACTATCGAGTATTTATGTTTTTCCGAATCCCATATTTATTCATTTTTTTATCTTTGCTTACTATTTGTCAGGCAAACGATGAAGTCCCGGAGATATTCGAACTCGATTTTATTACATTGAATTGGGATGAGGGGGTGATCCGCGATTTGAATTATCTAAGCGATGGTGAAGTTAAATCACTCAAAATCTACAGTCGTGGTTTTTCTTTACCTAAGGCATATCGAGGGCCCAGCCCGATTGTCTTTTTTCGTGAGGTGCCTGCGGATACAGAGACCGGAGTTCGGCGGATTCCTGTGGCGAAATGTGATTTAACTTCCGATCTGGACGAGGTTTTATTTATCTTCAAAGCACTTGATGGAGAAGGGGAGGCGTTTCGGGTTTTTCCGATCCCCAGAAACATAGAAAACTTCAAGCGTGGCAGTTACCAAGTCTGTAACCTGAGTGATTTCGAGATTCGTGGTAAAGTCGGTGAGGAATTGTTTGCCGTAGCTTCAAATGGATTTGAAGTCGTTGAACTAAAGGATGCCGAATCGACTTCCGTTGAGGTCAAGTTTGCCCGTTCGGATGAAGAGCAAAGTTGGGAGCTCGCCTACAGTTCTATTTGGCCACATGAACCGAATAATCGCATGAACATTTTCATCCTAAATAGTGATAACAGCCTGAATCCTGTTCAGATACGTCTTTTTAGTGAATATTCCCCTCGATGAAGTGGCCAAATTACTATAATTTACTCGACCAAACTATCATATGGTAGTTTGTTGTGTTTTTTACTCCTGCAGCCTTGTTTCTCCCCTGTAATCTCATGCGTCTCTCTCTAACTTTCTTAATATTGGCGTTTCTGTTCAGCCAATCAATTGCCTCTGAAAGGGCTGCTTTTTTTACGGCCGATGTGGTCGATTATACTCGAGGAGAATTAACGTTTGATGGCAAGTGGACTGATTCTGGTAAAGGTAGTTTAGATGGTGAAGGCTGGTTTGAATTTGATGTCGAGATAGAGCAGAGCGATTGGTATACGCTCTCATTCGAGAATTTACCCTCATTGATGTATGAGGTTTTTTTGGATGGGGAACGGATTATACTAGGGCTTCGTAATAGCGATAAATCGGCAGCGGAAACTCTGAGTCTTCCTCAGGAGAAGCTGACAACCAATGGCTGGACCGATGTCGCTCATTTGCCCTTAACGAAAGGAGTCCATACCATTCGCTATCAACGCGTGGGGCGCATGGGCTATCCGGCTGGCCTCCCCCGGCGAATGGCTCTTAAAGCCGCCTCTGGGCCGGAATCTTCTGTTAGTGTCAAGGTGCTTGGCTATAAGGAGCTTCGGTTGGGCGATCCATTTGAATTGGAGTTGACTGGAGGAGCCGGAGAGGCCCGAAGCTATGACTTGGTCCGATTTGATGAATTGAATCGGACGGATGCGGTCGTTGCGTCGGTTCACTTTCCGAAGAGCACTTCGTTTATTACACGTAAGGTTTCGATCCCTACGGATTCAGAGGGCGTTTTTCAGCTCGCTGTGCGCTCGGAAGAGCATCTGATCTCGATCGATGTGTTTGCGGGTCTCCGCTATTTTGTCGTTGATACGGAATTGGCGAAGATGCAGACGGAGCCAGCCGTCAAGCGTTTGCTCTATGTAGTCGATTGCGTCGAAAATACAATCAATGGCGAAGCGGTTACGCTGGGTGAGAATTACTGGGAAGCCAATGGTTCGACACGCCTCGTTACGACCGAGGCAGGCACTTATCGGGAAAGTAATAACGGAACTGGGCCTGATGTGGATCCGCACCCTCGTTTTGTTCAGGAAAACTTCTCTGGTTTTGCTTACTTGTTCGATGTCGAAGACCCCGGTTCCCGCTACCTGATCGAAATTGACCATCCGGATGATGATTGGCGCTCGGTCTGTATCTCTATTGTGGATGTTTATAACAAAGCCAAAGGCGACGGTTTTTTGCCGCCGACCGCGGGTTATGAGACCGGTGGGCCGGTTACTTTATCCAATCAGATGCTGACTGAGAGCGTTTTCTTCTACCCCAATGGAAAAGAGCTCCACGTTGGTCTCATGAGTGCCCGATTGGGGAAACGTGCTGCCGCTTCGAAAATCCGTATTTACAAGATCGAGGGTGGGTTGCGTCCCGAGAGTGGTGGTGCAAATGGACGCTTGGTTGGTTCCTATATGGAAGAGCCGGAGCGCTGGCATCGTCATTTCAATACGCCGGAGGATCTTTCGCCGATCCTGCGAGACTATATTGGACTCCAACGGAACATGGAGTGGATCGGTTATTCCGGGATGAATGCCTTTTGGCCGACGATCACTGCCTACCAGCAGGCAACTTACCCTTCGGAAGAGCTCGTTGGATTCATGCAATATGATTACAACATCCCTCGCCTGAGCGCGCTGTTATGCGATAAATACGGTTTGGGTTATATCGGCGAAATTTTTACTGCCAAGCAGCGCTACTTCACGGATAAAGTTATGGCGGAAGGTGCAGAGAATCCTGACGATTTGTATACGGCTTCTTGGTGGGGCTATCGCTACAACAAGACGGAGAGTCGGGGTGGAATTTTGCCCGTTTGGAATGTGCTGCATCCGCATGTGCAGGACAAAGTCATCGCGATCTATGCTGAGATGGCGCAAACTTTAGGAGACACGCGTTCCTTTGCTGGCTTAGCCGGACGTCTGAATTCGTGGAAGTGGTCCGGGCTCTTTGCTCTGTCCAGTTTAAATTGGGGATACGGGGATTGGACGATCTCGCAATTTAGTGACGATACAGGGATTGCAGTGCCCGGTGCTGTGGATGATCCAAAGCGTTTTGAGAAGCGCTACCGTTTTCTGACTAGTCCGGAGATGAAGGAGCACTGGATCGCGTGGCGTCAGGAACGCGTGACTGATTTTCTGGCGCGGCTTCGGGACGCAGTGCAAGCGGCGAAGCCAGAAGCGGCTTTTTTCCTCGTCGGCGATGCCCGGACGGATCAGGCGCATCTGCCGAGTGTGCCTGCTAATTTACAGCAACGAGTGGCACTGCAAGGTCTGGATTTGGAGCGTTTAGACTCCGAACCTGGCTTGGCATTTATGCCGGATTCGGGGTATGGTCGTGGTAAGTCGATGACTTTGTTACAAGACCAAGCTCAGTATGATGACTTTATGGATGCCGATTATATCGGTGCTGGGCATGGGGCTTTTAGATCGTATTCTGAATTTGGTTACTATCAGGAATGGGCTAAGGAATTCCCGCTCGATAAACTCGGGATGCCATTAAAGCGATGGTGGTATACTTCGGGTTCCGATGTGGCTGGGCGTAATCAACTCGAGCGCTATGCGACTGTCTTGGCCGAACAGGATACAATGGTATTTCGAGATGGTGGCTACCCGATTACCTGGGGTGAACGCGAATACTTTAATGAGTGGATGGCAGAATTCCGACGCTTGCCTCGCGTCCCGTTCGAGCGGGTCGAGTTTGCTGATGATCCAGTTGCTTTTTGGACATTGGAAACCGATGACGCATTCATTTTTTATGCAGTCAACCGCGAGCGTTATCCGGTTCAAACAACAGTCGAACTTCAAAATACCAAGCAAATCACACAGCTGGGAACTGGAGGCGTCTTTAAGCTGCAGGATGGAAATGTGCGTCTTGAATTCAAGCCATTCCAGTTGCGGGCATTTCGAGCGTCCAAGAAGGCCTCCATTGAGGCAGTTCAGTATTCTGTGCCGAAAGAAGCGATTGGATTTTTACGTTATCGCCTGTCCTTCGCCCAAAAATTAAACGCTCAAATGCAGTCATCGACCTATGCAGGGCTTGTGGAACCGAAGGCACAAAGCATGTTTCAAAAGAAACTGAACGAGGCTTGGAACTGCTTCTCGGCGGAAGATTACTGGCGGGCGCGCTCACTTCTTGTGTCGGCTACAATGATGCAAGTCTACCAGCAATTCGGTCGCTATCCGGAGGGACAAATCCGCGGTCAATTTATAAACCGCTTGGAAAACTTGGGCACGGACCGCTTTTCGCCCAGTGAGCCATTTCTGTCCGTCGAGGATTTGAATTCGATGCTTGTCGATCCCGATAAAGCCGAACTGCAGGCGTCCGAGAGCTTCAATCCGGAATGGAAATTCCAGAAAGTTCTGGTGACGAAGCATACGGGTTTCGAATTGGATTTGGATGTGCCGGTCGATGGCTTCTATCGTCTGAGCTTGGGCTATATTGGTCAGGAGGCCAGTGTAGCAATTGCTTCATTGGACGGAAAAAGTTTGAAGATTCCGCTTCATATCGATCAGCCAGGTGAGCCCCAGCGTGTTGATTTTGCCGCAGTGTCTTTGAAAAGTGGCAAAGCCCGATTGATACTTGAGGGCGCAGCTCCATTTGGTCTCTATGCTGCCAAATTGGCTCCTGATTTGGTTTCTGTGCCAACGACCCAATGGTCGACAGTGGGTCCTTTCAAATCGATATGGAACACCAATTTACGGGGCAAATCGAGTGATGAGGCGCTGAAGTCAGTTGCGATGAAGAAATTTCCGCCGGAGTTAAATCCTGATTTGGATGCGACTTACACAAACGAATTGGGCGATGCATTGTCCTGGCAACAGACTGGTGAGGTCGTCGGTTCCTATGAGGAGTCTGGTGTCAATTTTGCGCAACGGGCTGGGATTACTGGCTATTGGGTCGGCTTTGCTCAGACCTTTATTGAAAGTCCGCGAGATCAGGATGTGATTCTTCATGTGGGTTCCGACTGGTGGGCGAACGTATATTTGAATGGAGAAATCGTCCTGCCGATGGCGGGGCATGAGAAACTTTATGCGAATACCGGATTCGGCTTTAATGGCTGGAAGCCCAGAGCGGCAAAAATACATCTGAACAAGGGGCAAAACCGTTTAATGGTGAAGAATCATGGTGGCAGTATGAATTGCTGGTTCACCGTCTTTATGACGGATCCTGGCGGTCTCCGTTTTGCGCCAACCCCGAATGAATTATCAAACTGATCTCTGCATTCTAGAATGACCCAAATGATGAATATTCTAAATCGAAAATACCTTTCTGCACTCTGCGGTTTTACTTGTCTGGCCAGCACTTTATTGGCTGCCGAAGTTATTCAGCGGGATGGCTGGAGTTTTGATCGCTCACAGCTGACTGGTAGCGAAGCCGAAGTGGCTGCTGCCATCGAGGACGGGCTGCCCAACGAGTTTGCTGGATGGATGGAGTATGACTTTGAAGTCAGCGATGCGGGCTGGTATGCGCTCTATCTCAGGTGTGGTGCGCCCTCGTGGTCACACGATGTCTTCGTCGATGGAGTGACGTATGTTAGACTGCAGGGAGCCGATCCAGAGGATGTCGTGCCCAATGCGCCGAAAGACAGTGTGAATTTTAAGGAGATCAATGTCTATTTGAGTGAAGGCATGCATACTTTGCGTCTTCAAAGGAATCAATTCCCTGCGAATTTGCCGAGTCTATGGGAACTGCGTCCGGCTGAAGATGCGGGTGATACCGTTAGAGTGTGGGCGGATGAGAGTCGTCTATTGGACACCGAAACAAAAATTAAGATAAAGATCGAAGGCGGCGCTTCGTTCGAAACGAGCTATGATGTGTATTGGGAGGATCTGGCAACTGGTGAATTGACTTCGATCGGAACGGTTCAATTCCCTAAGGCATCCGCCCCAATTATTCGTGAGGCCGAGTTGAGTCCTCCCGGAGAAGGCTTTTATACGATTCGCGCGAAGGTTAACGATGCGTTGTTGACGAATGCCGATTTCAAGTCGGGTTTCTTTCTCGTTCAGGAAGCAAAAGAAAAGAAAACGCGTGAATTAGGCTTTGAGTTCTCAGCGTTGTTTCGAAGTGGTGCCGTCCTGCAACGTGATATGGAACTACCAGTTTGGGGTTGGGCAACGCCAGACAGCAAAGTGACTGTGGAGCTTGCCGGGCAGAAATTATCCACCCAGAGCCAAGCGGATGGACGTTGGCAAGTGACCTTCGAACCGATTGCAGTAGGCGGTCCTTATGAATTAACGGCGACTTCGGGAGACAAAACCCTGAAGTGCTACAACATTCTGATGGGGGACGTTTGGTTGCTCTCCGGACAGTCAAATCTAGGCGGGCCCTTGAAGAGTGCAACGGGTGCGGTGGAATACGCGTCTGAAGTGGATTACCCGGATGTGAGAATTACCAATAACTACCCTGATGATTTGGTGACCGATCAGCATGTTCTGCGGCACGCCTATTGGAACTCCGCTGTATTCGGTGGTGATGTGTCTAAAATGTATCCGTGGAAAGCGATTCATTATGCATTTGGACGGGATATCCATGAGGCTTTGGGCGTGCCGGTGGGATTGATTGATGCCGGGCGGGGGGGGACGATTATCTCTACCTGGATGAGCCAGGAAGCACATGAAGCCTTGCCATCGCTCAGGAAGATCGCCGAGGCATATGAAACTAATCTGGATGAAGCAATTTATGAATTAGACTACCTTAACAAGGTTGAGGCGGAGGTGCTTAAGTGGCGCAAACTGAAGGAGGCTGGCAAAGCGAAAACCAAGAAACCCAAACTGCCTACTCTCTACCCTCCAAGAAACTTTCCTTCGAAGCACTATGATCAATTGATTGCACCGATGGCACCTTTCGCTCTTAAGGGAATCCTGTGGTATCAAGGGGAAAGTGATAGCCCCATGGCTGCTTGTTACGAGGAACGTTTTAAACTCATGATACAGGAATGGCGTGAACTGTTTGATCAGCCTGATCTCGCGTTTCTCTATGTGCAGATTGCCTATGGAAGCGGTAAACATTTTACGGGTCCTGCTGGTGATTACCGCCAAGGTGAACTCAAAGAGGCGCAAACCGCTGCTTTGGATCTGCCTAATACCGCCATGGTGGTTACGGATGATCTGATGACACCGGAAGACGATGTGCATTATCTGGACAAGTTACCCGTCGGGCATCGTCTGGCTCGGGCGGCTTTGAATACGGTCTACGGTAAGGAAGTGCCTTACCAGGGGCCGACATTCCGGGAATTCAAAATTGAGGGGGATGCCATTCGTGTTTATTTCGACCATGCTAAGGGGCTTAGTTACAAAGGAGAGGTGTTGAATGCTTTTTCAATTGCGGGCGATGATCGTCAGTGGCATTGGGCGGATGCCCGAATCGACGGGGAGACTGTGATTGTCAGCAGCCCTGAAGTGCCGAATCCGGTTGCAGTGCGCTATTCTTGGTCCGAGTCCACCCGAGGCAGTCAGCTCATTAACAAGCATGGTTTGCCGACGCCGGTCTTCCGCACAGATGATTGGCCGAAAGTGACGGAAGGTGTGGATTGGGTTCGCGAATACTAGGATGTGGAATATGAAAAAATTAATTATTTCCATGTTGGTTTTCTTGGGGGCGAGCTTGCTCTCATTGGCGGAGATACCGCTTGTCGTTTCACGCGACGGATGGGACTTTGACCGTTCTAGAATCGACTGGCCCAGAAATGTTGAGCTAGAGCCTCTAAAAAAGGCGGGCACGCTGAAATTGGGTCAAGGATGGGTCGAGTATGATCTCGAAGTTCCTGTAGACGGTTGGTATTCGCTTTGGTTCAAAGGTATGTCGCCGGCATGGATTCGTTCGGTCTATGTTGACGGTGAGCCGGTTTTTGAAATCTCCAGATCGGATGACGAGGATGTGGATCGGGCATTCGGTGGATTCAAAGAAGGGAATCTCTGGTTGGACTCGGGCATGCACACCTTGCGCATTCATCGTCCTCTCCATCCCGGGGACTTTCCCGACTATTGGGAGTTGCGTGCATCCGGATTGGATGCTTCTGGATCCATTCGTATTTGGCCGTCCAAAAACGTGGTGCGAACACTGGAACCGATCTCTTTGAAGGTTGCCGGCGGGACGAAGGTTCCGACACGGTATGAGTTGATTTTAATCGATACGGTTTCTCATGAAGAGCAGGCAGTTGGGCAGATTGATTTTCCAGCTTCCGAAAAACTGATTCATCAGACTGTTCAGATTACGATTCCTGAGGAGGGTGTGTATCGTCTGGTGGCGGATGTTGATGGCCAGCGCTTACGCCCATCCGATCTAAAGGCTGGTGAATTTGTCGCAGTGAATACAGACCATGCGCCATCGGCGCCAGCTGAGTTGGTCACGACTCCTGTGATCGATATTGATTGCACGGCTGAACCGCCGGAAGGTCGATTCTGGGAAAAAGGGGGCGTTTCCACCTTGGTGGAGAAAGCGTTCGGCAGTTACCGCGAGTCTCCGGGCTCAATCACTGCGGAAGAGAGCGAGTGGGGACTCGATGGCTTTTCATACAAATTCAAACTTCCAGAGATCAACCGGCAGTATCGTTTGAGAGTGACGTATCCGGATGATGATCGCCGTAGTATGGGATTCTGGATCAATGACGGTTCGGAACCCCGTGGCACGGCCGCAGCGCAGGTCAATACCGGTGGAGTGGAAACGGGGGACCAATATCCGCTGACACACTCGATGAAAGTGCATGAAGCTTACTTCATTCCTAAGGCAAAGGATGAGGTTGTGATTGCGGTGCTTAATTTAGTGCCGGAAATGAAGGCAGCGGCTGCTCGTATCCAGATCGACCTGATCGAATCTGGCTTGCCCGCGGCGAACTTGGGGGAGACCCGGGGGCGAAGCTTTGGTTTTTATTTTGAAGAGAGTGGTCGCTGGAGAAAGTTCTTTGGTGCCGATGATGGAACTTCGGTTCTTGAGGACTTAAAGTCGCTCGATCGTTGGGGGCAATGGAATCGCTTCTTAGGTGCGAATCTGATGTTTCCAACCGTGGTGGTCTATCAAGGGGCACACCATCCCAGTAAGCTCTTGGACGGATATTTCGTGAAGCCTGTTAATGAAGTGCGTCTAGCATCTCTGATTGCGGAAAAATACGATTCAAAATTAGTGCCGGAGTTTCATCTTACAGGTCAGTCTTGGTTCGACCGTGAAGTCATGGGCGTTTGGGCCAAGCCTGTCTACGAAAACGGGCGCAAGCATTTTGAGGTCAACTTTGTTACGGATGATGCAAAGGACATGGTGATCTATGATAAGGAAGGTCGCACGCGTGTTGCTTGGGAGTCTTTTGTCTACAATCCTTTACATCCAAAAGTGCAGGACGCTTACATTCAAATTCTAGGCGAGATGGCGGATAGTCTTGCGGACAGTGAGGCTTTTGCCGGCATCAGTTCCCGCATGATGTTTCGTTGGCAGTGGCAGGGCTGGAATGCTTTGCCGAATCACAGTTGTGGATACGGAGATTGGACTATTGAATATTTCGAGCGGGAGACTGGGATCGATGTCCCCGGCAAGTCTGGCGATCCGAATCGGTTCGAGGAGCGGTTCGCATTCCTCATGGGGCAAGCACGTGATGCCTGGTTTGAATGGCGTTGTCAAAAGATACACGATTATCATAAGAGGTTGTTAGCACGCATCCAACAGGCAAAGCCCGATGCCAAATTGTATTTTAATTGGTATGGATTGCATCCGGATGTGGCCTTGAGCACGGATATTCTCGATCAAATGCGGGAGGTCGGGATGGATCCTAAGCAGTATGCGAATGAGTCGGATATCGTCGTGATTCCTCCGGGGGGTATGTATGGCCGTCGTTACTCGATTCCGACGAACGATGCGGATAAGTTGAATCTGATATACGATACTTCGATTCAGGAGGTCGGACAGTTCGATGGTCGTGCTTATGGCATCTACAGCGATTATTATGAGGTCAACCGACACTTGGATTGGTCGGAGTATGGCGGGCGGACGTTCTCGGCCTTTGATACCTGCACGCCATCCGATGTGAACGAGCGCGATATCTACGCTCAGGCGCTTGCCAATGCCGATACGAGCTTCCTGTCAACAGGTGGAAGCGGTTGGATTTTTGGGACACCGAGTGTGATGCAGCCATTTCTTCGTGAATATCGTTCTTTGCCAGCGGAGTCCTTCACTGCATGGGATCAAGGGCGTGATCCGGTGGCTGTCTGGTCATACACGGATGCAGATGGTGATTTCTGGTTTTACGCAGTGAACCGTTTGCCAGTGGCCGTGCATACTTCAATTCAGCTTCAAGAAGGCGCGATTGTCCGTTCAGCTGTTGATGACAGTGTGTTACCGCTTTCGGAGGAAGGTAGCTTGGAACTAACAATTGAACCGTTTATGCTGCGGGCATTTCGTATCCGTGGTGGTGGCGAACTGGTTTCCATCAAGAATACAGTGCCGGATACCTACACTGCGAAGCTTGGGCCGATGATTGCTGATGCTCGCCGCTTGCGGGCTGATCTCGCGGCAAAGCGCATTGCACCGGAGTTGAGTCGTGCAGATGTCGACGCGGCTTTGTCAGCCATGGATGGCGCCATCTCAGCCTATGAGGCAGGGGAGGTATATAAGGCGCGCGGCTTGCTTGAAAAGCTGCCTGCGGTCTTTGTTTACTACCTGAGTGGCCAATATCCGGAAGGATTGTGGGATCGTAGTCAAGCGCACGGAAACCCATATCTGGATACTTCCGATTTGGAGCACGAACGTATTTTAAATTCAAGCGAGCAGGAAATGGATTCCATACAATCCTTGGCCACCGGGCCAGATGGACTCATGTGGGTGAATTCGGAGAATACAATTCGTGCTTTTGATGCAAACGGGAACTGTGTGCGTGATTTATATCTATATGAAGAATACAGAACCTTTCCGGGGGATATTCGAAAACAAACGCTGGAACCTTCAGTTACTTACTCGCCGAGCATTTTCTTTGTCACGAAGGAAGGCAATCTGCTAGCGCAAAGTGGTGCAGCTCGCCCCGTCTTGCTGGATGGCAAAGATGGTCGAGTGCTTCCGCTGCCGAATAAACAGTTTGGTTATCCCGGTCAGGGCACCAGATTACTCGCTGCCGGTGGTGACGGGATTGCCGTGCTCTCTTGTCCGGAAGCTGGGCGTGAAGGTTTGTATGTCTATTCGACGGATGGAGTCTTGCAGTTTCAACTGAGCGAAGAGGCAGTGGGTTCTGCGGCTGTGGATGAACGCGGACGTATCTACGTGGGGCGTGCCGAATCGGTAGAAGTCTACAGTGCGGATGGACAGCACTTGCAGTCAATCTCTTCGCAAAACCCAAGGTCTCTGGCCGTTCGTGCAGATCGATTGGTTGTGCGCGAAGGTGGCTCCAAAACTTTGCGCGTGTTTCGCTTAGAACCGAATGGTGGCTTTAGGTTCGATTCTGAAGTGCAACTGGAAGAAGTGCCGCATGACTTCGATGTGGATGTGAACGGGAGATTGTGTTTCGCCTACATCAGACCGGTTGATCAAACCCTTGTGGGTGCTCGTGATCTGAATGAACCCAATGCGATTGTGGAAAGTCTCATCACCAGAGCTGTCTCTGGTCATCGTCTGACTGATGCAAGCCAATTGAAAGTTCTGGAAGGTCGAGTGTATTTCGCTGCGGATGGCAAGCTCTACCGGATTGATCCGACGAGGGATGATCGGATCGAATTAGCCTATGATCCTGGCTTTCGGATGGATCGACCACAGTTCGAGTCCTTTGCATTTGGGCCAGCAGGTGATCTCTATCTCAGCTCGCACTGGAATGGGATGAAGCGAGGGATCAATCTATTTGTGGCCAAACGAAGTGGGAACGGATGGGCAGAGCCTGAAGCGCTCAATGGGGGGCTGCCTGTGCTGGCTAACAGCTATGCATTCGCGCATGATTTGGCGGTCGACGGTCTGGGGCGTGTCTTGTTCGGCGCGAAAGGCAAGGTCGGACGTGAGAGTAAATACCTCATTCAAGCTTGGAGTGAACGCGATGAAAGCCTGACGACGCTCTACGCCTTGAACTCTAAAAATGAGGCTCGCTATGGTTTTTATCAGGATTCTGATGGAAAAACATATGTTGCCGGTGGGCAGTCGCGTCAGATTCTTTGTTTGGATGCGAAGGGTCAAGTTGATTGGGGTTGGGAGCGGACCAAGAGCAGTGCGCCGGGATACAAGGATATCCGGGATCCGAATGCTTTGACGATCGATAGTAAAGGCAACTTCTGGCTGCTGGATGGTTCACGGCACGAAGTGGAATTGTTTGCCCCATCGGGCGAATGTATGGCTGCGCTGGGCGGTTTTGGCACTTCAGATGAAGCCGATGGGGCTCTTCTGTTGCGTTCACCGTCGGGGATTGCCAGCATCCGGGATGCACAGGGCCGTGAATGGCTCTACATTGCTGATGCCGGGAATGGAGATATTGTGAAGATAGAAATTTATAAGAAATAAGCTGTTATGAAGGTATGTTTCGTTGGAGGAGGTGCTTTACGTCTATTCGGTATTATCCGAGGGGCGATGGCTGATTCTGGGGTGCTGGATGATGGGGAAGTCTTTCTCTATGACTTGAACGTGCCCCGAGCGGAAGCGATGGGAAAGATGCTCCTGAAAACGCCGGAGCAATCGCGGGCAAACTGTCGGATACGATGGGGCGATTCCTTGGATGAAGCGCTGGAGGGAGCCGATATGGTCGGCATTATTTTGCCGGCCAGCCCACAGAAATCATACATGCTGGGGCATCATGAGTCCTTTGATCGCGGTTTTATCAGTTCGGATAATGTCTCGCCGAATGGTGCGGTCTCGGCGGTTAAAATCGCTCCGGTTGTTATGAACATTGCCCGACGGATGGAAGTGCTGTGTCCCGAGGCTTGGTTGATTAATTTCGTGAACCCCATTGCGGTGCTTTCTGCGATGGTCAACAATCATACTAATATCCGTTGCTTGGGTGTATGCGCGGGTTTTACCAACCATCTATGGGATATTCCCAGGATTTTTGGGCAGGATGCCGAGGCCAAGGATTTAGAGGTTCACTGTGCCGGTGTGAACCATTTGAGCTATGTGGTTGAGGGTGAATGGCAGGGACAGCCGATCTTTGAGGCATTGGAGCAGCATACGGGGGATGACTGGCAAATGTGCGAACTACAGCCCTGGTGGAATGAATTCGCCCGCTCCAATATTACAAACAGTGTGAACACACTCGTTCGATTATGGCGCAAATATGGAGTTTTGGTGTTCTCTTCTGAAGGCGATGGTTTGGCGCATCTGATGTATGACGAGGCCTTGGTCAAATACCGAAAAGAAAATCCGAATCGCACGGTCGCCGAGGTGGAGGCTGCGATTGAGTCGGGCTGGCAAGCTCGGGCAAAGTTGGACAGCGACTTCAACCAATGGGTCGATCGGGACTTGGACACGAATTTCTGGGAAAATTACTGGAAGGAAAATCATACTTTCCGCCGGGCGGATCAGGATATCTTCGTAAGGATTATGGCGGCGGTTGCCGGTGTTCGCGAAATGCGTTTGGCGACCTCACGTCCGAACGAGGGCGCGATTGCGGGGATCCATCATGATCATGTGGTCGAATACACACAGTATCTTTATGAGGACTCCATCCGCTCAGCCTCGGTGTTCGCTTATGACATTCCGCCCGTGGTTCACGGATTATCTGCCGCTTTAGCCGCTCATCAAACCTTGCTCGGCAATGCACTGGCGTCAGAAGACCCTGTATTGCTGTCTCGGGCACTCTTAACTTATCCGGTTCGTCCTTTCAGCTCGGATCTGGGTGATTTGTATCGGACTCTATTTCATCTGGCCGGTGATGAAATCGCAGCCTGCTATCAACCGGCTATCCATCATTTTTAGTTATGAAGACAATTGATTTAAAAACCGAATTTTGTGTGGTCGGCGGTGGCCTTGCTGGACTCTGTGCTGCAGTTGCTGCGGCCAGACACGGAACGAAAACCGTATTGGTTCACGACCGTCCAGTGTTGGGTGGGAATGCCTCGAGTGAGATACGTGTTCCGGTGCAGGGTGCTTATGGCTCCTGGGATCGTAGCGTGCGCGAGACTGGGATCGTCGAAGAAATCATGCTGGAGACCCTCTACCGAAATCCCGGTGCCAATTGGCAAATGTGGGATCTCGCAATGCATGGGATCGCCAAGCAGGAACCGAATCTGACTCTGTTGTTGAACTGTTCATGCACCGAAGCAAGCGCGAGCGACGGACGCGTGCATTCGCTCCGTGCCTGGCAATCGACCACCCAGACTTGGTATGAAGTTTCCGCGCAGACATTTGCCGATTGCTCGGGCGATAGCATCCTGTCCTCTTTTGCCGGAGCTGAAATGCGGGAGGGGCGTGAAGCGGCGTCTGAGTTTGATGAACCGATTGCGCCGGAGCAGGCCAGTTCGACAAAGATGGGGATGAGTATTGTCTTTATCTGGCGCGACATGGGCAGTCCGCAACGCTTTATGCCACCCACTTGGATTCATGCCTACCATAACAATGAGGAGGCACCCAAGCACATGGATCAGATTAACCTGGAACCGATCAGTGGCTCGAATGGCTTCTTTGTGGAGTTGGGCGGTGAAGATGACACGATTCACGATTCCGAGGAGATCAAAGAAGCGTTGCTCAAAATGGGCCTTGGATTGATCGATCACTACAAGAATCATGGTGAGCACAATGCGGAGACTTTGACGCTTGAGTGGTTTGGCTTCCTGCCAGGCAAACGTGAGAGCTTGCGTTATGTGGGCGACTACATGTTGCGACAGAGTGATGTGCAGAAGCCGAATGAGTTTGAGGACATTGTCGCTTATGGCGGTTGGCCGATCGACGACCATGACTCCAAGGGCTCTTTGCGTAAGGGTAAGTATTCTCACGATTGGTTTGAGGTAAACTGCCCCTATGGGATTCCTTTCCGTAGCTTGTATTCGAAGAACGTCGATAACCTGATGATGGCCGGCCGAAACATCAGTGCAACCCATGTGGCGCTCTGCACGACCCGAGTGATGGCGACCTGTGCCGTCATGGGACAGGCGATTGGGACAGCGGCTGCCTTGGCTGCGCGTGAGAACTGCACGCCGCGTGAAGTGGGTCGAAACCATATCCAGGAACTGCAGGCGATGTTGCAGGCGGATGACTGCTGGCTGCCGGGTATTGCGCGGGATATTCCTGAACTTTCAGCGCAGGCGGCACTCACTGTGTCTTCAGGCGATGCGGAGTCGCTTCGCAACGGCCATGACCGTGAATACGAGGACGACAATCAAACAAATGCATGGCAGGCAGGCCAAGGCTCTTGGGCTGAGTATCGTTTCGATTCCAAGCAGAAGCTATCGCAAACGCGTATGATATTTGATAGTCATTTAAAGCGGAAGTGGGCAAATATGCCTTTGTGGTATCCCCGTGATGGTTGGGACACCAAGCCGGAGCCGACACTTGTGCGCGCCTATCGAATAATGATCGAAACTGATTCAGGCGAATGGGCTGAAGTCGCCTGTGAGAAAGAGAATTTTCAACGCTTGGTGCGTTTGCCTTTGGATATCGAAACGAAGGCGGTCAGGCTGATCGTGGATGAGACCTGGGGTGATGAAACGGTCAATGTATTCGCTTGGGAGGTCTGCTGATTTGGCACATTTTCAATGATGTGTGTTACTGGAATACAGCTCTATTTCCTGCCGGTTCAAACCCGAACACCTTATCAATTTGGTAAGGAAACGATGTCGGAGGTGATCTGTGCACGGGCTGCTGTCACCGTCACGGATACCAAAACTGGGAAAACAGCTCAGGGTTGGGGGGAGACACCCTTGAGTGTGGCATGGGTTTGGCCCGGTCGTTTACCCTTTTCTGAAAGGGAGGACGCGCTGAAGGATTTTTGCACTCGTATCGCCGAAGCATGGAAGCAAGCGGACTTTGTGGGGCATCCCTTGGAAATTGGGCACCGTTTTATCGAGGAGTGCCTCCCGGACTTACGCGGACAGTTTAATCAAAAGCGAGAGGTCGAGCGTCAGCTCCCGCAGTTGGCCGCTTTGGTATGTGCTTCTGCTTTTGATATCGCTCTGTATGATGCTTACGGCCATCTGCACGGGTTAGGCGTTTACGATTGTTTCGGCCCTGAGCACTTGACGAAGGATCTATCGCATTATCTGGAGGCGGATGCCGCGGAGGTCTCGTTTGATGGATTGTATCCGTCCGATTTCCTCGTTTCGCCTCCCGAACGGATTCCCGTGTGGCATTCAGTGGGAGGGACGGATCCGATTTTTGAGTCGGACCTTACCGGCAATGAACCTGACGATGACTATCCAGTCTTGCTAAAAGATTGGATTATTCGGGATCAGTTGAGTTGTCTCAAAGTTAAGCTTCGTGGGGATGATGCGTCCTGGGACTACGCACGTTTAGTCGCGATTGGTCGGATCGGGAATGAACTTGGTGTCCATTGGCTATGCGCGGACTACAATTGCACGGCACCGGATGCCGATTACGTCAATGCCATGTTGGATCGGCTTCGAGTCGAGGAGCCGCGTGTCCATGGTATGCTATTGTATGTGGAGCAGCCCTTTCCCTATGAACTGGAAGAACATCCAATCGATGTGCATTCGATTGCTGCGCGAAAGCCATTGTTTATGGATGAGAGTGCCCACGACTGGCGGATGGTTCGTCTTGGACGTCAACTTGGTTGGAATAATGTCGCACTCAAGACCTGCAAGACACAGACGGGGGCCATACTCTCGCTCTGTTGGGCAAAGGCTCATGGGATGACTTTGATGGTGCAGGACTTGACGAATCCTATGTTGGCGATGATTCCACACGCACAACTGGCAGCGCATGCCGGAACGATCATGGGGCTGGAATCCAATGCGCCTCAGTTTTACCCGGACGCATCCATCCCAGAAGCGACGGTGCATCCCGGTCTGTATCCCCGTGTCGGAGGGCAAATCGATTTATCCACATTAACCGGGCCCGGGTTTGGATATCGGGTTGACGAAATTGAACGTGATTTGCCTGCACCGGCTTTTGATGCATGAAGTGTATTCGTCTACAAATCTTGTCGTTCCTTTCGCTCTGCCTGTTTACTGGCTGTCAGCATGTAGCCAGTCAGCTCCAGCCGAAGCACGAAGGCACCCGGATCTTGCACTCAGATGAGCTGTATGCAGAGGTGGTGGACCCCGATTCAGAGAATCCATACCATCAGGGGCTTCGCTTTTCACCGGTCGCTCATGTTTTGAGCGTGTTCTATAAAGGGCATGAATTTCTTTACAACCCCGTGGCGCACAATTCGATCAAGGACGGTGGTGGGTTGGCGATGGAATTTGACCTGTTTCACCGTGGATACGAATTTGGCCCTCCCGGCTATATGGACGCAGAGGAAGGGGCCCCTTTTATGAAAATCGGGATCGGGCTCTTGAATAAGAACGGTCCAAAGTATGCCAGTTACAACCATTGCTACGATGTGTTTCAACTCGCGAAAACCGAGGTGGAGTGGCGAAAGGATTCTGCAGTGTATACCCAGCAGTGTCCCACGGTGAACGGTTATGGATACGAGCTGAAGTCTTGGTTGTCGCTGGAAGGGAATCGGATCGAAGTGCATCACCGATTAACGAATACAGGTAGTCGCAGCTTTTTTACACTGAACTACGTCCATAACTTTCTTCAGTTCGATGGCAAAAATTCAGTCAAGGGCTACGAGGTGTCCTTGCCGTATGAGTTCGACGCGACGATTGCGACAAAAGGTGTGATTCTCCAGGACGGTCGGAAACTTACCTTTGTCGATGAGGTGACTCCCAAGATGAAGGGGGCTTCCGCAAAGATTGAAGCATTTCCAGCTGATCGACTTGAGGAAACGATATATATCGATGATCCAGCACTGGGCATGTCGATGAAGGTGAGTGTTTCCGAGCCAGCCTGGCGTGTGACGATCCACGGGGGGATCGACTCATTGAGCCCTGAGCAATTTATTCGTTTGGATCTATCACCGGGTGAATCAAAGGAATGGGTTCGGCAATATATCTTTAAGGTTCGATAAAAATGATGACTGAGGATAAATTGTTTGATGTGAAACAAGCCCGCCAGATGGTCGAGGTGGTTCGTGGTCGATACCAGGCTTTAGATTTGTCGGATCGGTTTGTTTATCATGAACACGATGGTCCGCATGAATTCGATAAGAGTGATGCGGGCTTGGACTTTTTAAGTCATCATTTGGGTTTCTGAGAAATATGCCACATCGATGGAATCAGTATAATGGTTGGCTCCGGCGAGTAGTCCGTCCGGCGCGAATATGCATCGGGCTATTTCTATTGCTTAGCGCCGAGTTGCTTGCATTGGACTTGGGCACGCCGTTTCAGTCGAACGCAGTTTTCCAGCGTGACAAGCCATTGAAAATCTGGGGGACCGCTGAGGCGGATGAAGTCATCCGAGTGAGGTTCCATCATGCTGAGACGGTTGCTCGGGCAGACGCATCCGGCTCATGGGAATGCGTCTTGCCGCCAATGGAAGCAGGCGGCCCGTATCAATTAATTGTAGAAGGAGCACAGTCCCGGATAGAGTGCGATGAAATCCTCATGGGGGATGTGTGGTTATGCGCCGGACAGTCCAACATGGAGTGGGCTGTGGAGCGCTCAATGAATGCGGAGGAGGAAATCGCCGCAGCTGACTATCCTTCGATTCGATTTATCAGAGTGCCACGGCGCAACATGGAGAAACCTGCCGAGCGGGTTTCGGCAACTTGGACGGTGTGTAGCCCCGAGAGTATTGCACCCTGTTCGGCGGTGGCCTACTATTTTGCCCGCGAACAATGGAGGCGGCATGGGGTGCCTATCGGATTGATTGTCGCGCCTGTGGGTGGCTCTCGTATTCAACGGTGGATTAGTGAGGAGGGGTATCAGAAATTTCCGAACTGGAAGCAGGACTTCGACCGGAAACTGGAATCAATTCGGGAACCCGATGCGGTGAATGCTTTTTTTCGTGAAGCTTATCTCCAATGGATTTCGGACGAGTTTTCTGCCGACTATCTACCGAGCCTGGAGACGGAAAAGCGATTTTTGCATTCTGAGGTCCGCGAATTGTGGCTGGTTGTCTATCAGCCGTATTTTATCGAGAAATACGGCTATCGGCGGGACGGAGTCTATTGGTTGAGAACACGTAGGCAGATACCTGCTGATTGGGTCGGGAAGCCATTGGTTTTAGATCTGGGATTGGTGGATGATTGTGATGTTACTTATGTCAATGGGAGGCGTGTCGGGGCGACTGGGTTTGAAGAATCTACGTCGCCTTGGAGTGAGCAGAGGATGTATGATGTGCCGGGGGATGCCGTTGAGCAGAATGAAATCCAGATCGCTGTTCGAGTCGTTGATTTCATGGGTTCTGGAGGTCTACGAAGTGATGCGAAAATACAAATCCGTCCGTTGGATGGCTCATCACCTGCGCTCGATCTGAGCGGGCCCTGGGAGATTGCGGTTGAAAAAGTAGTGCCGGGATTACTGAGTCCTCCTCCGAGTCTGAACCGATCAAGAGCCGGCTATTTCAATGGCATGATTGCACCCTTTGTGGGCTATGGCCTGAAAGGCTTTTTATGGTATCAGGGGGAGAATAACACGCACGAACCGTTGGCGTATCGGACCCTCTTCCAAGTCTTAATTCGGGATTGGCGTGCACAATGGCAAGAGGAGACTCTTCCATTTCTGTTCGTTCAATTGGCAGCCTTCGATGCGCAGGGGGGCACTGTTCCAAATCCAGGAGATCGGGACCCTTGGGCTTTTATCAGGGAGTCACAGTCGATGGCACTCGACTTGCCATTCACTGATATGGTGTGTGCGCTGGATACGGAAGATCCAGAGGATATACATCCGCCAAACAAGCAAAAGATAGGGTATCGTTTATCTTTGTGTGCAGATCGGGTGGCGCATGGTTTATCGGTTGGAATGGGAAGTCCGCGCTTTAGGGAATACACAATCGAGGCAGACCGGATCTATCTATATTTTGATCGAGTTGGAGGAGGCTTGGAGGTCGACGGGAATTGGCTGTCGGGCTTCTCGATCGCTGGTAGTGATCGACGCTTTTACTGGGCGAACGCTGAGATTTTAGATGCAAATACGGTTGTGGTTTCCAGTTCGGAGGTTTCGGTGCCGGTCAGTGTCCGTTATGCTTGGGCAGCCAACCCATTTTGGGCTAATTTGACGAATGATTTCGGTTTTCCTGCCGAGCCTTTTCGGTTGGATGATTGGGATGGGTCTACTGATTCATCAAACAGTCATTAGCCAGGCAGATAAGGAACGATCTTGGTTGGGATGCATTGACTGAGAACTCAGTCGGATTACCGCTGCGCAACACTCCCACGAATGATCAATTTAGGTGAGATGATGGACTGCTTCAGTTTGTTCTGCTTGGTTCGTATCTGCTCCAGCAGATACCGCATTGCGGTTTCTCCCAAAGTGGTGGACTGCTGATCGATGGTAGAGAGGGTCGGCGTGGTATATCGACAGAATTCCAAGTCGCCCCAGCCGATAATTGAGACGTCATCCGGGACTTTGAGACCACGTTCCTTCAACTCTTCGATCGCACCGACAGAGCAATGGTCACTCGAAGTGATGATTGCGTCGAATGGCACTTTCGTATTGGTCAAATTCGCCACAGCTTCCTTGCCTGCCTCGAAACTAAAGTTCAGGTCGAAAACCAAGCGTTCATCAAATTCGATGCCAGCTTCACACAGCGCTTTCTTGTAGCCTATTTGTCGCTGTTGAATGTTGGGGTTCTCTGTATATCCTTTGATAAGCGCAATACGGGTATGGCCGGTATCAAGCAGGTATTTCGTGGCATCGTAAGCCCCTAGAGCATGATCGTTCCCCACGAAAGTAGTTTTGAGTGAGTCCGACGGGACATCCACCAGAACGAGAGGTAAGTTATCCCGGGTGAGTGCTTGATACTCGGCGGCGTTGGCATCGCCGCTTACGGTGACGATCATCAGACCATCCGCCCGGTATTCGCGGAGCGTCTTGATTTCTTTGGCGGCTGTTTCCGGCAAGCTGTGCGTCTGGCATAGAAAAATTTGCCAGCCTTCATTTTTGGCAAGTGTCTCGGCGGCGTAGACGATTTCGCTAAAAGTCGAGATATTCATGCTCGGGACCAGAATGCCAACAACATGGGTGACGTCCGATTTGATTGCACGAATCAGCGCATTCCGGTGATAGCCGCTTTGCTCGACTGCTTTAAGGATTTTTTTTCGCGTCTCATCACTCACCATGTGCTCACGTCCGTTGAGCACGTGGCTGACCGCAGCCCTGGAGACCCCAACCGATTTCGCAATCGTGCTGTGCGAAACTTGCTTGGTCTTTATTGGTTGAGCTTGTGCGGGCTCTATGGTGCTGGACTCTTTAAGTTCTGGCATGAATGGTTTTTATGTGGAGGGTCGTCTGTTGCCCGCATTGTGAAGTTTGTTTCGAACTATTTGACTTCGTGTGCTGCCTGATTCTCAGGAATTTTTAGGATCATCGCTTTTCTGTCAACTATCATAAGCTATTGTGGCGTGCTAGCGAGTGGGAGTAGCTTTTACAATGGCTCACGTTTCATTCCGAAATATGGATCTCAGCTGTTAAAGTTGTCGAATTGTGTAAATTAAGCTTGATATGGGGAAATTAACTATCATAAGGTATATGTGCTGTTGAAATGACATATCACCCAGACTGTTAACCTGTATCCCCATGATCAAATCTAACTCTTCTTCTCTTCTTTTTCTAAACTCTGCCGCGGTCGCTGCGTTTTTTGCTAGCGTCACAGCTTTGCATGCCTCGCCGCTGTTGCAGGAGAGTTTTCTACCTTCGGATGGCTATTCCAATACTGCCGCAGCTGATGCCTTTCCGGGCGACCTTAAGGATCAGGTGCTAACAGGCCCTTCAGGTTTTTCTGGCTCGTGGACTGGCAGCACAAGCCTCATTCAGTATAACACTGCTAATAATCTCAGTTATGGAAGCTATGCAGGTTTAGGTGGTGGAGTTGGCTTTGCCACTCCTGCGGATTCGACTGCTCGGTATGTCGAACGTGGGCTGTCGTCTGCGTTGGCATTTAATGGTGGAACATCCAGTTATTATCTTAGTTTCATGATGGACGTTAGTGCGGTCGATGCGACAGGTATGAGTTACGTCTCCGTCCGCAATAATAATCCGGGATCTGACAACTTCGCCTTTGGTTTGGGAGCTGGCGTGATGGATGGGAACTTCATGCTCGTGAATCGTAATTCTTCAAATACCGCAGAGTATCTTGATCTTGGCACAGCTTATACGACTGGAACGCATTTGTTTGTGATCAAATTGGATGATGGCGGCGATGGAAATTGGGATGCAGGAAGTGATCAAATGACAATTTGGATTGACCCGACCGATCTTTCATCGGAGGCCAACGCAACAAGCTCCAGCTTGGTCTATAGTTCGATTGTGTCGACGAGTGGTGCGGGGTCTTTCTCTATGGATGAAATCACCATGGGGGCTAACAGCTTTGCTTCGGCTGCGACTATTCAATATGACGAAATCGTGCTTGGCACTTCTTGGTCGGATGTGGTTGTGGTGCCTGAGCCTTCCACTTATGCTTTGTTGTTCGGATTCATGGGAGTGGCAGCCATGGGATTGAGACGCTCGCAACAAGGACGGTAGGCAACGTGGTCTAGAGTTTTATGGAAGCCCAAGTCTTACGAGACTTGGGCTTCTTCATGTTGTGGTGGTTTGGGCAATTCGGGCAGCCTCCGATGTATTCGTGTCGGTTTCCATAAATCACTTGCTTTTACACCTAAATATATCATATGGTAGGTGCTTGGGCTTTGGGCTATCTAAATTTCCTTATACCTTTGTCACTAGTTACTTATGAAAAATAAAATTTCTCGAAGTATGCCTTGTGTGTGGACTCGCCAAATTGGCATAATTGCCATGCTTGCGTCGATGTCGGTGCTGCAAGCCGATATCCTCTTAAAGGAAAGCTTTGTATCCTCTGATGGATATTCTGAATCTGCGGGTGGCTCTGGTAACCTCAAAGCCCAGAGCTTGTCTGGACCCGAAGGCTTCGAGCTGGGAGATGCTGTTTGGACGGGTAGCACAAGTCTGATGTGCTACTCGGACGCATTCAATTTGAGTGCTCCCTCTCTTCATTTCAGTGCTGGTGGTGGGGTTGGGCTGAGTCTGATCAATCCGACTTCTCGAAGCCTGATCCGTGCGCATGAGGATATCTCGTTTAATGACAGCACGCCGGCTTTCTACATGAGTTTCTTGATCAATCTTGGTTCTGTCGATCCGACTGGTATTGCCTATGTTTCGGTCGCAAATAATGCGATCGGTAACAATTTTGCATACGGTTTGGGCGCTGGTGTTAAAGATGGAAGATTCATGCTCATTAATCGTGATCCTGTTGGGCAGAATAAATCGCTGTATATAGACTTAGGAACTGAATATACGAAGGGCACGCATTTGATTATCATCAAATTGGACAGTGGGGCGGATGGACTTTGGGATGAAGGCTTCGATCAAGTAACAGTATGGATCGATCCTCAGGATACGACGACGGAAGCAAGTGCGACGCTCCGGAATACGACACATTTCTCAATCGAAAGTAGTAGTGGGGCTGGAGCGTATCCCATGAATGAACTAACTCTCTATACTGCCGATTTTTCGACGGTAACAGAGGCGATTTTCGATGAGATTCGGGTGGGCACTACTTGGGAGGATGTGACTGATGGCGCTGGGACGTCTTCTATAAAAACGGATATTCCTGAGCCTACGGCATATGCGCTCATCTTTGGGGGTGCGTCGCTTTCTTTCGCGATGAGAAAGGGTGTGTGGTTTCGCTAGAGATCGTCGTGATGGTAAAGAGAGCCTTAAAGTTGTGCTGCTCAGTTGAGTTAAATTTAAATGAAAAGAAGATTACCGTTTCGCCAAATCCACTTGGATTTTCATACTTCTGAAGCCATCGATTCGATCGGAGTCGGCTTTGATAAAACAAAATTTCAAAATACGCTGCTGGACGCGCATGTGGATAGTGTAACGCTTTTTGCAACATGCCACCATGGTTGGAGTTATTACAATTCGGAGGTGGGAGAGCGGCACCCGAATCTGGATTTCGATTTGCTCCGGGCTCAATATGAAGCCTGCCGCGAAGTCGGTATCAATACCCCGATTTATTTGACCGCGGGGATTCACAATCGTGCTGCGGAATTGCATCCTGAATGGTTATTGGTCGACCCTGAGGGGAAAGCACATTCCAATATTCTTCCGGGGTTCAAAATGTTGAGTTTTCACTCTCCCTACCTGGATCATCTCTGTGAGCAGATTGAGGAAGTGGTGAGCCTTTTCCCAGAAGCGGATGGCATCTTTCTCGATATCATTTCACAAGCGGATGACTGCTCGGTCTGGGCTTTGAAGCACATGCAGTCCAAAGGTTTGGATCCTAAGTCGAAAGAGGACCGTTTGCAGTCTCGTCTGGATGCATTGCATCGGTATTATGAAAGGGCCACGGAATCAGCCCAAAAGCTGGTGCCGGACATGCCCGTTTTTCACAACAGCGGAAACATCCCCCGTGGTTATCGTAAGATTTTCAAGTATTTCAGCCATTACGAATTGGAGAGCTTGCCGACCGGAGGGTGGGGCTACGACCACTTCCCGATTTCTGCAAAATACACGCATCAGCTCGGGCATGAATACTCGGGGATGACCGGGAAGTTTCACACCACCTGGGGGGAGTTTGGTGGATACAAGCACCCCAATGCCCTGCGCTACGAATGCTGCGCCATGCTGGCATTTGGCGCCCGTTGCAGTGTGGGCGATCAGTTGCATCCGAATGCTCTCTTAGACTCCAGCACATACGCGATCATCGGCGAGGCATATCAAGATGTTGCGAGAAAAGAGGCCTACGTGATGGGTGCCCGTAATGTGGCGGACATCGCGGTGCTCAGTTCAATTGCAGTTCAGTCTGAGGATGCTTTTCGGAAGAGCCGTCGTGAGTCCGATTCGGATACCGGTGCGGTTCGTGTCTTGCTGGAAGCGCATTTTCTGTTCGATGTGATCGATGCGGAAATGGACTTCGATCCGTATAAGCTTCTGGTTTTACCTGATGATATTTGCGTAAGTGTCGAGTTGGAAGCGAAGCTGCGCGATTATCTCTCTCGTGGGGGAAAACTCTTATTGTCGGGGGAGAGTGGTATCGACCCAGAGCGGGGTATGATTTTTGACGTTGGCGGTCAGATTGGAGAGCCTTCGGAGTATAATCCGGACTATTTGCTGCCTGCGGAAGCGTTGCGTCCCGGTTTCGTGAACAGTCCCATGGTGATGTATGATGCCAGCCGGCGGATTCAAGTGATGGATGGTGCGTCTCTGGGGGACGTTTACGATCCTTACTTTAACCGGGACTGGGATCACTTCTGTAGCCACCAGCATACACCACCGCGCCCGGAGCCTTCTGGATATGCCTGTGGTGTGCGTAAGGGTAATGTCGCCTATTTGGCACATCCGTTGTTCACTATTTATCGGAATTACGGGCAAGTGGCTCTCCGGCAATATATCTCTGCGGTGATCGAGGATTTATTGAGTGAGCCGACTGTTGTGCTGCGGGGGCTGCCTTCGACCGGGCGTGTCTCTCTGATGCATCAGGAAGCTGAGTCGCGCTATGTGTTGCACTTGCTTCACGCCAATACAATCAGTCGTGGTGGGGCGTCACATTTAAGTGGAGGCACGCATTCGGCCAACCAATGTTCCTACGAAGTAATCGAGGACTTGATTCCGATCCATGATATCGAAGTAGAGCTGGTCACTCGTGAGGGACTCCAAGCAGTCAGGCTGGAACCGAGCGGGGAAACCCTTGGATTTGAGGTGAAGAACGGGCGTGTCTCGTTCATGGTCGAGAAGCTCAGTTGCCACCAAATGGTTGTTTTAGATTATGCCTGAACAGGCACTTTCCTGAGGCTTGGCTTTCCGCCTCTCGGTTACTGGTGAAATTGAGTTATTGCGTCAAACCAGCCATTGGCGATCGCAACGTAGCCTTGAGCTGTTGGATGCACGCCATCGTTTGAAATGTGTTTTGCGGCTACCTTTTGACGCATATCATAGAGATGAATGTCATAGCCGTTTTGTTTGTAGCTTTCTATAACAGCGGGAAGTTTTGAATTGAATTTCACTTGGTTTGCCTCGCGATGTTCGTATTTGTCTCCGGTATACGGGATGAGTGTGGATACGATAATCTTCACTTCGGGGCGCATCGCATAGATTTTATCCAGGATGGTTTGGAAGTCTTTCAAGGTCGGTTCGACCTCCCGCTTGTGACTACCCAAGTCGTTTGTGCCTATCATCAGTAGGATGATGTCAGGATAGATGGGCTCCCGCTTTCCGGGTAAACCATCCAGCCAGTGGCCGCCGTTTGAAGTCCCTCCGTCGAGATTGTTAATGATGTGGCGGGTTCCATAACCCGCATGGCCTTCGTGGTGCTCGTTACCTGAATCGATCAGGGATGGAGTGACACTCACATCCTCCTGAGTGCCGACAAAGCGGAACTCATAGCCAGCATTGATCAGTAGCTCACAGAGCGGCGACCGGTAGCCGCCGGCGACAAGGCCTTGTGTAATCGAGTCTCCCAGTGGCATGATCGATACTTGCTTCGGTTGTGTGAGCTCCTGTAGGAATTCGACGACCGGGGTCGGGTCTTCCAAGCTGTGTGGGTGGTGTCCGATGCCGGGTTTCACTATGAGTTCTATACGACCGCCCAAAGCCTCGTAGCGGTCTTTGAGTAAACTGATGTTTTCTTCCATTGGGACAACTTCGTCGGCGTCACCGGCGACGGCTATAATCGGAATTCCGGCCTCAGCTAATGGCTCAAGCTTATCGATCGGGTTCCCATCCCATGTGAGTGCTTCTTCATCGCTAAAGCCATAAGCCTTCAGTAGTCGGCCCCAGTCTGCTTTATTACCATTGCCCCGTCCGCGTCCGCCCGGCCAGCTTTTGAAATCACAAACAGGAGCGTCCAAATAGAGAGCCTTTACCTTATCCGGATGGCGAATTGACCAGTTCAGTGCGTAAAGGCCTCCGCGGCTGAATCCTTCCAGCACCGGCTTCGCACTTAGATCGTAATGGTCTTTCAAATACGATGGGACGAGATCCATCATTTCCATCGCTTGGGGAGAGCCATATTGGTTCACCATATCCAGGTAAAAGACATGCCAACCCTGCTCCAGAAGTGCTAGGTCAACGGAGGGAAAGGCGCCGAAGAACTCTGTTCGCCAAATCCACGGGCGCCCCGGAGCAGGATTTTCCGGAATCACCAGTTTTCCGGGGCGTGTGCCGATGCCAAAGTCAATTCGCTGGTAACCTTTCCAACTCGTATATAACTCGTGTGGGACGGGGCCTTGAAATGCTTCGCCGGTAATCGCTTCGTAGACTTTCTTGGCTATCAGTGTGGCACCTTTGCGATTAGGGTGAATGCGGTCACCCATGTGACTTTTAAGATCATCTTGAGAGGCGAATGCACCGTGCACATCAATGACTGTGGCCCCAGTTTCGTTAGCCAGATGTTTAATGAGAGGGATTTGCTCCAGAATGGCGTTTTCCTCGATAAGGCTACCATCCGAATCAGGTAGAATAACCGGAGGTAAGCTCAGGTAGATTTTGGGTTTTGTCTCCAGAGTTTGAAACGCTTCGATGAGTTCGCGGTAATCCTTCGAGAAGTTTTCGTGTTTTGGCCAGCGTGTTTTATGGGCGTCATTGGTGCCGAGTTGAATGACGACGATATCCGGCTTGAAGTTGAGTGCTTGCTTGAAGCTGCTTCGTTCTTGATAGGCTAAACCGGTATTGTGCATAGCCGTCGAGCCGCTGGAGCCAAAGTAGCCGACTGTATAATTACTTGCTCCAAGCAAGCGCTGGAGTTGCTTGGGATAGGCGTCCAGGGCGGGGGCTTCGGTGCCACCACCTCGTGTGATACTGTCGCCCACACAGGCAACTCGAATGGGGGCTTTAGTCGTTTCGGCTGATAGCATTGACGAGAGATTCAGAAGGAGTAGGGCGGAAAGTAAGATGCGCTTCATCGCGAGTATATTAGGTGCTTGGGATTTCAATGATTAGAGTGTTTTCGTCTTTCAGTTGATCCCAGGTGATGTGCGAATCTACGACGGCCTGGTTCAGAACAATCCGCAGTTCCGTTCCAGGGGAAGGGACACGTTGGACCGAGATGCGCTTGTGGCGCAGAATCAGCCCCGAAATGTGGAATGGCTTGCTGGAAGGCAGGGGATTCAATGTAAACCCGTCGAGCCGGACCTGTAGCCCAAAGTGTAGCTCAATGGCGTCGCAGCACCAGCTTCGGGCAGCAAAGGCTTGTTTGCAGCCCGGATTATCAGTGGCCGGGTCCTCGTTTTCGGTTTCGTGAGTCAGTCCTTCCGGATAGGTGTGCTCGGCCCAGAAATGCGTCACGATACGCTCGAAGTCTTCGGCGGATTGCTGGTCGCCACAGCGGTTCATGATATTCCAATAGTAGCGGTCGACCGATGGATAATAGGCTCCGAGTTGGTTCCCGTCGGCCATGAATCCGGGGAGCGAACGGGGAAACATGTAGATACCGTGTTCAAAGAGTGAATTCTCCCGCAAAAACTTGCCGATTTGCTGGGTGGCTTCCGCCTTAGGTAATGTGCCGAAGGGGGAGACGTAGAGTTGGCCATAGGCCGGGTAGTATTTGCGCTGACTCAGGTCGCTCTCATCGGCGGAATCCACCCAGTAGTCGCGATCGCTGTCCCAGAGGACCGATTCCATGTCGGCTTTCAGTGTAGACAGTTCCTGGTCGTAGCCCCCACAGAGTTCATTGATTGCCGAAAGAGCCTGAAAGTAGAGTGAGTTATTGATCAGGCTGATATCATTATCTTTTTGCTCCAGTTCCTCCGGATGGTCAGGGAAGAAGCCCATGCCGATGCTGAGAGAGTTGTGTTTGGAGCGCGCGGCTCCGGCTTTTTCTACGATGCTTCGAGCGAAGGGGAGGTGCTTGTCCAGTGTCGTTTGATCGCCAGTGGCCGCAAAATAATTGTAGAGCATGACGACGTAGAGGCACTGCGCACTCGGAGCCATCGAATATTGCAAACTAAAGTCGCTGTGCAGCGCGTGGGCCACACCTTTCTCCGGATCCGCAGTATTCTGGCAAAATTCAAGCATCTCGCGGACGAGTCTGGTGTGTCCGCTCCAAAGCCATGCTTCGGCGTGCACCATGCTGTCCCATCCCCAGACCCAGTAGCTTTGCGAAGCGCGAATTGCGCCGGGTGTGTCTTCCAGGGCTAGTGAGCAGACCGTCGGGACCGCATTCGACAAGGCGGAATCCAGGCAGCGATTGCCACTGTCGAAGTGTAAACCACCGAGCAAAGACGCCTTATAGTTGGCCATTTTCCGCTCGATCCGGTCATCGATCTTGCTCGGGTTCGGTCGATGATTGAATGCGAGGTAGAAGGACACTGAGTCGGCGGGCTCTGTCGTCTCGATATAGTATTTGAAGGTGCCCTTTCGTGTCTGCGTCCTCAATGTCTGGGTGGCACCCAATTCCAACGTTGTCTCAACGGGATTATTACCGACTTCGTCGATCGTTCGGGCACGTAAACCATCCTCCCCGAGCACTTCCCAGTCCTCGTTGACCCTGTCTGTCGCTTGTGTGCGGAGATGTCCGTGGAGTATTACGCGCGCACGGACTTTGCGTTGTGCAGGATTCTCAATGACCTGGATACGTTGAAAGATCACGTTTTGATCGAGAATCAGGGAGTGATGTAGTTTTACACCTTCCAAGGTGCACTGTGACAGATAACCGAATGGCGTATGCTGCGTTTGATTGAACTCCGGGAAATAAGCTCGGTCGTCAATCAGCACCTGTAGCCGAAAGAGCTTGCTGAAGCCCGATTCAATGCTGGCTGCCAGAAGCAAGCTCTTGGCATGTGGTTGTTTCCCGTAATAGCGTATGCCGTAAAGGCCGCCGTGACGGGCGACGCATGCGGAGACGCGTCCGGAAACGTAATGTGTGTTGCCCAGGCCAAAACCGTGCGGGCTTGTCGGGATGAAAGAGGGATATTCGAGGGGCATATGACGTAATGTTGAATCAGCGTATCTGCACTAGGCCTCGAAATAAAGTAGAAGCGATCGGCAGATCTGGGAAATACCGTTTAGCAATTTCGCAAACAGTCAACTATCATATGGTATCTGGGGGCTGAATTTTTGTTAATGGAGATCTGAAACCCTGAGAAAGATGGCTGCGTAGCAATCTTCAACGCTCTTTAAGCCGGTTCGACATATACCACTAAATTAACTCAATGAGTGAGCGGCCGATCATCAGGAGTGGCGAGTTGCATATCGGTAAGCCCTTGAAGGTCTGAGAGTCACACCGAGGCTGCTCAAGAGAAAGCTCTGACTCACTTTTTATTGGGGGGCGACTAAACTTTTTCTCCAACAATAATTCATATATATCAATTATTGTTGCGATAAGTTCCGAAAATGGTCTTTTACTGTGAATTCCTGCGAGTGTCTGTCGAACCCCAAAAAACGCTATAATCGCATGATTTCTCTTTTCCAGGCTGCATTATATCTTGCTTCATTTATCATGGTGCTGACGACTGCATCGTCCAAAGTCGGACAAGACGTGTCTGCGGTCTTCCAATGCGCGAAGGGTGGCGTTCCTCTGCGCTATGTGTCTCTGGGAGAGTGAATTACTCAAGATAGTGAAGGCAGGATGATTACGATATAAAATGAATAATTATACAACCGAGCAAATCAAAGCACAGCGCTGGCTCTCCATTGGTGATAGCATCACGGATTACCAACGCCGCGACGATCCGCAGGGCTGGGGCTACGGTTACGTGCGGATGATTCGACAATGGATGGGGGGCTGGTGGTTCGGTTCGGCGCTAGGCAGCGTTTAATTGCAAATACTGCCTAGTCAGATGACGAAAAAGAGGGCGTTTGACCTTGAAGAAATTCAATAATTCATGCATGTTATCATGCATGGCAACTAAAACAATCAGTTTGGAACTGGATGCCTATGAGCGCCTGAAGCGTGCCAAGCGTGGAAAGGAATCCTTCTCGGCCGTGGTCCGCCGGGCCCGCTTCGATGCGCCGAAATCGAGCGGTTCGGCGATTCTTGCCGAAACGGCGGCGCTGTATCATGCGAAGAAAGGGGCGTCGGCCAAGACGCTCGATTACTGGGACAAGGCCGAGGCAACAGATCGTGAGGTCCCCCGGGTTTCGCCAAGCAAATGGGATGACGAGGCATGATTCTCGATACCTGCTTTCTGATCGATTTGCAGCGCGAATTTCGGAAGGGGCAGTCGGGGCGTGCCACTGCGTTTCTGGAAGCGCATCCGGATGACCGCTTTTGCATTTCGGTCATTTCCGTGACGGAGTTCTTGGAAGGCTTTGCGCAAATCGCCGACGGGGAGCGCTTGCTTCGTGCGTATACCCGCATCGACATCGATTCCAGAGTCGCCAGTCGAGCCGCTAGCTATCGCCGTCAACTCAGGCAAGAGGGGCAGCTGATTGGTGACTTTGATATCCTGATCGCCGCGACGGCCGTCACGGAAAGCCTGCCACTGGTCACGCGCAACACAGCCCACTTTGAGCGCTTGCCGGGCTTAGAGATTGTCGGGTATTGAGCACCGCTTTATTTGATAGCTTCCATTTATCCCGTTTATTGAACTGCAAACATCTCAGGCCAGAATTCCCTGTTTCCTGAATTGAAGTGGGGTCGTTTGCATGCGTTTTCTAAACCAGCTATTGAAGTGGGCAGGGGATGAGAATCCCAGAGTGTAGGCGATGGCTTTCATGCTTGTTTGATCGGCGAGAAGTGCATCCTGTGCGGTGCGTAGGCGGCGGATGTCGATATGTTTAAATACTGTATGTCCCGTTTCCTCTACCATGAGTCGGTCGAGGTGGGTGGAACTCAGTCCGACGTTGTGGGCAATCGTCTGGGGGGAGCCGGATTTACCCAATTCGCTGATCGGGGTGGAATTAATGATTTCCAGTGTCTGGGACACTTGTGGGTGTCCTTGGCGCATCGATTCCGGGTGGACTCCACACTTGTGGAGAATTGTGGCGAGTTCGATGAGGAAAGTTCGGAGTGCATTTTGAGACAGTAGATAATGGCGCATGTCGACGATCTGCTTCGAGGGTAGAAAGCCTTCGCCGACATGCTTCTTCATCAGGTGCAGAACTTTGCGGGCTTCTCGCTCGAGTTGCGGATGCTGGCTTGCCGGGAAAGCGACCGGCAGGCCCTTGTCATAGAGCGCTTCTCCGGTTGGGAGTTGAAAGCGGTAGCCAATGGAGAGCAGTTCACAGTCTGGACTGAATTGCTGCCAACGCTTGCCCTGCTTGAAAATCAACCATTGCCCGGCTTTCGCATGAATCCGATTTGTTTCGCTTTGGCCTGTGCTGGCCCAACCATTTTGAACCAGGGCTGCGGTCTGGAAGTGATAGGTATGGCTATGTGCTGTTGTTGGCAAGTTCATGCGCTTTTGATAGGCCCAGAGAAGTTGAAGGCGCATGCTGGACCATTGGTCCAATCGGAACTGGGGGTAAGGCGCGTTTTGCATGCTAATAAATATTGGGAATTTGATATAAAATGTGTAATTCTTGAAATGGTGTCGATTTGATTTATGCGCGATTTATCCCGAGTCTGATTCGGTGAATAACAAACTGGATTCAAAGAAGCACGAAGCCGAAGTCTGCGTCGTGGGTGGTGGTATGAGTGGCCTGATCGCTGCGGTTGCAGCGGCCCGACGCGGTGCGAAGGTCATTTTAATTCATGACCGTCCGGTGCTAGGGGGGAATGCTTCTTCCGAAGTCCGCATGTGGATCTGCGGTGCGGGTGGCCATCACCGGAAGGAAACCGGCATCCTGGAAGAGATCCAGCTGTTGAACCTGGCACGAAATCCGCATGGAAACTACTCCGTTTGGGACAGCGTACTCTACGAGTTTGCACAGATGACGCCAGGTTTGACCACGTTGCTGAATTGTAGCTGTAACGACCTGATGATGGATGGGGACCGTATTACCGCGGTCAATGCCTGGCAATTGACCACGCAGACCTGGCATACGGTGACGGCGGATATCTTTATCGATTGCTCGGGCGATTCGATTCTGGCTCCGCTGTCCGGAGCCGAGGTTCGCTGGGGACGTGAGAGCCGGGAAGAAACCGGCGAGCCGATCGCCCCCCTGAGATCCGATCTGAAAACCATGGGGAATACCATTCTGCTGCAATTGGAGGAGACCGCGGAACCTCAGGCGTTTACCCCGCCGGAATGGGCTTACGTTTTTGATGATGAGTCCAATTTGCCCTCGCGCGTGGGGAACGGTTTCGGGCACAATTTTTGGTGGTTGGAAATCGGGGGCTTAAAGGATACCATCAAAGACTCAGAAGTCGTTTACGATGAGTTAGTCAAGGCGGCTTGGGGAGTCTGGGACTACATGAAAAACCGCGGTCCGCAGGCGGAGAAGCTTCGCAATTGGCGTTTGCGCTGGATGGGGTCCTTGCCCGGTAAACGCGAGAACCGGCGCTATGTGGGACCATACGTGCTGACGCAAATGGAAGTCGAGTCGGAGGGGCAGTTTGAGGATGTCGTGGCCTACGGCGGATGGAGTATGGACGACCACCATCCCGCCGGACTGTATTACCCCGGTAAAGCCACTATTTTCCACCCGGCGCCGTCACCTTATGGGATTCCATTTCGCAGTTTGTATTCAAGGAGCATTGGAAACCTGTTCTGTGCCGGTCGGAATATTTCCGTGACTCACGCAGCACTGTCCTCGACCCGTGTGATGGGCACTTGCTCGCTGCTGGGGCAGGCTGTGGGCACCGCGGCCGCACTGTGTGTGGAGACGGGCTGTCTTCCGGATGACGTGAGTGCTGGCAAGATGAAGATCCTGCAAACACGATTGATGGAAGACGACTGTTGGTTGCCGGGACACACGCGAGCTCCTTCCTTGCCGATGAAGACTGCAGTGCTGACTGTCACGTCCGGGGATGCGACGGCTCGACTTCTGGATGGCCATGAGCGTGAGGCAGACAAGGCCGCACATGTCTGGACCGGGCCTCTTGGGGCATCCATCGAATTGAGGTGGGATGCCCCGCAGGATGTGGACTGTCTGCGTCTGGTCTTTGATAGCGACCTGAGTGATGCCAAGTGCATGCCTTGCCGTTATGGATTGGATAAAGAGCCGATGCGGGTCCCGGAGACCATGGTCAGAGCCTTCACGGTCGAAGTTCAAACAGCCGATGGAGTGTGGTCCACACGGCATGAGATCGTGCAGAATGCGCGCCGTCTCTGGGTTTTGCCGATCGCGCAAGCTGTGATTGCAATCCGGTGGACGGGGCATTCGACCTGGGGTGCAAAGGACTTACGTCTGTATAGCTTGGAGGCGTCAGCTACGCCAATGCCTCTGACGCACACACCAGCGCAGGGCAATAATTGGGCGGAAGTCGTGGCTGAAATTCCTCAAGAAGATCTCGCTGAGCCGGACCACGGACTCGAAAACCGGGGACGCGGCACCTCACGCATAGGGGCGTAGATACCATCGGATATTCGTTTGAATCGCTCATGTCGGTGTCGACTCTTTCGCGTAGCTGGGAACAGGTTCCTATTCTGCCTGATTCCACAGCCTCTGCCTTATCGCGACAGATCCGGTTCAAGGAGTGGCCATGACCTATGGCTGGCGGGAGACTTTTTGAGCCAGCCGGTGGAAATGTCCTCAGCCAAGGGGGAAATTGACAATCGAATATTTAGAAGCATATTTATGCTGTTATGAGGACAACAATCGACATCAGTGATGCCACGCTGGAAGAGCTGCGTCGGAGAGCGGGAGAGTCACAGCGTCCCTTGCGGCAAGTGGTTGAAGAGACACTTCAGAGAGGGCTTGCATCGAATCCCACAGTGCGGAAAACCGTTCCGGTGAAGAGTTATCCGGTGGGCATCAAGGCGGCTTACCGGGGGGTGAGCCTGAATCAACTTTACGACCAGATCGAATCGGAGGATCATCTCAAGCTTGCCGAGGAATGATCATCCCGGATGCCAATGTCTTGATTTATGCGCATGATGAGAAATCGTCGAATCATCGCGTTGCAAAACGATGGTGGTCCGCGGTTCTCTCGGGGAGCGAACCTGTGGGGATCCCCTGGGTGGTGGTGTTGGCGTTTACCCGGTTGATGTCGCATCCCCAGATTTGTGAAAATCCTCTTTCGGTGGAGCAGGTGCGTGGCATCACTTTAAGCTGGTTCGAACTGCCGCAGGTTCGTCTGATTCGTGTCGGTGAGGCTTCTTTGGCGCGCTTCTACGACCTGCTGGAAGAAGCCGGGAGTGGTGGCAACTTATCGACGGACGCCCTCATCGCCTTACACGCCTTGGAGCATTCGGGCACGGTGTATAGTAATGACCATGATTTCGTGCGATTTTCCGGAGTTCGCTGGATGAATCCCTTGAAGTGAGAAGGGTATGCTCGGAGTGCCGCTACCCCAAATATAAATATTAGAAAACTTTTAGTTCGGGGCACTCGGGAGTGGGGCGTGCAGACAAGCGAGTCCTAGCTTCAGACCTGTAGCACTTGAAATTGTTCTACATCAATTTGGGTTGCAATGTTTCCTTGTGTTGTATCCTTTGGGGCTTTCAGAGAATCGAATCCCAACGACTGAGAATGATGTTTTCGAAGCCCCGTCTGCTATTATCCTTGGCCATTGCTTTGGCGACTACGTTGAACCTTTCCGCCCAAATGGGGCAGGATGTGGCAGCGGTCTTTCAGCGTGCCAAGGAAGGGGCTCCCTTGCGCTATGTGGCGCTGGGAGGTTCGATCACGCAAGCGGGGAAGGGCTGGATCGGTCCATGGTTGCGGGAGCAGTTTCCCGAAAGCGATGTGACTTCGGTCAATTCCGGGATGAGCGCGACGGGGAGCGCCTTGGGCGTCTTTCGGGTGGATCGGGATGTGATCGCACATCAGCCGGATTTGGTCGCGATTGAGTATTGCGTCAACGACGGAGGAGCGAGCGACGAGGATGCCATTCGCAATATGGAGAGCTTGATTGTCCGCTTGAAAAGCCTGCGGAATCCACCGGCCATCATTATTCTCGAGGCGGCGGCCAAGGGGGGCGTGAATTTGAAGCGTCATCGCAAGGTGGCGCAGCATTACGACTTATTGGAGGTCGATCTGCAGAAGGCCGTGGATACCGAACTGGCGGCGACGGATGCCCCATGGGAAAGCCTCTTTTCCGATGCTGTGCATCCAATCGCTCCGGGGCATGTGCTTTATGCCAAGGCAATCGCCGAAACCTTGACGCCTTGTCTCAGCATGACGGATGCGAAGATGCCGGACGGCTTGCCCAAGCCGATGAGCTCGAAGCCGCTGGTGCTGGATGGACGGATGGTGCCTTTGTCCGGTTATAGTGATGTCGAAGACTGGAGCACGCTGAATTCCTTACCTAAATGGTGGAATCGTTTCTTCCATGGTGTGCAGCATAGCGAGAAGCCGGGTGCAGTTCTGGATATTCCATTTCGTGGCACACGGATCGGTTTGTATGCGGCGATGGACCCGTCCTACGGTAGCTTTTATGCGAGTGTGGATGGTCATGCGCCGGAGCATGTCTTTACGAACACGAGAGGCGGATATTTGTATAAAACCTTAGCTCAAGATCTGGAAGCAAAGGAGCACCGGCTGACCATCGTCCTGCCCGCCGAGTCCGATCCAGAAACAAGGATGAATGGGCCGGTAAATCTCGGCTACCTCCTTCTTGCGGGTGAAAGTGAAGCGAGCCGTGAGCCGTCGCCGCAGGGGCCGATGAATCCGGAAATGCTTGCACATCTGAATTTTGAGACGATCGCTTTGGATGATTGGGAATGGGCCGGTCCTTATCGATTAACGACGACGGCCAAGGATGCACTTCCACTTTTGGATGTCTCGTTTGCGCCGGAATTATCCCCGGAGACGGTTGTATGGAATAGTGACGGGCAGGCGCGAAACGAATTCGATTTTCGCGGGCTTTTCGATCTTTCCGAACCCGCTGTGGCTTACGTGCGTGGCGAGTTAGAGCGCGAAGCGGATGGGGCGGCCTTGCTTGGTGTGCAGGTCGACTATTTTGCCAAGGTTTGGATCAACTGTGTGCTGGTTGCGGATATTGATTCCGGTCATGGCAGTCCCAAGGGCTATGTGTATCTGCCGGTGGCTCTGAAGTCCGGCATCAACTCTGTATTGGTTAAAGTCGCCGCGGGTTCCGAAGGGCACAAAATGGGGTTGGTACTCGCGTCTTTAGACGGGCCCACTGAAGCATTTATGAGCACAGCAAACGAGAATGAGGTGGATGTTTCCAAACGTCCCAAACCGACCTATGCCAATGTGCCTTACGGCACGGATGAGCGCAATGTGATGGATGTTTGGCTGGCGGATTCCTCGCAGCCGACTCCCTGCGTGATTCACATCCATGGAGGTGGCTGGCTGGGGGGCGACAAGTCGAAGGTGGCGGACCCCCAACGCTTCCTCGATGCGGGTATTTCTTACATCGCGATCAATTACCGCTTTCTGCTGCAAACCATTATCGACACCGGGAGTGAGCGCGGCACGGCACCGATCCAACCGCGTGGTGACTATACGAAACCGCCAGTGGATGTGCCGCTCTATGATGCGGCGCGGGCTCTGCAATTTGTGAGACACCAAGCTGGCGAATGGAATATAGACAAAGCGCGCATCGGACTGACCGGTGGTTCGGCGGGCGCCTGTTCGTCGCTTTGGCTGACCTTTCACGACGACTTGGCCGATCCCGATGCGAAAGACCCGATTTTACGCGAATCGACTCGTGTCTGGTGTGCCTCAGTGGAAGTGGCGCAAACAACGCTCGATCCCCAGCAAACGCTCGAATGGATCCCTAATGCGACCTATGGCGGGCATGCCTTTGGATACCTCTGGGACCGTAGTGATCCCACTTTAGAGATTCGTAGCTTTCTGGCCGACCGCGAGAATGTTATGGATTGGATCAAGGAGTATTCGCCCTACGAGCTGGTGACCGAGAATGATCCTCCGGTGTATTTGTTTTACCGCGACACGCCAGGTAAAGGCAAAGAGCAGAAGGATCCGACCCACACATCCACTTACGGTGCCCTGCTGATCGAAAAGCTGGAAGCGAAGGGAGTCGACTACACATTTATGCACGGGGGTGTCGAGGATCCTGAATTCAAGGATTGTGAAGCCTATTTGATTCACCAACTGAAAAAGTAATACAGGTCCAGTCTGTAACGAATCATGCCTTCGAATACTGGTCTGGGAGATGCTATGTTAACACAAAAAAGATATTTTACGGAACATTCCGAATTCACGAATGAATTCGAGGCGCTCGAAGGAAAAACCGGTCCGAAGTCCCGCCCTTTAATGACTTTGAGTCGTGATCGGGGAACCCTTTTGACTTGGACGAATTTGCCGTCGCCGAGTGGACGTCTGAACCTGGTGCTTACTTTTGTGATCGAGGCCCCCACGGCTCATCGCAGCAATTGTATCCAAGTCTATTATGCAGGCGGTGATCAGATGATTGCGCAAGCCGAAGTGAAATTTTCCGATCCATACCAAGTGCTTTCGATTTCCTTGCCAAAAGAGATTGTCCCTGAGGACGGGGTCTTATCTTTGGAGTTGAAACTGGCTTTTGAAGGATTCCTATGGGTCTTTGCTCCAGATTCTGAGGCGACTGGTGGGCTTGAATTGCATGTGCCGCATCTGGTGGACGCGGATATGCCTGCCGATTCGTTTTTGGATCGATTGGCAACACTCGCATCACTGCAAACCTTCAGTTGGAAGGAAGGCTGCGTATTGGACGCCTTACAGGCTTTCTCGGATCGAGGCGATTTTCCTCAAGCTTCGAAAGCGATTCGTGATCATTTGGAGTATTTTAATTTTTCCGGCGGTGATTTGGAGTATGAAACACCTCGGAGTTTTAGAGTTCGAAATGAACTGGATACGATTGAAACGACCTTGCCGTTTACGCATGTTGCCTTGATTGATCCGCAACATCCCTGGGTGGATATGGCCATGGATTTCTGGCGTCAACTGATGGCGGAGAATGGTCAGGTGCAAGACGAGGAAATGATCTCGAGTGAAGGGGCTTATACGGTTGCTTATCCGATGACACTGATTGCCAAGTTGCGCAATGAGCCGGAGTGGTTTAAAGTTGCCGAAGACTTGCTGGTGGAAACCTTCCAGCGACTGGTTCAACCGGAGGGGATTTACTTGCGTCACTATACCGATGGACGCCGCACTCACAAAAACTGGGTGCGTGGTCTGTGTTGGCAAATCTTGGGGCATGTGCAGGTGCTAAAGCATCAACCGGAGCCCTCCGAAGTGATCCAATCCCAGTTGATCCAGCTCGCAGAGTTTGCGGCTAAGTATCAATTGGAGGACGGTCTTTGGGCATGCTTTGTTGACGAACCTGAAGTGTTGCCGGATACCTCGGGGTCGGTCGGTGTGGCGGCGGCATTTGCCATGGCGGCTAAAGAGGGTTATCTCCCTAGCGAGTATTATGATCGGGCATTTTGCTGCCGTGATACTGCGAGGACGTATTTGACCGCCGAAGGCTATTTATCCGGTTGCTCGCAATCCAACAAGGCTGGCGAAGCCTTGCAGCGCAGTGATTATCGGGTAACCTTGCCTTATGCTCTCGGATTGTTTGGGCTGCTTGAGGCGGCTTGCCTATCGTCTTAAATTTCGAACTCAGATTACATTTTATGCAACTACCTTATTTATCCATACTCCTTGTGCTCGTATCATCACTGTGTGCCGAGGAAATGCCACTCTGGCCTGAAGGGGCTCCGGGAGCCTTGGGGGCGGAGGAAACCGATATCCCGACGCTTACCGTGACTGTTCCTGTTGAAGGAATGGCCAATGGCGGAGCGGTGGTCATTTGCCCCGGGGGCGGCTACACTCATTTAGCGATGAATCACGAAGGGCATGCGGTGGCCAAGTGGTTCAACTCGATCGGTTACACCGCAGCTGTTCTGACCTATCGTTTGCCATCGAAGGGCTACCCGCATCCGGCACCGATGCAGGATGTGCAGCACGCAATCCAGACCTTGCGCTCCAAGAGCGAGGTCTGGCATTTAAACCCCGAAAAGATCGGTGTGTTTGGTTCTTCGGCGGGCGGACATCTGGCTTCGACCGCAGCGACACACTTTCTTGCTGCGGACCCTGAGGCGATCGATCCGGTTCTACGAGTTTCCAGCCGACCGGATTTTCTCGTGATGCTGTATCCGGTGATCAGCATGGATATGGACCTCACGCACCGTGGATCTCGCCAGAACTTGTTAGGGCGGGAGCCGTCGGACGAACTGGTTGAGCTGATGTCCAACGAGAAGCAGGTGACTGCCGAGACACCACCGACATTCATCGTCCATGCCGACGATGACAAAGGCGTGAAGTCCGAAAACAGTATCCGTTTCTACTTGGCTCTGCGTGATGCAGGAGTTCCGGCCGAACTGCACATTTTCAAGCAAGGAGGCCACGGCTTCGGGATACGTGACAACCGGACTATACCGGTGCATCAGTGGCCCGACTTGCTGGAGAAATGGCTAAAAGCCGAGGTTCTGCCCTGAATGCTATAAACTATGAAACTTGTTGAATCTCTGATCGTTGGAGTCGTTATCTTGTCCGCCCTAGTCGGATCTTCGATGGGGGCCTCCGCTGAAACTCTAGATGGCTTTGTTGCCGGCAGCTATACCGCGAAGAATGGGTATGCGCTCCAATACCGACTCTACTCTCCTGAAATAGAAGACGGAAAAACCTATCCTCTGATCGTGCATTTGCACGGTGCAGGAAGCTGGGGGGACAACAATGAAGCTCAATTAGGGCAAGCCAAACGACTCGTGCGAAGTGACTATCCGGCTTTTATCCTGGCTCCCAAGACGGTGCGACCGATGAAATGGGTCGATTTGGACTGGAAGCAAACCGGACATCACCAGCCGGAACAAGTAGGGCTCTCTTTGGAGGCGACTCACGAACTTCTCCTCAAGCTTTTGAATGAGACTCGTGAGATCGACAGTAGTCGCGTTTATGCCAACGGCCAGTCGATGGGTGGTTATGGCACTTGGGATCTTATCACCCGTTATCCTGAAATGTTTGCTGCGGCCGTGCCTGTCTGCGGAGGCGGTGATGTTGAGAAAATGCCGCGTTTGCAAACGATGCCGTTATGGGTGTTTCACGGCGCAAAAGACACGGTTGTACCGGTCCAGAATTCGCGAGAGCTGGTAGCTGCGCTGGAAGCGGTCGGCAATAAGCACGTGACCTACACGGAGTATCCTGATCGTGGTCACGACGCGTGGGTGCCAGCCTACAACAACGATCAGCTGTTTAGTTGGCTGTTCGACCAACGAAAGGGCAAATGAATCCCTCTGTCCTGAACCTTGCTTCGCTGGGGGCTGGTCGGAGCTTTGAGCTATGTGATTGAAGATAGAACTTTAGTTCTAAATCTGCCTATCTGCTGATTTTAATATACTTATAATTTTAATGTAAAGACAGTAGAGAAATTGCTTGAGTTTTTCGTTCTCGGATCTCTGGATTTTAAATCCTGTTGGTTGAGTCGGGTAGAGGTATTTCCCTATCGGATTCCATTCTGCCGATTTTGACTCCTTATGAAAACGACACTCCGACGCAAAATCTGCTTTTCTTTGATCATGGCCACATCGTTCGTAACTTCATGCCTCGCTGCAGCCGACATCGAGCTTTCCGGGACACGGCAGCTCACGATGAGCCATAGTCTCGATTGGGTGCGCTGGAAAGTGAGTGATGATCAGAAAGGGCACGTGGACACCATCTTGGACGAAATCAATTGGGGGACTCCTTCAGGAAAGAAAATCGTCCGTAATTGGGATTTTCGCTTATCGGATGACGATTGGGCGAACCTCGTCGCGCAGCATGGTGCGGCGCCGGAAGAAGAAGCGACTTTTGATTTGTGGGTTCCCAGTGATACGAAGGTGGTTCGTGGCGTCGTGGCGATTTCGTCGCATGGGTCGGGGAAGGCTCTGTTTGAACGGTCGGATTTAAGGCAAATGGCTCGTGAGCTGGATTTGGCTTTATTCCGTTTTGTCGGTAATCCGGTGCAGCGAGGCTTCTGGCCGAGGAGTCTTTTGTTCGATATGCTGGAGGACTTCGGCAAAAAATCCGGTCATCCCGAACTGGCCAATGCGCCGCTCTTTCTCTACGGCCATTCAAATGGTACCGGTTTTTCCGCTTTGTTCACGTCGGCGGCCAGTGAACGGGTCTGGGCGTGGGTTTCCATGAGGCCTGGAAGCACCTATCAAGTCTTTCAACCGCGTGCGGCGCAGGTGCCTGGGCTGGTGATTTTTGGTGAGGACGACCAGTTTTTTGCCCGTCCCTCGGTGAAGGAAAATTTATCGATTATACCGCTAGTCAGGAAAGAGTATGATGCCGTCTGGAATTTTGCGGTGGAAGCGCATACCGGCCACGGTCCTGGTGAGAATACCTGGCCACTGGTCTTGTCATTCCTTCGAAACAGCTTTGAAGCGCGCGTTCCGTCGGGTGCGGATCCGCGGAGTGGCCCCGTCGCATTGAACCCCTTGGACGTGGAGGCCGGCTATCGAGGCGAGGCTTGGTCTGAGGAGGTGGGCGGCTACCAGGACTTGGAAATAGCGCCGGCGAATGACTTTAAAGGTGATGCGGCGGCGGCATCCTGGTTGCTGAATGCGGATTATGCCAACGACTGGCACCAATTTCAGTTAGAGGGCAAAATCAACTAAGGGGTATTCAATATGTTAAGTCGAAAACTCGAACTGTTTTGGGGCGCCATTTGTTTATCGGCAAGCTCGCTATACGGGGGACTCCAATCCGGAGATTTGGTCGCCATTGTGGGGGACTCCATCACTGCTCAGTGTATCTACTCTCGATATCTAACCGAATACCTCGTGATGTGTCAGCCCAGTCCCTATCTGGAGGCGGTGCAGTTTGGTTGGGGCGGTGAATTTGCCGGGGCTCTGCTCCGGCGGCTGGATCATGATGTCGGTTCGTTTCAGCCGGAAGTGGTCACCTTGTTATATGGCATGAATGATGGCCGCTACCAACCGCTAAGCGATGAACGTCTGAATGCCTATCGCGAGTCGATGACAACGGTGGTGCACAGTTTGAAGGATGCGGGCACGCGTGAGATTTATCTCGCGTCACCCGGACCGGTGGATCCGGCTTATTTTTCGAAGTCGACGGTCAGAGCGGAGGATTATAATCAAACCCTTAGAGCTATTGGCCAATGTGCTCGGGAAATTGCCGAGTCTGAAGGGGTTCATTTTGTCGACGTCAATCGTGTTATGGCTGAGGGGATGGCGGCAGCCAAGGCGCGCTTTGGGGCGGATTACCAATTGGCTCCAGACGGGATTCATCCGCGAACGAATGGGCATTTACTGATTGCCTCTGCCTTTTTGAAAGGGATGGACCTTGATGGTGAAATCGGTCGAATCACCGTCGACTATCAGCTTCAGCAAGCGGAATGTGATGCTGCGCAGACGGTGTTGTCTTTTCGTGAGGGAGCTTTGGAAATGAAGTCCAGTCGCTATCCCTTCATCCCGGAAAGCGATGGATCCAATCTGGATGCGCGGACGATGGCGTCGTTAGTGGATTTTCATCGGGAGCTCAACCGCTACTTGCTGGTCGTTCAAAATGCACCCGAAAAGCTGGAAGTTTGTTGGGGAAATGCGAGCCGGATTTACTCTGCGGATGAGCTGGCGAAAGGGATTAATCTGGCGGCGGATTACTACGAGACGCCTTTTGATGAAGCTTTCGCCAAAGTGTCACGTTCAATTGCCAAACAGCAGCAATTCGAGCGCGTTGCCGTAAGGCAGTTGCTGAACAGTATTCCAGCGTGGGAGCGTGAATTTTCGGATACGAAGCCCGAGCTGGCCGGGCAATTGAGGCAAGTGATTCTGGAGAAATCGGCAGCCTTGCGGAAGGCGACTCAGTCTCTGTTTGAGCCGGTTCGGCATACGATCCTCTTGAAGCCTGTGGATTAATTGACCGCCCCTATGCTTTTGGCAGGGTGATGGTCGAATATTCGTATTCGAAGGCGATGTGAGCTGGCTTGGTTTCATCGCCTCGGTATTGAGCTTCAACCAAATCGATCAAAGCAGAGACTGCCGCTGAGGTATTTGTAATCATCCATGACGCCTTGAAGGGGCAGAATAACTCAACCCCTTCATTGCGATGAAAGAAGAATTGCGGGCGTTCGGACTTATGCAAACCGAGTTCGAGAGCTGCGGTGATGACACCCCGAACTGCCATGTCTGGGTAGCAGATGATCGCATCCGGCAAGGGGCCATCATCATTCATTTTGTGCATGGTCTGATAGCCGTAAAGTGTTTGATTTCGCTGATAGTCGTTCGGGAGTCGAATCCAGGATTCTTTCGTGGTCAACGAATGTGCTTTGACCTCTTTCAGGAAGTCTTCCTTGAAGTATATCATGTTGGAAGGCACGCGCTCGTGGGCGCGGTCCGTGTGGACTGGGCTGATGACGGCGACGCTCTGGCATCCCTGCTCTTTGAGGTATTCCAGTGGTTCCTTAAAAATATTTTTGCTGCTGAAGGATGCCTTGTTGAAGACCTCCTTCGCGCTGGTGTTGAAGGCTGTGGCAATCGAGAGCTTTTGTAGGGCGGGGAGGTTGATTGCGTTGGCCATGGGGACGATCAAGCCTTGGATCTCGTCCTTCTGAATTGCTGCAACCAAGGCCGGAAAGGCTTCGCGTTGAGCAAGTTCGGGGCGACGGTCGACGAACATGCTGACTTCGTAACCCCGTTGAGTGAGTTCTCGTTCCAGCAAGCCTTGGATGCTGCGGTAGAATGCCATTTGAGAGTCGGACCAGATTCGCGAGGTCCAGTAGTAGACTCCGATATTGGTCAGGGCTCTCGGGCGCTCGCGAACAAAGGTTCCAGATCCATGCCTCCGCTCCAGCAGGCCTTCTTTAACAAGATTCTTTAAGGCAATGTGGGCAGTCGAGTTGCTCGTATTCCAGCGTTCCGCCAGATACGCTGTGGCCGGAAACTCGGTGCCTGGAGCCAGCTCACCACTTAAGATTTTTTCTCGGATCTTATCGGCGATAATCCGATGTGCAACTTCACCCCTCTGAAGCTTAATTTCTTCGAACTGTTCCATTCTTTGGATTATCTTGGGCTAAACTTTTTTACCCTGGCACCTCGTGGTTTAGGGCATCTTAGTGAGTTAGTGTTATGCAAACATCATACAGTTCAAGAGAATACAACATAGCAATGCTTCGTTTGCACGGTTGAGCCTGCTGACGATTGATGAATTGACAATATTAATGTAAAGACATTAAAGAATCAGATTTGTCACGTTTATCCCATCTTTCTATGTGCTTTGGATTGTATCGATCTGTCTCTGTGGCCGTATCTTTGCGTATCGCTGCGATTTGCTTGCTGTTCATCTCAAGTATTCATTTGGACGCAGAGTCCGTGAAATTCGCATCACTCGAGTTGCGTGGTTATGGTGCCATCACCGGGGAGGAACTATTCAGTGAGCACGGAAGTGTGCTGAAGCTAGCCAGTGAAGACGAAGCAAAGGCGTCTTTGCTGCAGGCCAAGTATCTCTCGGATCTAGAGGTGCTCCCAGAGGTTATCCGGAAGTCTTTCCGTATGGGCGGCTCAGAAATCGATGCCTCAGTTGTCGAAGGACAGGGAGTTGTTGCCGCGCTTCGCTCTGGAAAATCGGTTTGGATCTTTGCTTCCTCTGACCTAGATCTATTGGCAGCCAATATAAATTCTGAAATTGGATTGGATATAGGGCTTTGGCAGTCTGCATCTGATGCTGAGGTGCCGATGTGGCTGGATCGCTGGGACCGGTTCGCTTTCCGCCACTATTATCGTCCTTGGGAAACGCCTAAGGATGAGGAAATTAATAGCTACAATTTCATTCAGGAGTTCGATTTCGCCGAGGAACAGCAGCGCTCGGGCTTTGTTTTCTGGGAGAACATGAATCCAATCGATACGGCCGAAGGCATGACCAACTCTGTCTATCTAGATTGGGCACGCACTGCAGCGCGTGAGCGCAAGTTGCCGATCGGGCTGAACATCATGACAGGCGGCAAGGGAAAGGGGTGGCTGCGCAACGAATATCGAGACCAGACCCAGATGAAAATGCCGCAGTTCATCAGTGGTTTTCACAAGGTTGGCGATCCATATCTGGGCGGCAATGGGATGCCTTCTTGGGTGGGCAAGGATATTCAGTTCAAAGAACTATGTGATTTGAAGCACATAGTGGAGGACTTTGCCGGGGACCCGAACCTGACCACGATACTGGAGCCTCACGGTGAGTTACGACACGGCTTTCAGGACATTTTGATGGAATACGGTCCGCTGGCGGATGCCAGTTATCAGGAATATCTCACGATGAAATACGGAGATATTGAGACGCTGAATCAGCGCTGGGGCGTGGACTTTGATTCAATGGATGCCGTTCGTGTGCCCGAACTTGCTTCGTTTCTGGGGTGGGGGCCTGATGCACTTGATCTGGCTGGTATTTGGAAGCTGAAATACGAACCGCTGCCAGATGGGGAGACCTACAAAATCGTTTATAATTCTAGCAAATACAGGCGGATGATCCAGACACTAGGCGCACGGGATGAATGGTTCGCCATCGATTTCGACGACGCAGACTGGGGCGATTACAAGGCACCGCTTACCGATCAGGGCATGTTTATTGAGCAACGCCCGGCGGTGGTGCGGCGGGAAATCGATGTTCCTGCTGAGTGGCTCTCAGGCAAAGACAAGGTATGGCTCTACGTCTGGGATCTGAGTATGGCCACCCATGATACCGTGAAAATCGTGCTCAATGGCACAACAGTCGCTGAGGATAAGCTGTCTCATAATGATCCACACCGTTGTGCTGTGGAAGTGGGCCAGCTGTTGAAGCCCGGTAAAAATCTCCTCGCGATGCGTTTGCCCAAGGCGCTCATCGCCTACCGGGTTTACCTTTCGCCGGACGAGCCGTTGCAGTATCCCAATCTGGGAGAGCAGGGGAACGCACGCTGGGTCGATTTCACCGATTGGATTCGCTGGACACGCATCGAGGTTGTGCGCGACTCACTGAATATGATTCGGCAGGTGGCACCCAATCAGCAAATCACCCTAATGGCTCCAGACGCCTATGCGGACGACATGCTTCAACTCGCCAAACTGTATGGCGGTAACTTCCACAACACTGGCTACATGGGAGCGTTCTGGGCTGATTATCTACCGACACTGATGCGCGGCGCGAATCGTCCCTTTAGTTTGGAGCCGGGAGGGCCGGCAAGGAGTCTGGAGGAATTCAAGAAGCACATCGGCCTCTACTCAACCGAGGGCATTCAGGCCATCGACTATTTCATTCACATTGGCAGCATCCTTTGGAATGTGGAGATCCGGAAGCATTTTGTGGACAACCTTCCGCTGATTAAACTGATCGGCAAATACCATGTGCCCAAGGCTGAAATCGCGGCGCTGTATTCGACGATGGCCGGATCCTACACCGGATTCCCATGGGCACCTGATTCCGGACGTCTCGAAGCTGGTTACTGGCAATGGAATTGGCGGTCCTATCTGCGCGGTCTCTATGAAAGCGATGGGCTCTCTGAATCCTCTTTTGAGTCCGGCGACGCTAGTCAGTATCGGGTCATTATCGATAGCAACACCATCGTGATGGATGAGAAGTTGCTTCTGGAGATCGAAGACTATGTCCGTGAGGGCGGTATTTTTGTGACCTTTGCGCAGACGGGGCGTCACACGCCGGAGAAGCCAGACTCCTGGCCGATTGCAGATCTGACCGGCTTTGAGGTTCTGAATATTCATACGCTTCGTGACGATGGCACCGGGGCGTCAAAAGCTCACGACATGTATCCGGCATCCGGAGAGCCGGTCTTTCACGGGGACTGGAATGGCACAGAAGCGAATGGACTGTCGCTCAAGCAAATTGCACCCGATGCGCGTCCACTCATGTATTGGGACGACGGCACCGTGGCGGTCGGCGTTCGTGAACTGGGCAAAGGCAAGATCATACAATTGGGCTGCAAGTTTGACGGTCGTAAAATGCCTGATCGCATGGACCCGCGTGAGAGCGGTCTGACTAATTCGGCTACACAGACACGCCGTCTCTTTTCGCAATTGTTCGCCTGGCTTGGTGTGGCACCCATTGAGTATGACTGGACGCCGGACAACTCGAATATCATTCTGCGTCACTACGAGTCAAACAACGGTTTTTATGACGTATGGGTGGCTTGGAACCCCTTGAAGGAAACTCCGTTGGAGGGGCACATTCAGTTGCCTGCTGGCAACCATGCAGACTGGGCTTGGGACGTGGTCGGACAGACCCGTCTTCCGCTCGGCGATAAAGGCATTCCTATTGCGCTGGAGCCGTTGCAGACACTTGCTTTCCTGACGCCGCGCGACGAAATCCAAGCGGCTCCTACTCGGTGGTTCAAACTGCAGCGAAACTGGTGGCTCAGTCCGTTAAAGCCAGAGCCTGTTAACTATGACGCGCCATTGCACCCGCATTCTGTCGATCTAGGCACCGATTGGGCCATCCTCCCACTCACCGATGGGCAGTCTCCAGAGGCAAGGCAACTGACGAGCGACTTCGACGACTCGGATTGGAAGCATTTGGATATGCTGGGAGTCTGGAGCACGCAGCCACGGTTTGCTGGTGTCGATCATGCACTGCTGCGTAAGACGTTTACCGTGCCGGAAGATTGGACGGATGGTGTCATCGAGCTTTGGTTCCAGTCCTGGATTGGTGCGACCTTTGCCACCGAAGGCCGGATCTGGTTGGACGGCAAGCTGGTCAGTGACTGGACCGAAAACGGCATTGCAGGGGACAATCCTTTCGATGCTCTGACTCCGGGGTCGACGTATACACTTGCTTTGGAGATCAAGAGCGAGTCGGTGCTGGCCGGCACACGAGGCACCGCATGGCTCTGGTTTCGACCCACTCCAGCGGAGTCAATCAATCTGGCAGGGACATGGCAGTCGACCGAGGATGCACTCCACTATGATGAACCGGTGACGCTGCCAGGTCGTGTTGACGCCCGTATTTTGAGTCGTAAAGTTTTTGTCCCCGAAGACCTCGCGGACATGCGTGTGCGTGTTCGTTGGGAGGCCAGTGCCAAGATTCTGGGGGTTCTAGTCAACGGCCATTGGATCATGCGTTTCCATCATCCGGTCGGAGATGCCTTTGAACTCGACGTCACGCCTTGGGTGAAGTTCGGGGCTGAGAATACTATCGAGCTTTCCAGTATGACCTATCCCGCGCGCGGAAATGTCAGCTCGGTCGAGCTGAATTTCTATCCCCGGGATTGACCTGCAAATCGCTGTCCCATAAATGAATCTACCCAGTCTATACCATAATCAAGCTCCGGTTTTTGAGCCGAAAATACCCCTCCGTTATCCTATGAAACCGTCTCCTCCTGATAGTCGCCGCAATGCTGGTTTTGCCTTGGTGGTTGCGCTGTCGTTAATGGCTTTCCTGCTGCTGCTCCTGCTATCGTTGACCACGATGGTTCGCATCGATCAGCAGGCGGCGTCCGTGACTCGGGAGATCGCGCGAGCTCGGGCGAACGCGATTCTTGGTTTGCAAATCGCGCTGGGCGAATTACAGGTCGTAGCAGGGGCGGATCAGCGTGTGACGGGAACTGCGGAACTGGCATCCGATTCCCTCGACGACAACCAGAAGCACTGGACGGGGGTTTGGGATGTTTCCGGTCGCAATTCCTTCGATGCCTTTTCGCCTCCGGCGGATGTCGCTTGGCTGGTCTCCGGCAAAAATTCAACAGGCGATGAGCTGGAACCGGGTGACACTGTGGTCGATGGGATTCTTCTCGTCAGCAGCGACTCCGAGCCGTCGAACAACGTGTTGGTCGGTAAGATGGGAGTGACTGGTAGCGACGACGCCGTCAATGGGCATTACGCATTCTGGGTGGGAGATGAAGGAGTCAAGGCCAAGGTTAATTTGGTCAACCCGCATCGCGACGGTTCGGACGAAGCCAATCGCTACACCCAGATGACCGCCCAACGTAACGGAATTGAAGTCATCTCAATCGACGAGAGCGGTAATACCCTCGGCAGTGTCATTGATCCCGATAGCACTTCGGTTGAGTCGCTCCTGCCGCGTGTTGAAAGCAATCAGGATTTTCCGCTTCTGGACCCTGCATTGGATAGCCTTTATGCCAACCGAATCCATGACGTCACAACTGTAAGTTACGGGCTCCTGTCTAATGTAAAGAAAGGTGGCTTGAAAAAAGACCTCAGTCTGGCCTTCGAAATGGACTTCAATGATTTCAATGCGGATTCCACTTTCGCTTCCGGGGGAGAGTCGGTTCCCTTTATCTCCGACCACCAGGTGAATTACCTGTTTACCTTCGACGATTTTCCTGTGCCCGGTCCTGACTCTGCCGATGCGTTGGTGCGCGGTCCCAGTTGGCATCTGCTGCGCAACTATTACCGGCTATACAAGGACGATGATCCCGATCGTATGCAGAGCTACAAGTATGGTAACCCACTGGGAGTGCAGAAGTCCGGTAGCGGATATACCATCGCGTCGCGTCCGTATTTTCCAGAAGGCTACCGCGGCTCGGACCAGCGCAACTCCCTGCCGCAGGCCTATTATGACGTCGAATTCGACCAGAATGTTAATGACACTTTTAAGGTCAGTAACATGGAGCCGATTCCACGAGTGACCGATATGGCGATCACACCCCTGATCACCCGGATGCAGATTTTCATCAGTGTGCAGGCAGTCGAGCAGGCGGTGACGACCGAAGGGGAGACGCCAACGTATCGTGTGGATTTGCATTTTAATCCGGTGGTTACGATTTGGAATCCCTACAATGTCAGCTTGAGCTTTACCCAGTTTTCAGCCGGTTTCAGCTTCATCAATATGCCCATCACGATTCATGTGACGCCGCCTGCGGGGACGCTTGAAACTTATGTCAGCCGCTTTCAGGACCTCGGAGGATCGTCCAAAGGCAATGTCGGCTGGTCGTTTCGGATGATGGGGACTGAAGCGCTGGAACCGGGGGAAATCAGGGTCTATTCGGACCTCACCATGAGTAGCAATCAAGCCAGTTCGGCCGGCTATTTATCGGCACAGTTGGGAGCGACCACACTGGCAATCCAGCAGACCGACGCGTTGATTTACGATAAGATCATCGATGCAAGTGGCACATCTGACGAGAACAGCACGATGCAGTCGCTCATTGTGGAGGAGGGAACCCAGTTGAGTCTCGAAATCTCGAATACCAGCCGGATCAATGTGAGCAGCACGCTTAGACGTTGGGTTCCGGGAGGCTGGGATGACAAAGAAATCACCCTTGGGTATTTGTATACGAACGATTCCAGTAATGAAAACTTCATCTGGCCTTCCGCGACCGCTGGTGATTACGTGTTGGTCGAGGAAATTGCCAGCACGGTGGCTCCGGAGCGGCATCCGGTGGGGATGCTCGATGCACACCTTAAAGCCTCCACAAGCTTTGCGCCGCCGCAGTTTCTCGGGCTCTATAATCCTCGGGCGAGTTCTTTTCGGCGCAATACAGGTAGTGACAAAGATGGCGGTGAAGAAATACCCAGTGTGGGCAATTGGTTTCTCGGTTTATCTCGCCTGACCAACTGGAGTTCCGGCGAGCCGTCCATCGCTCCGGATGGTTCCGGATACTGGGGCGACAGTAACACGGGCGGCGATACACGTGTGACTCTCTTTGAAATTCCCACGATGCCCTTGCAGTCGTTGGCGGCTCTGCAACACGTCAACAATGTAAACCACTACGCGCAGGAGCCCGCCTATGTGATTGGCAATTCGCTCGCCAGCCCCTTCATCGATCGCGGCGCGGTTACGCGCACCATTACGGATAGCGGTAAGAGCTACACACAGGTGGACTGGTCTTTTCTCGCCAACGATGCGCTCTGGGACGACTATTACTTCTCAAGCCTGGCACCGCGTGATGACCTGAATCTCTCAGATACCGAATTCGACAAAATTTTCCAGGAATATCTCGATGGCGAGTCCCTGCCGGATTCGCGTATGCGGCTGTTTGCCAGCAATGATGCTGCTTTCCTTGATTATGTTACGGATGCTTCCACGAGTTCAGGTATAGCAGCAGATGCCTACAAAAAGCTGGCGGCCAGCCTCGTTGTCGATGGTGCTTTTAATGTGAACTCGACTTCAGTCGAGGCTTGGAAGGCGCTACTCAGCTCACTGAACGGTATTGATATGGAGTATGTCGAAGGCGATAGCACTCTTTCCGACAGCAACATTGAGAATCCCTTCAGTCGCATGAGTCTGCCGGGTGGGGATGACAGCGATGACTGGCGCGGTTTCCGTTCACTATCGAATGCGGAGATCGAGAACCTTGCGCAGGAGATTGTTCAGCAGGTCAAGGACCGCGGGCCCTTTGTGTCGCTGTCGGATTTTGTGAACCGCCGGCTGGCTACCGATGGAACGGGGTTGAAAGGAGCGCTTCAAGCGGCGATCGAAGAGACCAATATAAATGACCAGTTTTCGGATTCCGTGAATTCGCAGGACGTTTCGGATGCGAACATCGCCTTCCCCGAGCACGCGATTGGCAAGGTGGCCTCGGGAGCTCCCGGATATTTGCGCCAGAGCGATTTGCTCATGTCGTTGGGGCCGGTGATGGCCGCACGTTCCGATACCTTCACCATCCGCTCTTATGGGGATTACGAAGACCCGGTTTCCGGTCAAAAAACAAAGGTTTATTGTGAAGCGGTTGTGCAACGTGTGCCGGATTACGTGGAGACTGGCCTTGAACCCTATGATGACTACAGTCTTTCCACTGCCGGCGGTTTGGATCTGGGGCGACGCTTTGTGATTCGTTCCTTCCGCTGGTTGAACTCCGAAGAAATTTAATATGCCTCTTACCCGTAAAGTTGTTTTCCTCATAGCTGCCCTCGCGTCTCTGTGCTCCGTGACGAGTCATGCGGCGGAAACGGACGAAGCCCTGATTTCGATTCGCTTTTCCTGCTATGCGCTGGGGACGATCGATGCCCGTGGTCTCTACTATCTGGATGAGGGCGAACCGCGCGCGTTCCGTATCTCTTCAGCTTTTCGTCGAGGCCCTTATGACTATACAGGACCGAATCCATTGGTGTTTTACCGGGATGGACGTTCGCCTGACGGGAGCACGATACGCATACCAGTGGCCAGCGCCCGCATCGACCCGGCGCTTAAGGAGCTGCTCCTATTCTTCGTTAACAACGATGCGCACCAGCCAGGTGAAGCAACGCCCGAAATGAAGGTGATCGTGATGAACGACGACTTGCGCGCGTTTCCGGCGGGAGCCTACCGGGTGTTTAATTTGAGCGAGCACGAGATCGGCTGCCTTTTCGGCGAAGAGAAATTCATCGTGCCCGGTAAGGACTATAAAACGGTCAACCTCGACGAAGGTGACCAGGTCAATGTGCGCATTCATTTCAGCTCGAATATCGACGGGGAATGGGTCCCACAAATCAATACGCGTTGGCTCTACAGTTCCAACGAGCGAAATATAGTGTTCGTGGCCGATGACTACTCAACACGCCATCCGCGTCTGAAGATCAATACGATTACGCAATATCTTGAGCAGTAGCCTTACCACCGACGAAACCTGCCAAGTGTAGCGAGGGTAGCCGATATTCAGTAAAATTGAGCTTGCATTCATTCTCACTCGCATTAAATTCTTTATAGTCTTCTAATTAGTAGAGTGTAACTTTTTCGCATCCTTCAAATTCGTCCGTTAAAATTCATCTACACGTAAATCCCTAAGTCTTATGAAATACAGATTCCCCGCCCTTGGTCTCGCTGCTTGCGCGCTGTCCAGCTTTTCACTCTCCGCCGCAGACATTGTGGTCAATGACTTTGGTGCGTTGGAAAGCACCTCTAGTGCAAATATCTATGATGTATCGACCACAACTTCGGGAAACTATTTGTTGGTCGCAGTGACAACTGAGTTTAGCAATCAGCCCTTTGCTTCAGGAGTGACATTCATGGGGGGGGATATGGTTGAACTCGTTTCTGCTGCGAGCGTCAGCGGTGATAATACATATCAAAATTATACCTCAATTTGGGGGATTGCGACGACTTCGACAGGTGGGGTTGGCTCTTTGGACATTGATCTGAATAATAGTATAAGCACGACTACGGTCATCAGCTATCTCTTTCTCGATAATGTGAATACGAGCTCACCCGTCCTTGGTATTGCTTCTGATGGTAATACGACTGGAGCAAGTTCAACTCTGGATTATAGTGGCGATCCCCTTGCTGGCAGTTTGGCTTTTGTTGCGAGTAACAATGCCGATTATACAACTAATCTTACAATCGCATTCAGTGAAACTGCTGACGATGAGATTGTGTATCGGGATGACGCACCTTCGATATCCTCTTTATTCGGTTACTTTGCATTCGATAGTGCGGCGACCGATTACACCAATACTGTGGCCTTCACAGGTAGTGGCGGAAATGATCGCTACGCCTCCGCCGGTGTCATTTTGGCCGCCATTCCGGAACCGCATACTTCTGCGCTGTTGGCCGGAGCCATGGGCTTGGGATGGGTGATGCTACGCCGTCGCCGTTCGCTGCGATAACACATACATTTCGTCTTTTTAAAAGGCCCACTTCGGTGGGCCTTTTTTGTTATGTGAAGGGGGGCTTCTGCTTGATGAGGAGGTTCAAGTTGTTGTATACCACTTCGATTTGATTATGGCGTATCGGGAATCCGTTATCGGCGTGACCGTCGCTGCTACAATCGCCCTAATGGATGATTGCCGACATTAATAAATTGGCGTCAACGGAGTCAGGGCATCCTGCCCTGATATAAGAATGCTCTAGGGGGTGTCTGGAAATAAAAGTTAGTCTACATTTCGCATAATATATTGCGAACAAAGTGGAGGGACCCGCTCTGCGCGTCCAATTTAGACCTGCTCGTGGCCACGCAGAGCGTAGCCCTCCAATTTTGAGGATTTAAAATGCACATGGGTATATTTCCAGACAGTAGGGCGGGACGCCCTAGCTCCGGTAGCTTTCGCAACTTCTAAGAACGAGTGGATGAATGTAGGGGCGTCACTTGCAGTGTCCTGCATAGCCGGAGGCGGCGCATGGGTGACGCCCGCCGAGCCAAAGCTGTCAACGCTGCGGGCGCCACGAGCGACGCCCCTACGTATAAAAGCCGATCCTTTCATCTTACGATTTATGTAGCGAATTTCGCTGACACCACATTAGAGCATTTACCACTTCAATATGATTATGGCGTATCGGGAATCCGTCATCGACGTGACCGTCGATGCTACAATCGCCCTAATGTAGCATACGGCGTAAGCCGGATGATTGCCGAAATCCCCTAGTTGAGTCGAATCGGCATAGCCGTCAATTGGCCTTCGAAGACCGCTTGGATAAATGGACGCTGTGCTTCAACCCATGCTTGATAGGCTTCCTTCGTCGGACGACTGAATACAGGAATTTCGTTTGCAGGACGGTCTTGAAATACTTCTACCAGGTCTAAGTAATCGGCCTGAGGCATCGCTTCGGCGATCGATTGAAGCCTCTGATTGTATTCGATCATATAACTGGTCGCTTTTCCGTTGCGAAGGGGAAGGGTGCTTTCCAGTAGGAAGCGGGTATCCGGATAGCGTTTAGCTAATTCATCGACGATGGCTTTGACGCCTTCGGCGACTTGTTCGGGCGTGGTGCCGCCGCCGGAAACGAGGTTCTCCTGCATTTGGATGACGATTAGTTTCGGTGCGATGTTGTCCTGCGGGACCTGCTCAATTTGCCAGAGTATGTTTTCGGTTCGATTGCCCCAAATGGCTCCAAAGACAGGATCATACTTTTGGTATTCCGAGTCATAAAGGCCGTCCTTGATCGTGTTGAGACGGCTCAAGGTCGTATCGCCGAGAAAAAGGAGATACCCCTTCGATCGTTCGGTTTGGGCGACAAAACGTTGGACTTTATATTCCCAATCTTTGCGGGCCTGAGGAGTCACAACCTTTAATTTCCCTGGAGTCGCAACAGGAGCCGCGGGTGGTGGCATTTGAACCGGGGCCGCGGTCAACCAGGCATCGACAAAGGGCTGCACACTGTCGGCCCAGATTTGAAAGGCTTCCGGCTTTTCCGGATGAAGTCCATCGGTGAACCACGTCGTATTGAGGCTCCCGTCTTGCTTGAGGAACTTGTCTCCGAAATATGTATATCGCACCATTTCCCCATCATCGAGCTGGCTCAAATATTCGTTGATCGCTTGGATTTTCTCCATGGAGCCTGCCGGTTTGCTTCGGGGGAAAATACCTTGCACCAATACGCGCGTGTCCGGGTGTTCCGTCCGTAGGATGTCGACAATCTTCCAGACGCCGTAAGCGATCTCTTCGGCAGAGTTGGCGTGTAAATTGTTCGTGCCGATCATGAGCATGACCATTTTGGGAGAGACCGGATCAAGGACACCGTCCTCCAGACGCCAGATTACGTGTTCGATACGGTCTGCACTGATGCCTAGATTGAGACAGCCGTAGGGATCGTAGCGCTCTTCACGTAATGCCCGGCCGGATCCGGCTGTCCAGCGGCGTGTGATCGAATCGCCCAGTAGGACGATCTGGATCTCATCCGCTCTAGCTTTGGCGTCTTCCACCATGCTTTCATGGAGGTCGAGCCATTCACTCAAGACTTTGGGTGTGGTCGAGGATGCGATGTCCGGAGCGCCGAAGATCGGAGTCGTCGCTGCACATGCGATTGCCAGAATTGATGTGAATTTTGAATAGATGATTTTATGACTCATTGGTTTATGAATTGTTCGTCCAAGTAGCTGCTGATTTTTTCGGCCCACATTTCGCCGTGTTTCTTTAGTCCTGAGGTGCTGAGATGGATACCCGCACGGTCCTCGCCGACTAAGGTGTCCGTATCCGGGCCTTCCAGAGCGATGCCTGCCTCCCAAAGTTGCTTTTGTGCGGTCCGAGTGGTTTCAAACAAGGGTTCCTTCGGGCTGTGATAGGAGACCTGCGCGACCATCCATGGAATGTCCCAGCCGGCAGTTTTTCGAGTGGCGGCGATTATCTCGGACAGGGTATCAAAATAAAATTCGGTGGACGATTTGACGCTACTCTCGCCCTGATGCCAGAGCATGGCGCGGAAGCCGTAAGGACCGAATTGGTTGATGCGGCTCATAACCCAAAAGAATGGGAAGCTGCCGGGTTTCCAGTATTGCACGGGCGCGCCGCCGTGACCGGTGATCGAAACCGCGACCGGCACATGGTATTCCTCGACAAGTGCATCGCCGAAAAAGGTCCAGGGGCTTCCACCCTGGCTAAAATCACTGCTGCCAGGAAGCGGGTCTTCGCAGGGGCGCCAGATATTGCCGTCGAAGCTGACGACCTGTCCGGTTTGCGTCTTGTTGTAACGCTTACCTGACTGGCCGTAATTGGTTGAGTTGGATTGTCCGCAGACGACAAAGACCTCACCGATTCCAAGGTGTTCGACCGTATTTTCTGCGATGACTTCACCGTCTTGGAGTGCGCGGATTTGAAGTGCATACCACCCGCCGGCCGGCAGTTCCCACGAGGCATTAAACCCATGTGTCGCTTCATTATATTTGATCTCCTGCCATTCCAAGGGCAGGGGGCCGAAACTTGATTCGCCGACGAGCTTCGCCTGCACTTTATCGGCAGCCATTTTGAGACTTCCGGAAATGATCAATGGGCCTCGGCTCTCAGACTGCCGTTGGAAGACTTGGTAGTCTTTCGGCGAATACAGGCTGATTCCTGAATCATCGGATGACCCTGTTCGGGGAAAGGCAATGTCCGCCATCTTCCGGGCAGGGATTTTGTCCGGAACCAAAGCTTCCATCGTTTCGGCATCCTTTTCCGGGAGTGGGCTTGCCTGAATCCGGATCTGACGGGTCTCGCCGGGTAGCAGAGTCGCTTCCCAGACTTGGAGGAGGCCTTCCCTCCAGTTGGTGCCGACCTCGTTCGCCGGGCCCCAAATCCGGTCGCCACCGGTGACTTCGATTCTCCAGTCTGTTTGACCCGCCTCCTGAAACCATATCGTATCCTGCCAGAGGCGGACGACCGGGGTGCGAACCGGGAGCGTGTTGTTCGTTTGGACGAGGCACACTGTCGGGTCCAGCACCATCAGGAGCTGCATCGTTGCATCCGACTTGTTCCTGGCTGTGATGTGAATCGCGTTGTTCGCACTGAAATCGTAGGTTAATGCCGCCAGAGGACCTTCGGCTACGATTGTTGTGGAGTTCGTCATTTGAACGTCGGTTAATTTCACCGCCTCGTTTTGCCAGAAGAAGAGGCCTCGAGCCCCATCGAAGGGATGCGCACCGGGCAGACCAGTCCCGATTTCGAGAAAGTCGGGTCGGTGTGCATTGGGCGTGAGGTCGTAAATCTCGTTGGGCCTTAGGAACCTGAGGCTACTCAGGTTGCCATCATCTGCGATGATACTCTCGATGCAGGGATTACCACTTTGCGAGACGCGCAGATAGTTTTTCTCGGGCCTTATCTTTACCGAATTCGTATCTTGGCCTGAGATTGGTAATAGGCCTCCAATGATGCAGAGGCCGAGTAGGAGAGATTGTTGGACGAGCATGAGACAGTCCGGGGAATCCCCGGGTTGGTTGATCGTTCTATTTGACCGCTAAGATTGTGAACTCGTCGGGCACCGCATTATAGATGCGAAATTGGTCCATCGAGAGTTCCTTGGGAATGGAATCATTGCGTGTGCCAAACTCGAAAGCCGGATTATCCAGAGCTTGTCCGGTGGCGTTGAGCTGAACCTTAAAGCGACTGGTTGCTTTGGCGATCGGAGTATCTGTTTTGTTGATAGTCGTATTGCCTTCGACGATGTAAAGCTGCGCCTTAATGAACCCGCTGGAGTTTGTTTCCAGCGTGGCGGCCAGATGGTAAAGTGTGTCAGGCTTGTATGCGAAATTCTTCGTGCCAACGGTCGCTGCTAGAATCTGGCCGTCGACAACTAGCTGTAAGGCCCATGAACCACCAGTATTGGTCGTAATAATAAAGCGAATCTTGTTATCCGGTCCGAATCGTATGTCCAGAGGCCTGAAGCTGGCAGCTTGCACCTCTACTCCTGAACTTGTAAAAAAGAAATCCACCGCACCGTTGAGTTGATCGAAGGAGTCACCGGTCGTATACATGCTGTTGAACCCGTTCGCGGCGCTGTCCGGTTGGATGTGAACGCCTGCTGAATTGTTGGTCTTTCCAGGGCCGTCGATTAGCGTGAGAATTCCGTTTGCGGATGCAGTGAGATCGTCTTTGGGGTTACTATCGTAGAGTTGACCGGTGCCACCGAAGGTAACGATGTCATTCGGGCCTCCGGTCCCATTGTGTTCGCCGTTGAAATCGGCTTGCAGGACGATTTCGGCGGAAGCCGTTTGTGTGAGTGTGGTGAGTGCCAAGAGCCAGACTGCTTTGGGGAGGACTGAGGTTTTTGTGTGTTTCATTTTTAATTTGGTTGGACTAATTGGATCTGGCCGAAGTGGGTCGGGTCTTTTTCGACATCGATACCGGAAAACCAGCGAATACGTTTGCGACTGCCACTGAGGCGGTCCGCACGGTCTGCATCGTTCAATACGACTGCCATGCTGAAGGTCTTTCCGGCCTTTGCATCGTCAATGCCGATATCTTTCCATGGAATCGCGATCTGGTAAGTCATGTCGCCATTATTACCCGTCGGTTCAATGCTTGCCTTCCAGCTGATATCAGCGATGGCCGGTGTCGGGTGACGACGGTTGATCATCGGTCCCTTGGCGTCATCTCCAGGAAGATAGGCTTCAAATTCCCAGTAAGGCGCGTCGGCTTTTCGAATGTCATCCGGCTGAATTCCAAACTCGATAGAGTCCCCCATGAAACCGGACTGATTACGCTCAGGTTGTGCGACATGCCGGTCATCCAGAGCTTCCACCCCCAAGTAGAGGTAGTTGTCGTCCCATAATAGACGCAGGTTCCCCACGATGTCGTTTTTACCGCGATAAGTGACATCCGGCAGGCGTTTGGGATAAACAACTATTTCATCTTGATTCACGCCGAAGGGAAGCACTTGTGCTGAGGTCCAATCTTTCCACGTTCCATCCATCGCGGGCGGTTGTGCCACATGAACGGCTTGCCCGAAATTGAATGCGCCTGATTGTGCATAGTAGGTGCCGGCTGGAGTTCGTATTTCCGCTTTGATTACGCTTGTTTTCCCTTGGGGAAGGTTCGTCATGACTCGTTTCTCAATTTGAAACTGACCATGCGGCTCTATTTGAATGTCATCCGATTTTGTATCCACCAAGTCGCCCTTCCAGGATACCGTGCCATCGAAAACATGGCCCGTGTTATTCCTGAGTTTTAATAGCACGCTGGGCTGTCCTAAAACTGTGTCGTTTCTCTGGAGCATCGCAGTTAAGCGATGGCTGGGCTCCATAGGGCCGCCATTCGTTATAAAGATCGGACTGCCCGTCAGCTTGAGTGTGATTTCCCCATGATGTGTTTTATGTGAGGTCGAATTCCCCATGATGTCGGTTACCGTCACCTCCTTATTCTCAGTCGATAGGGTAATCGATTTCTCGCCGGCGTTGGACCAGGCAACCAAGGCGCTTGTGGCATCCTCGTAAGTCCACTCGTATAATGAAATTGCCTCGGTGGAATAATCATTACTGGGCTCACCATTCCGGAGGAAATCGGCCAGGACCGCATGTGCTACAAATTGTGGGCGGGGTTGAAGGCTGGGGGTGACCATCATGATCTCAGCTTCGGTTGCGCGCACGAAGCCCCACATATTGACCGAGCGAATGCGCGGGTGAAGTTTTGCGATTAGAGTTAGCCAGTTCCGCACGAGCGTCTTTGCTCCATCAATTTCGCCATAGCGTCGTGCTTCACCTTCGAAGGGGGATCGTTGTGTGGCCTGCTCTTCGGACCAGACTGATTTGTCGGTGTCGCCATGCTTGTCGAACTCTTTGAGTGCGTTTTGCATGACCTTTAGCATGCCGGAATACGCATTGATGATGGTTCCGTCGAACCTGCCGTTTGCGGGTGATTGGTAGAGGCGCTTGATGGTTTTGGCTTCGAGGTCAGTGGCTATATTCCCGGTTAATACCAGTTGGTCCGGATCGATGGATTTGATGCCGTCATACTGGCTCGCTAGAATCGTGTCATATTCCAGATCTCCCCATCCGTCACGGTAGAATGGGTTTGAATTCGCTTGTTCAATGCCCCAGTTCCCGTAAGCGATCGCCTTGCCTTTCAAGGCTTCAGCGATGGTGCGACCAGCTGTTTTGTAGGCTTCGGGATCGATCGGTTGGTGAACCCTTGGCATCAGCTGCACGACGCAATCCAAGCCGATGGAGCGATACCAATCGATTTCAGGTAAAACCTTGGCGATCCTTTGTTTCAAGTCTTCCTCCGTCGGCGCATAATACAGGCGAACCCAAGTGAGTCCGAATCCGCCGATTTGTAGCATTGTTTCGAGTTCTTGTTCGTAGGCATTGCCATTGCCGTGGATCGGGATGAGTAGTGTCGTGGCTAAGATCGGGACGGGAGTTTCGGGCTTCTCAAATTCAGGAATAAGACCAAAGCGCCCGTGTGTTTTGCCGATAACAACATCGCCATCCAAGAGTTCAGCTTGGGCGTAGTAGGCTCCAAATCTGCCGGGTGCCGGAATGTTGACATGGACTTCTGTCGTGCTGCTCCCTTCAACATGAATGCCGCGCTTCTCAATTGCCGGCCACTCCTTACCCCAAGGATCATAGATGGTTACACGCAGGCCGATCTCGCGTTGCTCACCCAGCAAATTATGGAGCGAGAATTTAGCATCAATATCCTTGCTCGGGTCCCGGTAGATATTTCCGGGTGCACTGTTCAGTAACTTGCCCCAAAGGTTTTCATACGCGACACTCTTGTTCGGGCTCGGGAGAAAGGGAGGTGCGATTTCTTTATGGGCCGAGACGAACCAATCCCGGTATTGATTGGTATTGCCAATGATTTGTGCTTCTTTCGCGTCGTTCGCCGCTTCAGGGGAGATTGGCCACACGGCAATGTTATCCGCATAGGTGCGCCCCCAACCGCCTTTGTCTGCGGCTAATTCCTGTCCAAATCGAACCCGGAAAAAGCGTGCCTGATCCGGTGCAGTATAGGGGAGGGTTGCGTAGTAGGACCATTTGCCGGCAGGGATCGTATTCATGCCCGTCCGAGGTGACGTATTCGGAGTCAAGGCCTTGCCGTTCTGGTCGTAAAAAATAATTTCAAGCGGACCGGTCCAAGCCCCTGTGGTCGCCTTGCCCGGACGTATCCATGCGCCACATATATAATCTGAGCCGGGCTTGCACTCGACCGGATCTGAGAGCCAATAGCCGTCGACCGGGTTACGCCCATACCATGAATTCCGAGGGGAAAGCGGTGGGTCGATTGAGACATTCAACAGAGCACCCTTACCTGTATAGGTAAGGTCCTGACTCCAGACTCCTTTGCCACGACCGATTGAAAACTCGGGTCGACCATTGGCATAGAGCTTCTCCAGTTCTTCTTCGGTCCAATCTTCCTTTGAACTCCCCACATAAGTCCAGTTCGCCGGCTTGCCATTTCCACCAAGTTCGATGTCCCCGTTGGGAAGGAGGTTTTCTGCGTATTGGATGCTCGGGTCAGGGCCGGGGTGTTGCAGCTCGATGATCACTTGTTCCTCGGCAGCGACTTCATTGATTGCGAGCGATAAGTCGTCGAACCAAGCCGTTCCCAGCGTATATAGCATGCCGGCAGTCAGTCTGGCGCTGACTGCCTCTCGTGGTGCCTGAGCCATTGGTGTTTTTACGGCCGTCCAGTCTTGATTCGACTCGACCGCAGCAGACCTGATTGAGTTGCCTAATGGTTGATTATGACGATCCAAAAATTGAATTTCGAGGGCGCCCCCGGGAAGAAATCCATTTGCGTTTATCGTGCCGGTTTTTATGTATCCACTGAAGCTGTATTCGCGGTCTGCGCGCACGGGTATTACAATACTCCAGCCAGTAAAGGGGCCGTCTGGTGCGTCACTCACTTTGACTGAGTTTGAGCCCGAGCGAGCTACGTTCATATCGATTGAGGTCCGAGCAGAACCGTAAGGCTGCCAGTGCTCCGGTTGGTTCTTTCCGGTCAAATTCTCAAAGCTGCTGTTGGATAGACTCGGGTCCAACGGGCGTATGCTGACTTTACGGACCCAGGCAGTCGCCGGCGCATCCGCAATTTTGTTGGTGAGGGCAATCCGGGCAACGCCCTGATCCACACCTTCAGGCACTTGAAAGTTGTATTTGAAAGTGGCGAGCCGGTTTGCGGTGATCCAGCTTTGAGAGTTGTTGCTTGTTTGTATCCGCTGGGCCTTTAGAAACTTTCCATTGTTGGACATGAACAAATCCAGCACGAGCGATGCATACTTGCTTCGATCAACCGATTGTGCGTGCAGGCCTTTTGCCTGATATTCGATCGACATTTCGTAGTCGTAACCCGGCAACAGCGGGAAGGGGGCGGACACTGCGAGGCCATAAGCCTGACCGCTTGAGTCGGACTCAAGCTTAAGGGCCGGTTGTTCCTCGATTTTCTCCAGACTAATACTGACGCCTTGGGGGGCCAGTTGTCCGGATTCTTCTGAGATTTCATTTCCCGATTTTATGTTGCCGATTTGCCACGACGATAAGCAGCCTCCACGCATCTCTGTGAAATCAGCATTCGGGACCAAATCCGAAAAGACCTTCGGAGTGGTGCCAATGCAGGCTGCTGAAAGCAGAAGATAGATGGATAGGGGATGCTTCATGTGGGTTTCGTCAACAACGATGATCTCGACCTGTATTATACGGATCTATCAAGGTTTGAGGGGAAAATTAATGCGGTTATTCTTTTGACAATTGAGAGTAAAAGACAGTAAACAATTCGCTTTCAAGTTATTTTTCCACTTTCTGAGGGGCCGCCACTCGCGGCTTTGAACAGTTCACGAATGTCAAAGTCATTATCCCAGTCATATCAAAATCCTTTATTCGGGGAGATTGCATTCCGAAGTCAGTCTTACCTGAAAGCAGCTGCCCGTGTGGCTGAATTGTGGTTTAGCGAATCCGGAGAGTGGCAAATGTCCTCGACGCCTCTACTGACCAGAGAACGTTTCTGGATATGCTTCGCGTTGTTTAGCGAAGGGAACCGAGAACTTGCGAATGCTGTGATTCGGTCGAGTAAGCTTGTGCGTGATGAGTATGACTTCCGGTCGACCTATAATATTTTCAACACCAATATTGCTACGGTCTTACTCCGATCTCATCGCGAATCGATGGATCCGGATGTCATCAGTCTTTTGGAAGAGCTCGTCTGTGATGGCTTTGCAACCTGGGCGGGTAACCGTGCCCCGGATTACCAATTTCATGGCTTCAATGACAACATGCCGGCAAAGGCTCTTCTTGGCTTAATTCTAGGGGGTGAAATGTTGGGGAATTCAGCGGCGGTGGAGCACGGGCTGTGGAGCTTGCGCCAGATGGCGGCTCAACTGTCACGAAGAGGGGTAAATAGCGAATTTAACTCACCGACCTACACCCCGCTGACGTTGCATGCCTTTGCTGAGGTGGCCGAGCATGCAGAGAATGAAGAAGCACGTGAATTGGCTGCCGCCGTGGAAACTCGTTTGTGGTGGGATCTTGCGGCACGTTTTCATCCGGAGACTGGTATGCTGGCCGGACCTTACTCGCGGGCATATACTGTGGACGTGCTGGGGCAGGTAACGGGTATGTCTTCTCTCTTGTGGTTCGTGCTCGGAGATTTATCACGAATGTCGCCAATGAAGTTTTTCGAGCCAGATAGTAAACTGGTGATCCACCATTGCGGCAATCTACCCTTCAATATTTCGCAGATGTGCTGGTTTGCTGCGGGGGAGTATCATTTGAGTGAGACCTGTGAGGAGTTGTTTCGCCGTAAGAACTATCCATTTCATGCTGTGGCGACCGCGGAGGTGGGTGCATCGACTGTGAGTATGTCGACGGCGGTGCGGGTGGAAACTTATCTCAATGCCGATTTCTCGGTCGGGTCATCAAGTGTCCCCTTCTTGAATGGAGTTCAGTCGTCACCGTATTTTGTGACTTACCGGCGGAATGAGCATCTCTGCGATGTATCCGATGTGGGCACTGTTTTCAGCAAGATGCTGCTGAACGACGCGGTTCCCGGCGAGATACTACTTGAAAGTGAGGACGGCGATAACCGCGGAGAACAGTCGAACTTGGCATCCTGTGCAAATACGCAAACGCTACAGTCTGAGGATACCGTGATCGTCTTGACCCGTCCGCATGCGGCCTCTGCCAATCCTGAAGATCGTTCGGAGATAACTCGTATTCGTGAGTTGGTTCTTTTCCCCTCGAGCTTTTCTGGAGCAGATGAAATACAGGTTGGAGCGCATGGAGTTCGAGAGCATTGGTCCGGTGAGGTTTCGAGAGGGCAGTGGATCGGTTGCCGCCGCGGGCGTTTACTGATTGCGATCCGCCCGTTGGTTTATACGAGAACGCTCGGAACGCCCCGGATTTCTTTGGAGGAGGAGAACGGCTACCAGTATATCTGCACTAGTTTCTACGATGACGTCTCGCGGGAATTCCGTGAATCTGATCTGGCTGACATTTATGGTGGTTTCATCGCAGAGCATGCGAGTGTCGACCAATACAACTCTCTGGAAGCCTTTGTCCAAGACCTTGAGCGTTCCGTGATTGAGGATTACTTTTGGACGACTCGAAGAGTGCGTTATACTCGCCCTTTGAGCGATATGAAGCCGGAATTGGAAATGGAAATCTCATGGACGCCTGGAGCGCCGATGCCGCGTTTCGCAGAGATCAACCGTCAATTAGTGGATTGGTCGCAGTGGAAAGCCAGTGCGCCTGCACCATCGGTAGAAGAGCTTCCTTTGCTCGGGAAAACACGTGGTCGTGTCCCCACCTATTTCCCCTGGGAGCATCTGAAGTGTGTGCAGGCCGATTGGCCTTGGGCGATTGGCGATACGGGAAGGTAATTCATGAGCAAATCGATGGTTGAAGTGCGGGATCCAGTTGGAACACTTCCGGAACCCACATTTTCCAATGTCTCATATGGGGACACGGAACGTCAGGTGATGGATGTGTGGTTGGCGAAATCAGACCGTCCGACGCCTGTGGTGGTTTATTTTCACGGTGGCGGTTGGCTGACCGGTGACAAAAGCAAGGTTGCTTTGTCGGGCGAGGTCCAAGACCTTCTGGATGCGGGTATCTCATTTGTCTCCGCGAATTATCGCTTTATCCAACAGAGTATCCGAACGGGGGATACATTTGTGGAGCCGGTTGTGGATGCGGAGCGCGTTGCCCGGGAAGCGCCGCCGGTGAGTGTGCCGATCGGGGATGCGGCACGTGTGGTTCAATTTGTGCGGAGTCAGGCTGAAAGTTGGAATTTGGATAAAGCGCGTTTAGCGGTTTCCGGCAATTCCGCCGGAGCCTGTTCCTCTCTCTGGTTGGCTTTTCACTCGGACTTGGAGGATCCGCTTGCTTCGGACGCGATTGCACGGGAGTCAACACGACCTTGCTGCGTTGCAGCGATGTGTGTGCAGACAACTCTGGACCCGAGGCAGATGCGGAAATTTATCCCGAACATCGTATATGGCGGCCATGCCTTTGGTTTTACCTGGGACCCAGAGAATCATGGATATGAATTTGAGCGCTTCAGTGCTTCACGTGATATCGTGCTCCCCTGGGTTGAGGCTTACTCTCCATATGCCTTGCTGGATGAATCGGCACCTCCCGTTTACATGGAATACACCGGTGGGGCCCCGAATTGTGCATCGGATGAAAAAGACCCGAACCACTCCGCTAATTTTGGAGTGCTCATTCAACCTCGCTTGGATGAACTCGGGATCGAATACGAATTTGTCTATCCGGGAATCGAGCAACGGAAATACGCGAATGCGGTCGATTACTTAATCGATCGTTTGTCCTAAGGCCAAGTTATCATCTTCATCATGCAGATGAAGAGCGGGTTCCATCGGCATCGAGACAGTCCGGCTGGAATGGGAAAACCGATGGGCGATAGCGCCGTTCGCCCCCGTAGTAGTCTTTCGTCCGGCTTGTGGATCGCCATGAACGGTTGGCCCAGTCTGCACTGCGAAACGGATCCCGGATGCGGTCCATTTCGGCAAGCAATTGATCGTGCAACTCGTCACGCTTTTGTTGATGTTGATCGGCCTCAATTAGGTTGAGGGTTTCGCTCTTGGATTCTTCGCGCAGATAGAATTCATCGGTATCCACTAAATTGATCACCAATTTCTCATTTTGAGTGATCAAGCAACGCACCGGGTAAAATCCACCCCAGCCATCATGATTCAGGGCGAAGCGTGTGTGGCTCAACATGAGGCTCTCTCGACCCTTTGTTTGAGGCTGGTGTAACTGTTTGAGAAAGCTTTGCCCCTGAAGCATCCCCGGAATTGGCTGTTGGCTCAATTCCAAGAGTGTCGGAATCAGATCCAGATGGCTGACGAGCTGATTGCAGTGTGTTCCTGTCGCGCCTCCGGGCATACGCACGATAAAGGGGATGCGCGCGACCTCTTCATACATCATCGGCCCTTTTTGGCGGAGGCCGTGGCTGCGTTGCATATCGCCATGATCCGAGGTGTAGATGACGATGGTATCGTCGGCATGATCCTGGTCGATGGCATCTAGTATGCGTCCAATTTCCCGGTCCACATATTGATTGCAGGCGTAGTGGCGACGCAGGCTTTCTCGGTGTTCGGATTCTGAAAGCTGTGGCACCTGTTTGCCGTGTGTTTGTTGGAGCTCGGGTTTGCCATCGAGCGAAGCCTGAAAGTTCTCTGGAACCGGGATTTGCTGACTGTCGTATGTTTCCCATTCGCCGGGCGGACAAACGTAGGGCCCATGTGGTTCATCGAAAGATGCGACAAAAAGAAAGGGCTGCGAACTATCGATCTGTTGCTTGAGGAAATCGATTGCGCGGTCAGCGACTTGCTTGCCCCAGACATCGTTCTTCGTGAAGCCGCCGGCGCGGAGTTCGTCGGACGTTTTCGCTTTGAGATAAGTGTGGAATTTATCAGGACCTAGAAAGTCCGCGTAGTTCTTGCCGTCGAACCACCAGTCTTGCGGAAATCCGCCGCCGGCGATGCCATCGCCGAAATAGGCCGTGCCATCGAGATGCCATTTTCCGCTATAACCACAACGATATCCAGCTTCGGAAAAGATCGTGCCCATGAGCGGGAAGTTGAGGCCGGGTGCCATGCTGTTGGCCCATGCTCCGTTGATTGGAGGATGAATGCCTGAGAAGAGGGCGGAGCGTGCCGGCGTGCAAAGTGGACAGGTGGTATAGGCGCGGTCGAAGCGAATGCCTTCGGATGCCAGTCGGTCAATGTGCGGTGTGCCGACCTTCGGATTGCCGGAATAGCAGCCCACCATGTGGGTGGGCTGCGTATCGGTCATAATGAGGACGATATTCATCCTATGTTACATTAAGTGTAGTGCAGCTGCGCAGTTGCGGTGCAGTCAGTATCGGCGATGAGTCGAACCCAGTGTGCACTAAAGCCTTCCGGGAAAACGTGTGGTTGGTAGCTGTTTGCCGGGACCTCAATCGTGGTATAGCTTTCAAACTCACCACAGCCGAGGAAGTCGACTTCGACGGTGAAGGTCACAGTTTTCTCGGATTCATTCTTCAAGTGGAGCGACTTTTTGTCGAAGCCTGTCATGAGATACGGGTCCGACGGCTCTCCGCCCTTCACTGCATCCTTCCACCAGGGGCCACCCCAGCCCTTGGCTTTGCCGAGATTCCATAGGTCGTCGGTTTTGCCGAACCAGAGTCCGGATTGCGGTTCCGCGCACTGCAGGTTGCCACCGGCTTCATGGCTGGTGTTGTCGGCACCGACGATGAACATGCCGTTCCACGAACAGAAGTCACTATGCACCCAGAGGTGGGTTGAGATTGGTCGGATACCCCACACACGGTTGCCGTAGGCCCAGGGAGAAATTTCATACCACATGCCGTGGTGGTCCATCATGAGGCGTTCGTGTTCAGTTGAACGGATACGTGGCCATTCCGTTTGCCATTTGTGCTCGAAGCAGTGGGAGGCCTTGGGGAGGCGATAGGTGGTCCATTTTCCATCACCGCCAGTGAAAACCTTGAGGATGGCTGAGGCGCGATCCCAGCCGTTGGCAAAGATGGTGCCGCCGAAGTGGGCGATTCCATTGACACAGACGAAAGGCTTGCGCTCTAGAACGGTCCATTTCTCGCCGTCGTATTCCGCTAGGGTGCCTTCCTTGCGTTTCCCGAGGAAGTCGTCCTCGTTGTAGTCGTTATTGGTAATGACCAGACGACCCTGCGCTGTGTAGCAATCTTTGTAGTGGCAGGAGCCCTCACCTGGTGTTTCCAGTGTCTTGGTCAGGTCGAAGAGAAGCTTAGTCTCGAGCGTATGAACATTGAGCTCAAAGAGTTCGCCTTCCATTCCAAGCATGTAGACCAGATTCTTCGGATCCGTCAGGTGAGAGGCGGTGCCACAGAGGCGGATATCGATGAGCTCCTTCACTGTGCGGACATTATGGTCGGTGTCGACGATGTGTGGTCCGATGATCAGTTGATTGGAAGGATGGTGGACAAAGCGATTGGCATAGGTGCCGTCTACACCAGCCGGATGCTTGGTCATTTCATAATTCTCATCGATCACGCGAAGTCCCGTGCCAGTGCCGGTTTCTTTGCGGTGCGAAGAATAATTGACGATGTAGAGCTTGCGTTGCCAGGGCATCAAACAGCCGATGCCGATCTCGCTGCGGGGTGGCCCAAAGTCAGCAACTTGGGCAAAAGACGGGACGACACCGGAAACATTGGGGGGGAGTTTTGCATTCATGTGCTTGAGAATGCCGGCCTTATCTTCCTTGCCAATCTTGTCGAAATGTTCACATTAACATTTTAACGGATTTTATGGATCATTCTACACAACGTCGGCCGACCTTGATGGATGTCGCTCGATCTGCGGGCGTGAGTCATATGACTGTGTCACGTGTGGTTCGGGGCACGCATCACGTTCGTCCTGCAACCGTTCAGCGGGTTGAGCAGGCGATTCAAGAGCTTGGTTACAAGCCGGATCCCACCATGTCTGCTTTGGCTGCCTATCGGATGCAGGGTAAAAATACCAAGGGGGAAGCGAATTTGGCTTTTTTGGACCGAGACGAAAGTCCTTACAGTGCCTTGGTGTATCAAGGCCTAGTGGATGAGGCGAAACTGCACGGATACTCTGTGGAACGGCATGTCTTGATCGATGATGGCAAGGCGCAAAAACAGCTCGCCCGAGTTCTGGTGAGTCGTGGTGTGCGTGGTTTGCTCTTCGGCCCGTCGAATGTGGAGTGGAGTTATACAGGATGGGATTGGGATGAGTTTGCCATGGTTTCCTTGGGGGCGCTGACGCACAACCCGGTGATGCACTCCGTTTGCATTCATTACTTCGAAGCGGCTTATAACGCCTGCCGCATGGCATTGGACGCTGGCGCACAACGAGTAGGCTTTGCGGTGGAACCTCGTTTAGAGAAACGCACAGGCCACCAATGGTTAGGCGGCTATACGGCGGCTTTAGCGGCTCAAGGTCTACATATATATCTTGGGAGTTGGCCATTAGCTGGGCCTTTCAAGAAATGGTGTCGAAGCCATCAGTTGGATGCGATCCTGTGCGTGAATCCTCAATTGCTCGATGCCTGGCCGGGGGATCACTCATCTGTCTACTTATTGAACGATGGTGGAATGAAAGCGTCTCAGACGATGAATCGTTACTATCTCGATCCCCGGCAGATCGGGGTCGAAGGGGTGCGTTTCTTACATCACCTGCTTTTACGTCGCGAGTATGGTTTACCGAAAGAGTCAAAGGCTACGGTTCTAAACGGGACTTGGTATCGCTCCGCATCATGAATAGAGCTTGATCGAAAGCTCGGTTGCTTATGTCAACGGCTAAAGGTTTATAGTCTTACGATATTGGCTTTCGGGAGGGCAGTGTGCTACCTTCGATCCAGACGCCGTCGATCAGGACCCGGCGAGGACACGTGGGGAGGCCGAGTTGATTGTTAGTGATTCGTGAGACCACGAGTTCGCAGACAGTGCCGCCGACTTGCACATTGTTTTCGTCGATGCCTGTGAAGTCGGAATCCGGTGGACGGTTGAGACAGACGAGCCCAATATCATCGGGCGCAGAGAGATTCATTGCTTCCAGCCACTGTATTTCCTCGCCTAGGAGTGTGATGAGGGCGTCGGGTTTCCAACGCTGATACCAGTTTTGAAAGCGAGTGACCTCCGTGTCATGAATGGTTCCGGTGAAGACTGGGATTTGCCGTGACTTAGGCTGTCGGAAGTTGCAGGCGAGGTAGGCGGCGAGCCAGGAGTTGTCGTAGCCGTCACGGGCATGCAGCGAGTGCTGGGGCAGGCAGATGCCAATGCGTGTATAGCCTCGCTTGAGTAGTTCGTTGTAGGCGCGGGTGGTATTGCGTTGGTGATCACTGGATGCCCGATCAATGGGAAGTTGGCAGGAGACATCGCTGACCGTGGCAGCGGCGTAGCGGTCCCATGTCAATTGGGGCAGGGTGCTCGGATTTTCGCCAGAGTAGGCGAGGATCAGGCCGGTAATCCCACGAGAGTAAAGAATGCGGTCCAACTCTCGACTTTCACTTAGTTTGCTTGGTAGTGGAAAGATTTCTGTGCGGTAGCCGTATTCAAGTGCCTGTTCTTGATGTCCCAGATAGAGACGTTGAATCGTGGAATTTTTAGGAGATCGTTTGAGATTATTTCCTGCGAGTATGGCAATCGTGCTATGTGCTTCCGGTTTACGCCCTTGTCGGATTTGCTCCATCAAAGAGCTGACCTGTGGGTTGGGGCGGTAGCCTGACAACCGAGCGCCTTCCCAGACCCGCTCGCGCGTTTCTCGAGGGATCGATGGATGGTTTCGCAGCGCACGGGAAACCGTTGTTTGCGAGAGTCCCAGCTGGGCAGCCAATGCACGTTGGTTAGGCATGATTAGACGAAAATTTAGGAATCAAAGAAGCAAAATGTCAATGATTACGCATCGTGAGTCATAGAGTGATCGTCGACAGATGATCTGGATTTGGGCAAATTTTTATCCGTCACATTAAACTCCTGTTATCCACTTTTATAGTATGAACGATATGCTTAAGACATCTTTGCAAGAAACGAACAAGGACCCGATCGAGGCACTGATTCAGTCTATGAGCTTGCGCGAAAAAATCGGGCAGACGGTGCAACTCGGACTGAATTCGCGCTTTTACCAAGGAGAAGCATTGGAGGAGTATCTCGCGGAATACCCAGTGGGTAGCGTGTTCTGCGGTGGGGAAATCATTACCCATGCCGAGGGCAAGGCCGCGACCTTACGCGAACAGCTCGCGCGTGTGCAGCGTGCCAGTAAGTTCCCATTGTTGGTCGCGGGTGACCTGGAAGCTGGAGCAGGACAAGCGGTCGCCGATAAGACGCGCTTTCCCATGCTGATGTCGTTGGCTGCCTGTGATGACGAATCAATGGCGTATGAGTATGGTAAATACACGGCCTTGGAAGGGCGCGAAGCCGGATTTAACTGGACCTTTGCTCCGGTGGTGGATGTGCAAAAGAATTGGTTGAATCCGATCGTAACGAATCGTGGTATGGGAGATGATGCCGGGCGTGTTGCGAGGCTTGCGGGAGCTGTCATTCAAGGGATGCAGGATCACGGGCTGGCCGCGTGCGCCAAGCACTTTCCCGGTGATGGAGTCGATTTCCGGGATCAGCATTTGACGACATCGGTCAATTCACTGACTGAGTGCGAATGGTGGGCGCAGCATGGAGGCGTTTTTCAATCAGTCATTGATCGCGGTGTGCAGACGATCATGCCCGGGCACATTGCGCTGCCTTGGTGTGATCCGGTGCGTGCCAAGTCGGGGCGTCCGCGTCCGGCGACATTATCGGAACCGATTCTGACTCAGCTCCTGCGCGAGCGCATGGGCTTTGACGGTGTGCTGGTGACGGATGCCTTGATCATGGCTGGATTTGTCGCCTGGGCACCGCGTGAGGAGCGTCTGCTCGAAGCCTTCATTGCGGGCAATGATGTCATGCTCTGGCCTGAAAAGGATTATTATGGACTGATGGAGCGCGCGATCGACTCAGGCCGCGTGAGCATGGAGCGATTGGATGCCAGTGTGCGTCGGATTCTTAAACTGAAGCAGAAGCTTGGCCTGCTTGATTTGCCTGATGCTTCACAGCAGTTCGCACCGATTGTGGAAGATCCGATTGTTCGTGAAAAAGCCGTTGAATTATCGAGTCGTGTCGCGGATCAGAGTATCACCTTGGTGCGAAACCGTGAAAATTTGCTGCCGCTCGATGCCGGCAAGGTGAGAACGGTTCTTCTGCACAGCGCGATCCCGGAGCATGTGTACGACAAGCACATCGATGCATTGGCTGAAAAGCTGGAAGCGCGTGGGTTGGAGGTGACCCGCCACAAGAACGGGAACTGCCTCGACGTGAACAAAATGGAGCAGGCCGGTCAGACTTGGGATGTCTACCTCGTTGTCTATTCGCTGCAGATCCACCAGATGAAGAATGCAGTGCGCCCTGTAGGAGAACTCGGCGAGGTGCAATGGGCTCAACAATATGCCGAGACCATGAAGCCGATCACAATATCGCTCAACACCGCCTACCTGACTTTCGATAACCCCTATCTGGATACGCTGGTCAACGCCTATAATACGCATCCAACCACGATCGATGCGCTCGACCGCGCGCTCTTCGGGGAGATCCCCTTCAATGGGCAATCACCGGTTGAGCTGGACCCGATACCGGAGCGCACCGGATACTTGGGGTGACGCAGGCTTTTGATCAAAGACGAACCTGTTTGCACCAGTTCTGGCAAGCATTCATCAGAATGCCGACATCGACCGAATAGCAGAGGTAGTGGATCCCCATCGCTCTGTATTTTCGGGTGGTTTCGGCGGATTCGACAAAAGTGCCGACTGGAATGTTCTTCCTTGAGCATTTTTCGACCACTGATTTGAGTGCTTCCAGCACTTCCGGCGCTTCGGTTTTGCCGGTCATGCCTAAAGATTGTGACAGGTCGTAAACGCCGACGAAAATCATGTCCACACCTTGGACCTCAATGATTGTATCCAGATTTTTGAGACCTTCTGTGCCTTCGACCTGTGCGATCACGGTGATGTCCGAGGCCCTCGAGAAATAATCCTGTTTGTCCGTGGAACTGTGGCCAGCGGCGCGGACATATCGGCAGACTCCACGGTGACCGAGTGGGGCAAAATGTGCTGCATCGACAGCGCGTTTCGCATCTTCCGCGCAATTGACATGTGGAATCTGAACCACGCGCGCGCCGAGGTCGAGCGCCTGTCCAATCTGCTCCGGACGCAGGCAGCGCACGACGGCGGTTGTGTCGGAGCATTCGCAGGCTCGGATGAGGTTTCCCAGTGTCGTGACGTCATTTGGGCCATGCTCCAGATCGAGAATGATAAAGTCCATTCCGCCCATGCCCATCGCTTCGATCATATTGGTGTCCGAAGTTTTGGAGAAGGGGCCGAGGACGGTTTCGTTTTGCAGCTTTTGGTGAAAGGGGATCGGAAATGTTTGTTTCATTTAGCAGATTTTATCAGGTGCCTTGATGTGTGGAACTTGTATAAATGGGAGGTTTATCGCGTTTCCTGCTTCGCTTGAATCAAGTCAACGCTTAGAGGATGTATTCAGAAATTTCAGACGAAATGCGGCGACTTCGCTATGGCCCAAGTCGACTTGAACTCCTTGTTCTTTTAATTCTTGGCTGGTTCGTTCGATGGTTTCGTCCTTGCCGTTGATCAGCTCCGTCAGTGCATAGGTGCCAGCCGGGATATTGTTCAACTTTATCGTGCTGTGCGGGTTGTCGCCGTCATTGTAGTGCATGACCAGAAGGTAATAATCGCGACCATTCTTGTGACGCAGTAGATTTGTCCAGAAGTAGGGAGAGTCCACATCGGTGGGTAAATCGGCACCCGCCAGTTTGGCGACCGCCCGCACGAGTGGCATGTCAGGAATTTCGTTCGATTTTGAAGGGGGGATGGTGCTTCGGGACCATTGCACCAAGACCTTCCCTTTGCCAAAGTCGAGTTCCGTTAAGCTGGGACGTGTTGTATCATCATTGAGATAGGCTAGGGTGCTGCCGGGTTGTTTGCCTGCATTCCATGGATGGCGAATTGTGGCCAGATTTCCATAGCCTTCGAATGCGGCACCATCGGCCGCATTGAGTGCACCATACACATTGGGTTTGAGGCCTGTCGGCGGATTGAAACCAAAGCGTTTCAGAAGCACCCAGTCGGCATCCTCATCTTCGATGCTGTAACGACCGACCTCGGCATCCATCAGCACAATTCCTCCCCGGCGCACGTAGTCCACGATTTCGTCGATCTTCGATTGCCCCATGGCGACAAGGTTCTTTTGTGTCATGACAACGAGCTTGGCATCTGTCCAATTCTTGCCGGGCGCCATGCCGAAGGGCACTTGGGCATCGAGAAATAGTCGTGTGCTCCATGGATCGGTGCCATCGGCAGTGGATAGGAATCCCGCAGCGACGATCCGTGCGTCCGAGTCGGCATAGTAGCGCACATCGCCGTGGAGTGCTTCGGTCGGGCGCAGTTCCGTCCAGATCGGTTGAAATTTTTCGTAGCGGTCGAATGCGATCGGATCTTTACGCAGGCTATCCATGCCAAGCTCCGGATTTCGTAGCACGGTTTCGATCGGAATAAACATCTTGCAGTGAGAGTTACTGCCACCACCCATCATCATTGAGTAAAAGCTGGTATCGAGGCGGGTCGGATATTTGTATGCCCATTGGGTGACGGATACTTCTTCGGCGCGTTGGGGGATTCCCTCTTCGGCGACTCGGATGAGACCGGGGCCAAAGGTGTCGGGGCGTTCGCAGCCTCCATTTGCAGTCAGAATCCCCAGATCGGCAAACTTGCTCATGTCTTCGGGCATGATACCCTGTATGTAGACCATAATTAGGTGATCGGGAGCGTCTTTGCGAATCATCGATCCAAATTCATAGAGCGTGTCACTGATGGCTTTGGTTCGGAACCGCTGCCAGTCAAAGTGGAACTTTCGCGTAGCGTCTTCGCCGTAGGTCGGCGGCATGATTTCGTCGAAAGACTTGAACTCTGTTCGCCATGCTTGGTTCGCGTTTTCAATCTTAGAATACATGTCTTGCGCGTGCTTGCGGAAATCCGACAAGGTGTATTGGTCGAAGCCTACATAATGGTCTGACCAAGGGGAGTCACCCGGATGCTCCATCAGATAATAGTAACCCTGTGTTGCCGGATGGTTGCGCGTATGTAGCACGCCTTGGCGAAGAAAGTCCTCCATGCCTTTGCGAATGACAGGGGAGTGTAGGTAGTTCAGTCGAGCTCCGTGGAAAAGGTAAGCTGTGTGACCGAAGATATTGCCATCTTTGCTTTTTGTGTAGTGTGAAGGGAGCCACTCAGGAGCTGTAAATGAGAACCAGATCAGCACCGATACGTTCTTCGATTGTGCATAATCGAGAACTTTATCGAGCATGCTGAAATCATAAACGCCTGGAATGGGCTCCACTTCGGACCAGCGCAGGATAAATTCAAAGTCGTCAGAAATACCCTTCATCTGGTCGATCAAGGCCAGGTTCTTTTCGAGGTAGTCCTGCTGTTTGTTACTGATATGCGCCATCAGGTGAAAGGTCGGTTCAGGCGCATGGATAATTTCTTGTGCTGTTTTGAGGTCCTTCGGTTTGAGATACGGAATGGCGTCGGAGTCGACACGCTTGCCGATAAAGAGTTCGGTGCGATCCATGAGCTTATCAGCGTCCATGACTTCGACACTCAGCTTATAGGCACCTGCTGTTAGTTCTCTCAGGTCAAGTTCAACAATGCCGTCGTCGCCGATGGTTTCTGTGTGCTCGAGTCGAAGGGTGTCGGCGTTGTCGTGTAGCTGGAAGACCGATTTTGACCCCGGAGAATCGAAAAAGCGAACGGGCACGATCCAGTCCTCATCGATATCCCAAACCATATCTTTCCTTTTCGGAGCGATACGAATCCGACTTTCGCCGATACGGGAGTCAGTATCTATTATCGGATACATCTTTGAGGGCTGCCCCTTTATGATGAAGAGGCGAAACTCCTTCTCGACGATGCGGCTGGGAGCTGGATCGCTATTAAAGCGAGCCTTCACCCGAACCCAGTAGGTGCCTTCGTTTTCAACAGGAAAAACGATTCGTGGCGTTTGTAAAATGCCGTAGCCATCACCTGATTGGGGATCAATTTCAAACGACTCGTTTCCAGTCATAAACGGCTGGCCGCCGTAGTCTTGACGAATGTCCCAGTCGATGTCGAATGAGCGCGCTTGGTTTCTGGTGTCCAGGTCGCCGATTGAAAGGGATGGAAGACCATCCAACTCACCGAATTGTTCAACCCGGTTAAACTGATAATGGAGTGAGCTGTTGTCCGAGTCGACTGTGGTGAGCCGGAAATCACGTAGGTGTATACTGTTGACCTTTGGGGCCCCTTCTTTGCTCATTAATTGAAAGCCGATCAAAGTAAATGGCAGTTGTGCGGGCCCAGTCTTATCCAAATAGATGTAGCTGCCGGTGCGTATCTCCTTCATGCCCGGCGTGCTGGCGCGCACTTCACCTAATCGCTCCATGCCGCCGTCAAAACGTGCTCCGAGAAAGGTGCCACTTTTTAAAGTGGCTGCGGACTTGCTGAAAACAAGAATTTCCTGTCCGTTTGCATCCCGCACCACAGGTCGAAAGTCCAGTTTGTAAATCCAGTCGCTCGTGATCGTGTAAGTGAGTTCTTGGCCGAGTGGGATTGGAATCGGTTTTTTTAGGCTCAACCGGGTTGTCTCGCCCTGAGACATTTTATCGAGCTGTATACTTAGAAAGTCGTTTTTCTGTGTGATGCCGACTAATTGGTCGTTCCATTCCCATGCCTGAGGCTGGCTCAATTGAGGCAATGGGTGTATTTCGGGCTGAGCCTCGGCCGCGTTCAGGTTTGTGTTGGAAAGCGCGAGGAGCGCCAGACCGCTGATTTGGTAAAAATGCTTTAGAATCATGTGCTTTTTTAAGGACGCAGACTTAAAGAAAGGTAGAGCTATTGGAATTAGATGGGGATAGCTTATCAGATTCTGGAGAGCCAGCCTATGGCATATGTGTCTTGTATGTCGTCTATTTGTAGACCTGCTGGGCGGTCTACTATTGTGAGCTGTGGGAATCGAATTTATGGCAGATGTGGATAGGGGGTTAATCGCCGTAGCGTGCGACCTTGGTCGCGCCCCATCATTCCTGAAGCCTGCCGTCCTTCAAGCTGGGCTACCATCGATTTACTCGGAAGGCATTTCCAGAGCGACGATGCGATATGCGTTTTGCTGCTCGGACTTCTTGTAGATCAACGTGAGAATACTGGCCTCGGGGTTGACACGTAGGCGCTGCGCATAGCGTTCTCGCCATTTGCCTTCTTCGTTCGGGGCTCCGATTCGAACGACAACGAAAAAGTCCTCTTGGGGGCCGAGGCTGGCCGTATCCGAGCCCCCGGGCATGAGGCGTAAGGACTGTTCGTTGAACATGCAGGCGATTGGGGTAGTTGTCAGGTTGTAGATGCGCGACTTGCCTGCGGGGATACTTTCCAGGGAGTTGTTGATTGGATAGATGTCGTATCCGCCACCTAATTTTTTGGGGTAAAAGATGAGCAGCGCATGTTGGTCGTTCGCCGGTAGATCGACTATTCCCAGCTGTTTGCGTTGGATCGTGCCGTCGCTTTGAGGGATGTCCTGAAAGAACTGTAGAGGGCCGGTCCCTGTGTATTTATAGCGGGGTGATAAGCGTTGTTCCAGCGCGTTGACTTGAACCGCTTCATTGATGCCAGTCGGGCAGTATTGAATGAGGGGCGGTTCGTAGGCATCCATGAGGAATATGCCTTCGGCTTCGTCGTTGCGGTTGGTATCGGATCCGGGCTTCTTGATGGTTTTCACACCCGCGGGTGTGCCACCTTGCCATAAGTAGACTTGGAAGGAGAGCTCGCGGGATTCTTCTGTTTCCACAGCACTGGCGGTTGTGATGCAGGCCAGAAGTAGAATGGTGAGTGTGTTCCGAAAGTTCATGGTTTGAAGGATCGAAGATCTTAAATATCCAGCCATCGGAATGAAACGATTTTGTATCGGCGACCGAAGGTTTGATTGACGGATTGAGTCAGTGCGGTCGGTGAGATTTCGGCTGCATCCGCATTGTCGATGTATTCCGGCAGCCGTTGCACGATCGCCTCTCCCTGGACTTGGGTTTGCGAACCGTTCAAGGGATTTTCATGCTGGCCGTAGACGTGTATTTTGAAGGTGTCCGAGCGTGCGGTGAGTGTTGATCCCAAGCGTGCCAAAAGATCGGCTTGTGTGAGCCAGCCTGGAATACCTTCACTGCGCCAGCCTTCTTGAGCGGCTTGATTAAAGCCGGCTTCTGTTCGAGGGGTGGTCTCAATTTCGGAGGATTGCAGTGAGATATTGATTTTTGCATCTTCCGGATCGATCCCGAGTTCATTCGCCTCGTCGTTGCTGATGGTGTCGGCTGCCTCCAATGCGGCTGCCAAAGCGCCCTTTAAGCGGAAGGCATCCGTTCCCAGTTCGGCGGGCGCATTCTGATCGGGGTTGCGGTTTACAAACCCAGCCAGGGAAGTGAAGGGACCGCGCCATTTGATCTGTTTGACGATTTGACGGGCAAGGTTCTTGATCTGATCGGCGGTGAGCGTGCGGTAGCCGTGGTAGCCGGCCGTTTCGTATTCATCGTCGTTATCGGGATCAAAAGCTTCGCCCTGGGCATTCAGCACACGAAGGTAGGGCGCACCCTCTGCTTGGTCTGCTTCGATTGTTACGCCAAAGCTGTAGGCCAGAATTGAGCGCCATGCTTCTTCCGAGGTGGAGTTGATGTTATAGGCTCCATCCAGAAGGAACTGGGCTGCTGCAGTCTCACTGGTGAGTGCTGTCGTTGCGTCAGAGTCCAGTGGGACGAGTCTCAAGTTAGCGGGAAGTCGGCTGCTCGCGTCGGGTAGTGTGGAGAAAAAATACGAATCCCAGATCGCTTTATTTAATAGATATGAGTAGTCGTAATACAGTCCTTTGATGTTTGTATAGTTGTAATTAAAATACTGAGATGATGGAGGTGGATAGTCGCTCCAATTTGTGTCTATTGAATCTAGATCAATGCTGGCGGGGGCTAAGCTGTTTCCTATCGCATAGGCAGGAAGTAAGTTATCAAAACGTCCCCATTGCAGCCGGTATTTTGTTTCCAGATTCTGTTTTGTATATAAATCGGTAGTCGTCGTCACCTCTGGTGCCGGGTAGTAAAGAGGTGCGTCCATCAATTGACCAATTGAATGTAGCTCTGATCGTGTTGGAGGTCTATCAAATAAGACACAGGATTGAGTATAGACCGGGTTGGTGGAATAGCCTACACCGGCCTGATCTCCAGATACAGGAAGGCTAGAATCCTGCTCGTCCCCGTTTAATTTTACGAATGCTTCGTAGCTGGGGTTGTTAATCCGTGAATAGACGACATCATTACGATTCTTTGCATGATGGAAAAAGAGCGGGTTCGCTCCATGGGTTGCGGCTCTAGGATTATAGTTGGCAAGCCACTTGATTGAGTTGTCAGCAGTATTGGATTCAACAAAATTGTGTATCGACTTCATCCCGATGCTTCCGTGCATACTCATAATTGGTTGATTGATCGCTTGCATCGGGGTTGGGGCAGCAGCGGTATTAATCCAACCCGATAGATAAAAAGTCTGGTAAAGAACCGACTCATCGTCGCGACGAACAAGACGGAGTGAATTTGAGAATGTAGTATATGCTAGCAGCTCAAAGGTCGGAGGTGTAGAACTTGATGAGTCTATGGTATTACTTGTATTAATGTAATAGCTCGCCCGTGGGCGAAATCCAGGCAACAGCTCGGACTGTCCATCGGCTGGTTTTGAGTGGCGGTTGAATTCCGTCATCAAAGTGCTGCCGGATGGTGGTGAAAAAGAGATGGCTTCACCGGGTTCCAAGCGGACATTCGATAAATTCAAGCTGAGTCGACCAGTTGTGTTTATTTTCAGATCCTCTTGGGCCCCATTGAGTCGTATGTCCCAGGCTGTCAGAAGCTGATCGTAATGGTGGATCGTTTCAGTTGTTGAATTAACTTGATAGAAAGTCTGCCCAAAATCGAGACGGTAGTCCGTCGTCTCCAACGGGTAGCTATATGGGTTCCATAATGTGACTGCAGGTAGAAAATCGAGGTAGATTTGGTATTTTCCTGCACCTGATGGGACCGGGTCGTATCGGGGGAGTATATAAAGTTGAAAATGTGTTATTATTGGTGAGATGCCCACGTGATCCTGACTTTGCGACTGCGCTCTAAGTTCGTCGGATGTATTCAAACTGATCGTTGCCCAGTCTTGAAGCTGAGCCCAAAGGGGGCCGCCGGGATCGGAGTCGCTTTGTGATCCACTGACCGGGGCGAAAATCTGTCCAGCCGGCATGAGTGATCCGTCGTAAAGAGCGAGTGTTAGATCCTTTTTGAAGCCTCCATTCCGGACGTCGGTCAGTAGTCCATAGCTGCTTGTCGTTAAATCATGAATACGATCCTGAATGGCCGCAATCTCAACTGCATCGCTGGCTCCGTGGGATAGTTCATTTACAAAGCTTATGCGGTCTAGTTCGGCTGCGGTCAATTTGTCGACCCATGACAGGTCAGTCATCTGTGTGATATCTGCCTTTTGGGCCGAGAGGAGTTTTTCGGATGAACCTGTGGAGCCCGTGATTTTAATCTTCGCTTTGGTGCCTTCATCACTGACCCGGTAGGCATAGCCGTCGCTGTCGTTGATGCTTTGATAGGGGGCATTTGCGCTGTTGTCGTCGGCCAGGGCCACGTGCTTAGCTGGTAGGCTGTCTGGTTCAATGAATCCGGTATCACTCCTTTCGAGCCCCTCATTGCCACTGACCAGCCATGTGAGGAGGTTTCCCGAGTTATCCCAGACGCCAGTCCAGTTGGCTTCCTCTTGGCCGTCGATTTCACTGGTCGCCGGATCACTATCCAGAATGCTGGATGTCGCGGTGATGCGCTGATCCGGTCCGGTTTGCTTCTGTAACTCACCGAGGGCCACATTTAAACTCAGCAGGGCATTCTGACGTGCCTGCAGGTGTTCCATCTGATTGCTGGAATTAAGAGTTTCCACCCGCGCCAAGCTCGCCAAGCTGACCACGAGCAAGAGGATGAAAGCCATCAGCGTAAGCGCGACCACCAACGCAAACCCACCATTACGTGGGGCTGCGAAATGAGTTATTTGTATTTCGTCTCGATTGGCTCTCTTGCGGCGAGTCTGCATGTTTGGAGTTGGGGATCGTTTTGTAGACTAGGTGCAATTGTTATGGGATACCCCGTGTCATATAAAGCCTAAGGTTTACTATATTTGTCTAGGAATCATATAAATGTAATGTCCGATGGCTTTCAGGTCTGGGTCATCGATCCCGTCCACCAGAGTAAGCGGGGCCCCCTGCTGCGGTAAATCCTCCGCTCTTGCCTTCGGCAGAGTCTGTCATCCAGAAGGAATAAAGGTCACCGCGTTCCATCTTGAAGTGCAGGCGGACGCCGTTTTTCTCCAGTCCGCTTAAGTCCTTCTGCTTCCATTGGATCTCGGCACAGGTGCTGTTGCCGGTAAAGCCGATACAGTCTTCATGGGTAAGCCCCGGAATCGCTTTGTCCGATGAATCCAGTATTTCCACGCTCAGTCGTGATCCGACCGTGTTGGCATTAACGAAGAGCTTGTGCCCATTGAAGCGAAGTCTGCGTGTTCGCAGGAAGCCATCGGGGCAATTCGGGCGCATGGAGACGAATCCGTCGCGACGGATTTTAGCCAAGCCCATTGCGCCGTTGGCATACATGCCGTTGGTGCGCCAGTCTTTGGTGATGCGGTCGGGATCGCCGCCGTAGGCGGAGTAGTAGAGCCAGAGCTCGTCACCGACGATACAGCACATGCCGGCACTGGATTCGATGTAGCCGTATTCCCAAGAACCGTATTCCCTGCGTGCCGGAATGAAAGCTGTGCGATCCGGGCGATGCCAATGATAACCATCTCGACTACTGCTTAAGTAAAGCTCGGTGAGCTTCGGCTCTCCTCGTTTCTCCCCGTGTGGGTTGTTGGGGCCGTGTAAGATTTGATGAAAGCCGATCATCATGCTTTCGTAGGCAATCGCATCAAAATTGTAGAGCTGCGCAGGGAAATATTTGCCGTGATCGTAACAGTCCGCCCGCATCCATGGAGTCATCGTCTCTTGTGTCCATTGGGCACTTTCCATGAAGCTGTCGCCTTCGTGATAGTAACGCGCCCGGCAGGCCTGTTTGTGCCACTTCCGGATACTTTGCACCCACTTGCGACGGAGAGGGTTGTAATACATCGTGCTACGGTCATCCATCGGACCGGATTTGCCTACGTAATCCCAATGGACGCCGTCGTGAGAAGTGTAGAGCCGAGCCTCGAAGTTATCGATCCATGGTGGCCCCACCGGATTCGGCTCGCGCATCAACATCTTGTAGCGTGGCTCGTCTCCCGCGGCTTCGTGGTCGATTATGACGCTGCCCGAGTCTGGATGGATGTCTTTGGGTAAAATTAAATTTGTATTCGGAACGACATCCAGTTTCGGCCGCTCCCAGTGAATGCCGTCCTTGCTGGTCGCGAGTGCTGCGTAGCCGAGATAGCCGGTCATATACCACATCTTGAAGAGCTGATTGCGATCGTCGAACCAGACTCCGCCGCTTTTAGCGATCGCGCAGCTAGGGAACTGGGGATTGGTTTCCTCTGGGGACGCGGGCCAGAGGATTGGATTGCCTGTGTATTTCTCCGGACGGTGGTAGCAGGGGCTCATGCTTGTCTGATGGGCTTCCCAAAGGAAATCATCCAGAAAGAGTTGGCGCCCTGGTTGCAAGTCGATCACGTCGGGGATGTTTTGCAAATAAGGGACCTCTATTGGCTGTTTGTCATTCAGGTCCTTGGGGGCTGAGATTTGGGTCATATTCAAAATATTAAGGGTAGATGTGCTGTTTTATCCTTTATTTCATGAGGATATAGCTAATGTACTTGCCTGGTATAGTTGATTTGTCACAACTCTATACGTCTCGTTCTGTGTGTAAAACCCCTAGTTTGGTCTATTTGTAGAATTCTATTATGTCTGACAGTGCGCTCGATGTTTGGAATGGTGTGATTCGGCAATACGGCTTTGAATTTGCCGGTTCCCGCTATGCCGGCCATTCTTATTTGATTCATAGAAGCAGTTTCGGCGTGGGGGCGGAATTCCAACCTCCTTCGGCCGATTATTGCTGGAATGGGATGAAGCGGGGAGGCACCGATGACAATCAATGGTTGACCTTTCAGTGGACGCTTGAGGGCGAGGGGGAACTGCAAGTGGGAAACCAAATTTTTCCCCAGACGGCGGGGCAGGCTTTTCTGGTTCCGATGCCATCCGATCATGAATACCGGGTCGTTCGGAAGGGCAAAGGCTGGAAGTTCTTTTATCTATTCTTGAAAGATACCCATTGGGTGGTGGACCGCTTATCCCGTTCGGTTTCCGATTGGTCCTATACTTTTCCGATTGAGGAGGCGTCGCGTTTTCAATCGGAGACGCTACGCTTGATTGAGCTTATGTTTTCCGGTCATCTGGACAATCCCTTTGATGCCGAGCGTGCGGCTTTGTGCTGGATGTTGGAAGTGGAAAGGCACTTGTATCAACTGAAGCATCCGGAAGATCCGCGGAAGAAATTACTTTCGATCGCTGACCGCTATTATCGCGAAAACATGCACCGTTCGTTCGGGGTTCAGGATTTCGCGGAAGTGCTTGGCATGGGGCGGGCCCAAGCCTCTATGCACTTCAAGCAGATTACGGGGGTATCACCTGCCGCCTATTTCAACGAATTGCGGTTGAAGCAGGCCATCAAGTTGTTGAGGCAGGGGTATAAATTGCACTACATTGCGAAAGAAACCGGTTTTGCCGATGCCAATCATCTGTGCAAAGTCTTCCGGCGGGTCTATCACATGTCGCCCGGGCAATTTAAGAAAGTCCACGGGATCAGCTTGGTCGTCGAGTCCGACTGAACCGCGCGCGGACCGATTACAGATAGACCATATTCCTGACATCGGGGGCATTTACGCTTGAGCGTGTTTTGCTTATTATTCTCCAATGTTATTGGAGTTTTTACGCACATGCCCGGGGCATGGTTCCATCGCTCGTGGTCGTTGTTTCAATTATGCGAGTCGTGTTTCCACTGCCGAGTTGGGTGGACACGAGTCTGATTTTTGTGATGGGGGGGAGCGATGAGTTTGCTCTCGACGGATGTGCGAAAACCCTTGGAAACCATCCGCCTTGGGTGCTTTCAGTTGGACCCGAAGAATGGAAGCCTGACGATATGGGAGTCGGATGGTGCGTCCTTCTTGCTCCGTTCGGATTCGGGAGCCTACTTTCAGGCGGTCATCAATGGGCGGTTGGTTGACACTGAACTCGTCTCCGTGAGTTCGGAGGGCCGTTCCGTGGTGTTGCGTTACTCTGGAGAGTGGCTGGATGAGATGCTGGTTGAAATCACTGAATGCGATGAAGGATCGGGAGTGGATTTCAGCTGCACGATTGTGCCATCAAAGGAAGTTCAGCTCAATCGTATCGAACTGTTTTCCGCAGACACACAGCTCAATGTCTATGAGGTTGTGAACTTCAGGAACCGGCACTACACGCCGGCGACTTGGCCGGAACTTCCGACCTGTGCGTCCTGCGAGACTAGCACATATTCCGACGACTGGCAGTTTTCCCCGCATCCGACAGCACTTTTATTGAGGAAGAATCGCGAGGCGCTTTTTGCCGGATTATTGGATTTGCAGCCGACTTATGGAATGCACCTGAAGGTCGTCCGGGGGGAAGTTCAGCATTGGTATTTGGATTATGGTGATGCACCGCATGGCTTGATACTTCCAGCGCACGAGAGTTTCCATGTCGGGCGTATGCGTTTCTTTGTGCGCTCCGAACTCTCCGCCCATCAGATGTATTCGGGTTTTGGTGACATGCTAGTCGATGAGAAAATCGTTCCTGCTGCGTCTGAGAAGGTCCGTCACCGTTGGTGGGAGGAGCCAATCTACTGCACTTGGAATGACCAACGTATGTTGGCGAACTGCCGGTCGGAAGCCGAACTGGTCGACCAGACTGTTGAAACGGTCGCGGGTGCCTTGGCTCAACTCAATGAGTCTATGGTGCGGCGTGCAGTCGACGTGATCTTGCGTGAGCGGCTGCCAATTCGCACCATCCTTCTGGATGAAGGCTGGAATCTCGCCCGGGGGGATTGGCAGCCGCACCCAGAGCGCTTCCCGGACTTACGCCAACTGGTCGATGATCTACATGCGCTTGGTTTCAAAGTCATGGTCTGGTGGAATTGGGCGGAGATTGCCAAAGATGCCAACATCCCTGCTGATGAGTTAGCGGGGGGCGGCTGGCTGAATCGGCGCGGCTTCCGCTGGCGCGACTACTCCGATCCGAAGGTCCAGCAGAATTACCTAAAGCCTTTGATGCGCACCTTCTTCTCCGACGAGGATGGTTGTTATGATTTGGATGGGGTCAAAACGGATTTCCTTGCCGATAAGGTCCACCCCGAGAATCCCTTACACGATCCTTCGTGGCGGGGCGAAGAACAGTATTTCCTGAAAATATCCCAGATATTCTACACTGAAATGCGCATGCACAAGGCTGATGCCTTGCATTTGGGCTGTGCCGGTAACTACTGGCTCGCGCCCTACATCGATTTGAATCGCACTTACGATGTGCATACCAGCAATTGGCGCGAGCACGAGGAACGGGCGCGTATGCTCATGTGCACTTGCCCCGGGGTTCCTGTCTCCTACGATATGCATGAGTTCAACGAAACTATGGCAGAATTCTTTGCCTCTATTGCTCGTATGAACGCCTGTATCGAGATCGGTAATGTCCTGGCTCTTAGAGATGATTTCTTCTCGAAGCCGCGTCCTGCCGATGCAGACCACTGGGAACTCCTGCGTCAAGGCTGCGCGCTGGTTTGAGTTTCTCAATTGCTTCAGTCAGTATTATACCGATTCGATTTAATACTGGTTGAATAGGTCGCCCGATGGTAGCGGCGGCTGTCCTCAGCCGCTATTGCGGTGTTGTATGCGGTGCTTTCTTACAAACGGCCTGTGGCGTGTGAGGACACACGCCGCTACCAAATTCAATCGAATCGGTATCAGAATTGGTAGCAACGCATGGCTTCATGCGTCCTACGGTTGTGATTAAAGGCCGAAGTGGGGATCAACGTCTGTCCTTATGATCGATGACTCAAGCGATAGCAAATGAGCATGCTACACCTGAAAAGATGAGCTAGTTTACTAAAAAGCGCTTCCCGAAACCGGGAAGCGCCTTTAGTTCCTACAAAACTATGCAGGTAGAATCTATTTGGAGCTTGTTTAAGGAGTCACCTTATCCATGCGATAGATCGCGAGTTCGAAGGGATTCAGGTATGTAGAGATTCCGGTTTCCGCTAATTGCTGGGCTGTGAATTGGCCTAAGCTCGTATTCGAGATCATTTCAGTGACTTGGTAAGTGCCTGCTGGTAACGACCAGTAGACATTCCCCTGCACAGGCGGTTTGCTTGTGATCTGGGTCGATGGATGGTAAACAAGTCCGTAGTAGTCATCACTGTCCGACTCCTGTAACAAGTTTGTCCAGAGTGATGGTGAATCGGCTTCACCGTTTATGGTTACCCCTGCCCATACGGCAATGTCTCGCATGAATGGGTATTCCTCGTTCCAGTGTGCCGGTATGTTCGACGTGGCGTAAATCATGACTACTTTTCCAAGACCGATGTTTCGGTAGGTCATGACCGGTCGTGCCGGATCGTTCCCGATGTTTGCGATGACTGTTTCGTCTGCTTTGAGTGATGGAAGCCAAGTGTCTCGCAGACGCCATGAACCGGCAGAACTGTCAAATACGTCTCCTATGACTGGATAGACTCCCATGTAGCCGGATGTATAATTGCCAGGGATATTAAACCCGAGACGTTGCGCAAGAACCCAGTCTTGATTTGGCAAGTCAGGGCTATAGCGCCCCGCATTCACGTTCATGACGAGAACCCCGCCATTAGTGACAAAGCTTTCAAGCTCATCGATGATGTTTTCTTCGTAGTATTCAATGCGGGGCAGGTGGATCATTTTACCCTGCACAGCCTTGTCGATTTCAACGCCGGGGGCAGTCAACCCAGCATCCATTAAATTATCGAATGCCCAGACATCGCGATAGGAGTCTGTTCTGTCCTCATTGTATAACATGCCGGATCGTTTGTCTTCCAGTAGGTAGACTTCACGTTCCATAGGCAGCGTGTATCTTAACTCCTGCCAGATCGGGATGAAGTCGATGAAGCGTTGCAGCGCATAAGGAGCCGGAAGCAAGGTTTGGTATTCCGATGAGACGAAGTAGAACATCTTCACATTTGAATGAAGCCCGCCACTCAATAGCATGGTGAACAGCGTGCTATCGAGCTGAGTTGGATACTTGTCTGCCCATTTCCCAACGGAGACTTCTTCGGCCCGGTGATGGAGGCCGTATTCGCCCTGATTCATTGCGTCGGATCCGAATGTTTCCGGAGTCTCGCTGCCGCCGTCCGCGAGCATGCATCCTTGATTGGCCAGATACTGCCAGCTGTAGGAACTGGAACAACCTGTATAGACTTGGATGATGCGGTGGGTGTCTTCTGCACGAATGGCGTCGACGTAGTCCATCGTGAGTTCATCCACGCCGTTGCTCAGGAATGACAACCAATCGAGTTGTTCTTTTGTTTTCGCAACGTTTGGAGGAAGGCCGACTTGATCCCAGTTTGTGTATTGGGTGCCCCATCGACTATTAAGCGTTTGCAATGTTGAAAACTCATTCTGCATCTGTTCGCGGAACGCAGTTTGCGATTCTTCGGAGCCACCGACATACCATCCTGAGGTGTAAACGTCTGTTGGGTGTTCCAGCAGGACATAGTAGCCATGGACTGCTGGGTGGTCTTTGTAACGGCGTGCAATCGTTTGGTATAAAGTAATTGCCTCCGCTTTCATCGATTCCGCATGACAGTAGTTCACCCGTGCCTTATGGAATGTGTAGGGAATGGGGTTAAATATTTCCCCGTCTTCGGTGCGTGGTTCCTCAAAAACGGCACGTAGCCATTCAGGCTCACGCCCGGCGAGTGATGGCCAAATCAATACGGTGATGCCTTTCTGCTCTGCATAGTCCAGGAAGCGATCCAGTTCAGACCAGTCGTAAACGCCTTCCAATGGCTCGATTTCATTCCAGCGAACGATGAATTCAACTGTGTCAGTTATGCCCGCCGCCGTATCAAGGAAATACTCAAGCTTTTCCCAACGTTGTTCTGGATCTGTATAGTTTTCATGTCCATGCGGCATCATGTAGATGATGGATGGTCCAGACATCATATCCTGCCAACTCGGCACGGAAGCCGGAATTGCCCCCGGAGTTGTCTCAGGTTCACGCACTCCGAACAGGCGTGTGGATTGATCGATCTTGTAGCCGTTCTCGAGTAATTCGATATGGATTTCGTAGGCACCCGGATCCAGATTACCCAAGGTGGATGTGATATCGAAAGGTCCGCTGCCGGCGGCGAGCGTTCCGCTGTCAGAGACGACTTCGACTCCGCTGATGGCTTGTGTTACCGACAGTGTCCAGGTATAGGTTTGGTCTTCACGACCATCTCGCTTCCAGACGCGTGATGTCCAGTCTATCGACAGTCCTGCATCCACGACGAAACGACTTAGAGCCGGTTCCATTCGTATCCATGAATTAGGTATGCGCTGTTCGGAAGGAATCTCGCTGTGCACAGTGGCAGGTTGACCGTGCAGGATGTCTAAGCGGAATTCCTTTTCGTCGACCCGGTCTGGGTAGGTAGAAGCGAAATTGTCCCAGATCTTTTTGGTGCGAACCCAAAAGGTGCCCTTTTCAAAGACGGGGAACTCGATTCGTTCCATGAAGTTGGCATCATAATCGGGATCGTTTCGGTCGAAGGTGTAGGATGCCTCACCGGTCATGATGGGCTGTCCGTCGTAGGTGTCGTAGAGCTCCCAACTGATCAGGAAGGACTCGCCATACCATAGCTGGCCCAGTTGCCCGAGGGTGAGTGAGGGCACCGGTTCATTTGCTCCGTAATGATCTTCGTCTGCCAGTGAGTAATAGAAATCGGCTGTGCGCCAGTTCAGGTTTGTGAACTCGAAGTCGCCAAGAGAGATCACTACGGGATCTGCTGTTTGGCCTTCATCCGGCTCTTTATAGGAGACGCTTTCAAATTGCATGCCAGAGATATTAAATGGAGCAACGGGTAGGGTGGAGTTCCCTTCATCCAGCGCCCAAATGTTATAACCTGAAGTGCTGTAAAGAACTGGACGTATAAAGCCGGGCGCATTCAGGCGCACTGGTCTCGGCTTGAAGTTGTTCGGGAAGAATTGCGTGCTTTGGGGCAATAAGGCGGACACCAGTTTGTATTTATAGTCGAATCCACGGCTATCCGTAACGAGCAGGTAAGCATTCAAGCCTAAGGGCCACTCATCTCTGGAGAGAATGTTCAGTTGCACATCGTTACTCCATTCCGGCATTGCAATCGGCTGGTTTAGGATGATTTCTGCCGTGTTGCCTTTGCTGAAATTGGTAATCGATACACCGACGCGGTCAGCGACTTGTAAGAGGCTGAGCATGCCTTGAGACGCGGTAGGAACGGACCAGTTGGTTGAGTCCTCCATCGTGTCAATGTCCTGCGCGCGTAAGGTGCCTTTGACTCCAGTCGGGGCGGCAGAGCTGCCATCAAACCACATATAGTAATAACCGTTTTGTTCCCATACATCGCCAACGGTGCGACCACTGGCATCGAAGCCTTCACTGTATTGCCATTCCAAGGTGCTGACATTCACGATCGTGTCGGTATCAGCACTTTCCCATAAGTTGAAGAGCTTGTCCATGACGGCGACGTTGTATCCATCCAGCAGTGCGGGAGCTCCATAAAGCGCGCGCGCTTGTCCCGGGGTGAGTGCACCGTTCCAGATGGCGACATCGTCGTAGTAAACCGGCACAGTGCCCCCTCCTAGGACGATGGGCTTCGTCGTGGGACTGCAGAGCGCGGCATAATTGTAATTGATGGTTTTTTGCACGCCATCGAAGTAGGCGCTGTAACCTGTCGTTGTGTCCCATATGAAGACGACATGCACCCATTGTTCCAACGGGAGTTGTTCATAGACATAACGCTCGGCTCCGCCCATAGCTTTGGGCCGAAGTCGGCCTTCGTTTGAACTGGGTCCACCGGCAACTGAAAGCGCCCAGCCGTTACTGTCGGAATTGTAGTAATAAGTCTGTAAGGTTGATATCCACTTATATGTGGTGGAATCCATATACATCCAGAATGTAAAACTCATCTGGTCGCCGGTTTCAGTTAAGCGCAGGAGATCTGTGCTGCCTGGTAACACTAAGTTACTGGAACTGTTTGGCAGACAAAGGGCGGCTGCGCTGTTGATCCCACTTGGGACAAAGCTGGCTGAGGTCGTCGGAGTTCCGTTCGGTGCGGCGTTGCCTCCGATGATTCCCATGTTTTGCAGGCTGAAGTCCGCGCCGTCATCAAAAGGAAAATAATACAGTAGTTCTGATTGTGGATAGGCTGAGCCACGGAGGCCATTCGGGGTATAGGTTCCACCGTCGAGCCACATGTAGTAAGTGCCGTTGTTCTCCCAGACATCACCAACGGCATGCCCTGTTGTGTCAAAGCCTTCCGCGTAAGTCCAGTTGAGTTCTCCAATGGATACGGACTCGCTAGTATCGGCAGTCTGCCAGAGCTCGAAGAGTTTTTGCATTTCGCCAACATTATAGCCTTCCAAAATGGCGGGAGCTTGGCTTAAGGCTCGGGCTTGCCCTTCGCTTAGGGCAGAGTCCCAAATCGCGAGGTCATCGAAGTAAACTTCGGCGCTGCCACCATTGAGGACAAGCGGTTTATCAGTGTTGGTGCATAATGCCGTATAGTTAGCAGAGATGATGCTCTCTGAGCCATTGATAAAGGCGCTGTAGCCGCTGCTGGCGGTGTCCCAGATTAAGGTGACATGGACCCATTGCTGCAATGGAACCGTATCTGGGGTGTGGCGATGGCTGCCATTCATGGCATTGAAGCGAATCTTACCAGCATCCAGGCTAGGTTCGCCAACGATCGAAATTGCCCAACCTGCTTGGTCACTGTTGAAAGAATATGTCTGTAGAAAGACGATCGATTTGTAAGTTTCAGAGTCAATATACATCCAGAAGGATATGGACATCTGGTCTCCTAGGGTATCCATTCGTAGAATATCAGTCCCAAAGGGAAGCTCCAAACGGCTGGAGCTATCTGGTAAATAAGCCGAGCAAGTGCTCGCTATGCCATCGGGAGTGATTGAGGCTGAAGTCGGACTGCCAGTTGGCGCTAGGGAGCCTCCCAGTTGTCCCTTGTTCGCAAGTTCATAGTTGAGGCCGTTGTCGAAGGGGAGATAGTAGAGTAAGCTGGCTTGAGCACTTGTGATGCATAGAGCCGCTAGAAAGAGGAAACGGACTGCATTGAGCAGCCAGCCTTTCAGGTGGGGATAGGCGGTTTTCATAGATTGTGGGTTTTTTCGTGGGGGGAGGAGCAGTGGGACCATCTCGACCTGTTGCTCGTCGCTAGCCGATACAAGGTCGACTGGTGTGTGGAGTAGTCTCATCTCAAGACGGTTCAATTTTAGTCCGAATCTCGGATCCCGGCAATGGTTGATTTGAATGGAATGTAGTCGATTTGAATAATGATTCGTAGTGCGTGCTTTTATATGCTTCCAGTCGGCTTGAATGTCTCTGTGCTGGACTTACAGATGAACCACAATTCAGACACTCCAACTATTGAGCTTTCGGAGGCTTGTTAGTAGAGTATGCAGAGATATAAATTTCCTGTTCCTCTTGAACCCCCATGTTGCTCCAACTCTTTCTTACGTCCCTTGCTCGCTCTACGCTTATCGCCTCGCGTTTATTCAGGATTCAATCGGCTTCCGCAATGACCTCATGCTCCTTGTCGAAATTGTAGAGAAATGCATCTCGGGAAGCAGATTTTGCAGCTCCATTGCCGCATGGCTTCGCTTTGTGAAGCCGCCGGCGCTAGGCCCCATAGCCATAATTTATAAATATCAAAAACTTAACGAACAAAGATGAAGATAAAACAATTTATTCTGCTGAGTCTCATTGCGAGTTTTAGTCTGACTTCTTCCCTTTTGGGGCGGTATGAGTCGAGATCTCTCAATGGATTGACTGCCAAGGATTGGAAAATTGAAGCTCGTGAAGGTGATGCCGTTAATTTGCAATCCAGTGATAGCAAACTGCTGGCCGTTGATTTTGACGTAGTCGTTGACCGTTCTCTAATGGTAGGCCACGTGCGTCGTATTGAAGGTGACTTTAAACTGCTTCTGAAAGAGCCGATCACATTGAAAGCCGAGGATCGTCGCGTTGTCTTTGAGGCTCGCATGAAAGGCGCGAAGGATAAGACCTATCAGATTCGTCCGCTGATTGAGGATGCCAACGGGGAACTCATTTCTTATATGTCAGTTCCGGTTCGTAATTTCCAGGAATCAAAAGATGGTTGGGCTTTTATGAAAACTCATGTTTTTGACATGAGTGAGGCGGGTGGAGCCACCGATAATATTTTTAGAGTAGAAGGCGGCGATCTTAATGCTTGGCCGGATGGCGAGCTAACCTTCCGTGGCTTTCAGGTTGTCGTATTTGCCGACCGCACAAAGCGTGTCGAAGGTGAGAACGCTGGAACGCTACTTATCGGTGATATTGCCTTTGGGGGAAATCGAGCTCCGGATGAACCTTTTGCCTTTGCGGACTCGATTTTGGAGGACGCGGGCAGCTATGAGATTGGTTTTGAAATACGCGCGGCTTATCAAGGTGCTCCGGTCAAAGAACTAGTCAAAACGATCGCTTACGACCCTGAGGATGAACAGAGCCGTCTACAGCGCATTCTGTTGCCGATTGGCGATCTTCATAACAGTTGGGTGCGTTACCAAGTGCGTGATGAAGCTGGGCTTCCAGTTGCCAGTGAGGATATTCGATGGGAGCAGGACATCGCACCGGAAGTATCCGACGGAGTCGAAAGCGTTGATCTGAATCAAGCACCTTTGCTCGGACTCGTTCGGATCAATCCGGATCGCTTGAAAGATCCAAAGCAAACTGGAGGCGTCTATGACGCTGGCGAGCCAATGAAGGTCCAGTTTCGTGTTTTCGAACCCAAACATGTCGAAGGACCTTACGAATTGAAGTGGGTCTTCAAGCCATATCTGAGTGATGTAGTTCTTGGAGAAGGGACGGTGCCGCTTGAATTTGGCAGAGCCGATTTTGTCGATGCATCGGTTGAGATGCCAGTTGTTGACCAACGTGCTGCGTATCGGGTTTTTTACTCGATTGAAAATGCCGATCAAAAAATCGTGGACGACGGCGAATATGTTTTAGGTGTCGTGGCTGAAGGAATCGCTCCCTACCTGTCCCGGTCAGGCAACCTCCGTGATCGTGACGAGATCAAGCGTCACCCTTATTTCCGGACCACTTATTATTACAAGCGTAAGCGCGGTGAAGTGCCGGATGAAAATGCGATCATCAAGCATTTCAAGGAGATGGTAGATGAGTCCAAGCAAATGGCTCCGCATATCACCTATATGGTCGATTTGGCTGAATTTGAGATATTACCGGGTGTATTTGATTTCGCTCTATTGGATCAAGTTATGGACGCGGCGGCGGATAGTGGTTTGGGAATTACGGTGCGTTTCGCGCATGCTGAGCAGGAAAGGCCGTATCGGTGGCTTCCCTACACGCTGCCGCGTAGCTTTGATGGCACACCGCTCGAAGGACACGGTTTCTATGGTAGCTATGCGGTTGCGGATGCCAATTATCGGGAGTCCTGGCACCGTGCCTTTAAAGCCTTGTATGACCGCTATCAACAGCATCCAGGATTTGAGGGCTATTTTGCCACACAAGCAGGCGGGGAGTGGGCGATTCCCGATGAACCATGGAACGGCTATATTTCTGACTACTCCGTGGCCGGACAAAGAGGTTTTCGTGATTACTTGAAGCAAACGCTCGGTCTTGATTTGGAAGCCTTGAACAAACGCTGGTCTACCGACTATGAAACATGGGAGCAAGTTCATGCGCCTCAGCCAAACTTTGCCATCGGCAAGGCGCCGGATTTACGTCCACAATGGATCGATTTTCAGAACTGTAAAGACAGCTGGCGCTCGAGTTGGTATGATCGACTTTCCAAGCGTATTCGCAGTTATGATGAGCATCGTGTTATCATCATCTACGCAGGCTATAAGAGTGCTACTAACTCGGGATTACTTGAGCGTGTCGACTATTTTCATAATGGCGGTAATCACTACCTGGAGGGGGAAGGCACCATGGTGAAGATGTGGGAGCAGGATCAAGTCGGCTGGATTAATGAGCCGCATCATCCGCATCGGTGGGCCGCCTATGGAGACCCGGCAGATCGTGGTTGGGTGCTGGATTGGCAGATGTTTGTTTCGACGGCTCAATCCGGAGCAGGCGGTGCCAACTTGCACGTCTATTACTACCCGAATCCGGGGCTCGATTTGGCGGCTCACTACGGAGGCACTTATGCTTATGACCGCTACGAACGCTATAAGCCAATCTTGCGGGAAATACACGACATGAAGTTGGTTCAGGAACCGAAGCAGGTGGCTGTGATTCAGGACTCCGCAACACTATTAACCAAACACCGGACGACATTCTCGGCTCGAAGCCTTGATCTTCAACGTTGGTTTGAACTGATGAAGGCCGACGTGGTGGATTTCGAGCCGTATCGCGCAGATCAGGAAGCCAGCTATAAGATGCTTGTGTTGAATCCAATCGATGAAGTCTTAAGCGAAGAAACGATCGAAACAGCGAATCGCATGGCGCGTAATGGAGCCTTGGTGGTTATGTCGGCGCGCACTGGTCGCTATACAACAGGAGATCGAAATGCCGAGTATCCACTGCTTCAAAGGCTTGGGATTAACCGACCCACAGGTGAATGGGCGATGAACGACGCGGATGTGGCTGCAAAGATTCAATCACCTAATTGGCTCGGTGATAATCAGGCAGGTTTGCCTTTCTTTTCGCAGAAGGATCTACGCTCCGCGCTGAAGCGCGAGGATTTGCATGAGTTTTATTGGAGTTGGCCCTACCGGTTTATTCCGGAAACCGATTACTTCGGATACTACAAGGGCAACAAGGATGTCGGAGGGCTGACGCTCGCGACCTTCCCGGATGGTGGTGTGGCTGCCTCGCTTCACACTGTGGGGAAGGGGCAAGTGCTTGTATTCTGGGGCACCCCTGAAATGGAGCCTGAATTGCAGAAGGGGCTGATGGCTTCGATTGCCAAGAAAGCTGGAGTGACCAACCCGAAAATGGACAATCCCATTCCTTATATGCTCGAAGGCATCGATGCGTCGAAAGATCGTTTTTACACATTTATCTACGAAGAGCAGGCGGGCAGCTATAAGCAGAAGATTCCCAATGTGCCCGATGGTGAATGGTTTGTTGACGACATGGTCGCTGATGCCCGTCTGGGCTCTTACGACGGCCAATCCATTCGTGAAAGTGGCATGAATCTAGAATTTCGTTCTGAATCGTCGCCGCTCAAAATTCTTCGTTTCATTCGTCCCAAGCAAATGGGGAACGCGAAGTGGATCGAGAAGTATCCCGATTTCACGGAGAACTGATGCGGTTCACTGGCTGTGAGCGCTCTGCCTGTGTGGTCGAATCGATTTGAGGCAATTCCTACTCAGAAATCAACAAATCGACCACATCTACGACATTCGGACAATTGATCTGCTGCCCTTGCTTAAGGTATAATCCATATCGTTTCAGCTTAACCCCTAACTAGATCTAATCTCATATTATTATGAATCATAGTTGTTTACAAATACACAAGGTATGTCGTTCACGTTTCGGTATCTGTGCCGGAGCTTTGTTTTTAGCCCTTCAAGTCAACGCTGAGTCTTTGGTTTCGTGGTCCTTTGACAGTAACACTCGCGCCCCTGAAGGGGTTAACGAAAACATTACTGCGAGCAACTTTGGCCCAGAGGGAAACTTTATTACCTTGGCGCTTACGCCGAACAGCACCGTTCGTGGTGTTGGTGATACTGGTTATTTACAGACTTGGCAGGCCGGATGGACCTACGCGAGTGAGGCCGAGGCATTAGCAAACAATACTTACTTTACCTTTACACTGACGCCGGATGAGAACTACGAGATCAACATCAGTGAAATCAGCTTCTATGCATGGGTGAATACGGCAGGTCCCTACGATGGCGGCAACTACAATTATTTCCTGCGTAGTAGTGTAACAGGCGACACAACCTTGGGGACCTACACAGATAATACAGCGGTTAACAGCAGCATTGTGCCGACAACCGATGTCCAGGGCACTATAGTGCTCAGCGAACAATTAAGCCTCCAAGGTGTCACCGAGGCGGTTACATTCACTATCGGTGTTTATTCTGATATAAAGCCGACCGCTGGTTTCATGCGAATGGACCAAATCGAAGTCAATGGCACAGTCAGCGCGATTCCTGAACCGGCCTCATGGGCTTTATCCGCGTCAGTATTGGCGTTGTTTGTGGGTGTCGCACGTCGACGTAAACGCTAGCATTTAGCTGTGCGGGGCCGAGATAGTGCCCCGTATTCAGTTGAAATTGGATTCACCTATTAGAGCGGTCTGGTTTATTCCCGGACCGCTCTTTTTTTATGGTCAGATGGCTATTGTGGTGCTCACGGTCAAATAGACCGAATCTTAGAAACTGGGAGCATTGAACTGTTGCCCTTACTTTAGGTATAATTCAGGTTGTATCCCTTTCACCCTAGCTAGACTGAATCCCATATTACTATGAATTATAATTGCTTACATATTTCTAAGCTCTTCGGAGCACGTTCTATACTTTGCTTGGGAGCCTTCTTCGGGCTTCAGTTAGCGAATGCAGCATCCTTGTCGACATGGACCTTCAATAGTAACAATCGCGCTGCCGAAGGGGTTTACGATAACATGACCGCGAGCATCTTTGACAAAGCTGGAACCTTTTCGGGCTCTCTGGCTATCACCTCAAATAGCACGGTGCGTGGCGTGGGAGATACGGGCTATCTGCAGACATGGCAGGCAGACGATATTTATGCGAGTGAGGCGGATGCTCTAACAAACAACACATACTTCACGTTTACATTAACACCGGATGAGAACTACGAGATCAATCTCAGTGAGATCAGCTTTTATGCTTGGGTGAATACGGCAGGTCCATTCGATGGCGGGAACTACAACTTCTTTCTACGTAGTAGTGTAACGGGAACCGCGACCTTGGGGACTTATACCAATAATGTGGCCGTTGCCAGCAGCACGGTGCCGACCACTGGCAATCAGTATACTATTGCGCTGAGTGATCAATTGAGCCTCCAAGGGGTGTCCGAGGCGGTTACATTCACCATCGGTGTTTATGCTGATACGAAGCCGACCGCCGGTTACATGCGAATGGATCAAATCGAAGTCGGAGGCACAGTCAGTGCGGTTCCTGAGCCTGCCTCATGGACACTCTCTGCTTCCTTGTTTGCGTTGTTCGTTTGTGTGGTGCGTCGGCGTAAACGCTAGCATTTGGCTGCGTGGGTCTGTTCCTGCGACCTGCTTCAGTCGAAGTTAGATTGATCCATTAGAGCGGTCTGGTTTAATCCCGGACCGCTTTTTTGTTATGGGCAGATCGCTATCTTGGTGCTTTCGGACAAATTGACCACATCTTCGACACTGGGACCATTGACGCATGGTCTCTGACTAAGGTATCCTTGGAGCAGACAGGGGTAGGACGCTTGCGTCCTTGTTAAAAGAACCTGCCATCTGTTTTCTCGCTCAATAAACCTTACCCAGTGATGCCCCAATCAATCGATATCGCTTTAAACGCGATGGTTTTAGGCGCTGTCACAATCACTTTTCTCTGAAATTTATCTCTCCTTTTTATGAACAGTTCTGCTAGCAAAGATCGCGTCAACATGAGTGCCGATGATGTTCTAAACATCATCCATAATGATCCCACTTCGATTGTCGGTGAGGCTTACCTGAAGCGTTGGAGTCCGGAGCTTCAGGCTCAGATCGACGCCTCCATCGAAGCGAATCGAAAAGTTGATGCGCATGTCGATCTGAGCGGGTTGCCAGCGGGCACTTCAGTCGAGGTGGAGCAATTGGATCATGCATTCCGTTTTGGCGCTCACATTTTCAATTTCAATCAACTCGGAAGTCGTGAGTGTAATGATCGATACAAGGATTTATATGGCACATTCTTCAATTCGGCGACGATTGCTTTCTACTGGCGTAAGTTCGAACCGGAAGAGGGTAAGCCTCGTTTCAGTGGCAAATTTGAAGACAGTGAAGCGTATTGGAATGCTGTCCAGGATCCGAAGTCCCAACCGCATTGGCGTCGACCTGCCACGGATCCTGTCGTTGAGTTTTGTGAAGCGAAGAAAATTCACATGCATGGTCACACTCTGGTCTGGGGGAGTGCCACTTGGAATAATCCACTTTGGATTCGTGAAAAATTGCCGCTTCGCTTCCGCGACTTGGTCGAGGAAAAGAATGGAATTATACCGATCAAGGCTCCGCTCTTTGACGAGCTTTCCGATGAGCAGCTCGAACAGTTGATGCCCGAGTTTGCTCTCGAGCTGAATACGCTGATGTCGCGCCGCATTTATGAGATTGGTCTGCGATATAAAGGACGATTGGGGAGTTGGGATGTCGTCAATGAAAGTTCTGGCGACTTCAGGGACGACCAAATGGTACCCGCGTCTGGTATCTGCAAGAGCCTATATGGTTTGATGCCCGGGGACTACACTTTCCGCGGATTCAAGCTGGCGGAAAGTGTCTTCCCTGACTCGGTCAAACTGAATATCAATGACAATAATATGCGTCCCACTTATCGGGACCAGATCGAGTCATTGAAATCGCGTGGCTGCAAAATTGATGCGGTTGGGGCGCAAATGCACTTGTTTGACCCGAAGGTTTGTCAGGCGATAGCCGATGGTGAGAGTGATCAGCAATCACCGGATCAAGTTTATGAAGAACTCAATCGCTTGGCGGAAACGAATCGACCACTGCATCTAAGTGAAATTACGATTACTTCGCCGGACTACAGTGTCTCCGGGCAAATGGTGCAGGCGATTCTGGCTAGAAACTTGTATCGTCTCTGGTTCAGTCTCCCATCAATGTCTGCGGTCACCTGGTGGAATGTGGTGGATGACTGCGGCGCTCCGGGCGAGCCCTCGCTCTCCGGTCTCTTCTTCCGCGACATGACGCCGAAGGCTGCGTTTCACGCCCTCAACGATTTGATCCATAACGAATGGAAGACGAAGCTGACTACTGAGGTATCCGAAGGCGGCTGTATTGACTTTCGAGGATTCCCGGGACGTTACCGCATCAAATGGACCGATGCTCAGGGTGTCGAGCAAAGCTCAGAGGTTTTGGTCCAGGGCTAAGGTGCTTTCGGCAATCTGCCATATAAACGCATATGATGACTACGACGATTGATTTTGATAGAACTCCCTCGGCATTGGATGCCCCGGAAATTATTGAAAATCCGGGACCTGAATTTCAGCCGGATCAACGCCCCTTTCAGGGAATTCCGACGATTGAGCGTAGTCCCAATGGAAAACTTTGGGCAGCTTGGTATGCGGGCGGCGACTGGGAGTCCTGGCAGAATTATGTGGTGGTTGTGACCAGTGAGGATGATGGTGTCACATGGTCGGAGCCGCGTTGGGTGGTCGCTCCCGGTGGCACGGTGCGTGCCTTTGATCCCTGTTTGTGGGTCGACCCTCAAAACCGTCTCTGGCTGTTTTGGGCGCAATCCATGTCTGCGAGAATACCGGCAAATCTTTATATGGACGGCCGCTTTGGCGTATGGGCCATGGTTTGCGAGAATCATGAGGCGGAACAACCGACTTGGGGGCAACCGCGCTACATCGGCGATGGTATCATGATGAATAAGCCGACCGTTCTTCAGTCCGGTGCATGGCTCTTGCCGATTTCGATTTGGATGAAACTCAAGGAAGGCGAGGGTCATGTGCCTCCGTTGTATCATGATATGGGCGAGCGGATCGGTGCTTATGCAGTTGTCAGCCATGATGATGGGGAAAGCTTCGAATATCTGGGGAAGTCCGATCAGCATGAGAAACCCAGTTTTGATGAGCACATGTTTGTCGAACGTCGTGACGGATCGATCTGGATGCTGATCCGCACTGATGGCGGGATGTGGGAAACTGTTTCCAGGGATCAGGGGCGCACATGGGAGAAAGGAAATATATCTCCAGTGCCCGGGGAAAGCACGCGTTTCTATATCCGTCGTCTGAAATCGGGTAAGCTGTTGTTGGTTCGCAATGATGTCCCCGAGGGGCAAAAGCCAAATCGTTCGCACCTAACGGCATATCTGTCGGATGACGATGGATACACCTGGAAAGGTGGCTTGTTGCTGGATGAGCGGTCCCGGGTCTCCTATCCGGATGGCACGCAAGCGGAGGATGGCAGCATCTATGTGACCTATGACTATAACCGCACGAAGGAGCGGGAAATTCTCATGGCGAAGTTTACCGAAGCGGATGTCTTGGCTGGCAAAATTGTTTCCAACCAAGCGCGTTTAAAAGTTCTGATCAATCAGGCGTCAGGACCCGGTAGCGAACGATAGGACTATTTTCTCAGCCAAGTGGCTTGCTTTGCGAGATCCTGCTTAGTGGGCAATCGCATGTTGCGCTGGATTTCATTCTGGAACGGACCAGGCTACTGGGTGTAGAATTCGGTTGAGCGCCTGAGTGATTGAGGCGGCTACACATTCCAATCTCTGAGATACTAGATTAACTCAATCAGCGAGCGATCCGTAAGTAAGAGCGGCGAGTTGCAGATTGGTAGGTTTTTGAAGACGCGGACGCCTTCGGCTTCGGGGTCCGGGTCCATCCAAGTCTCTGCGCAGGTGCGTTTATCGAAAGTGCAACTCACTTCAAAGACTTCCTGGGTGATTGGATCAATCAGAACAGGATTGTCGAGTTTGAGCCCATCTTCGATCCAGTAAGTGAGCTCCATTTGCAGGATTTCGGGATCGACTTCGACGGATTCGGGTATCCACCAAGCTAAGACAGGAATATCGCCGCAGACAAAGTTGGCTTGCCAGGTTGCAACCTTTGTATTGCGGGGGTCTTCGGCGTCGCTCATCACACTGATGTGCGATGAGCTGCGTCCTTGAGCTGGCTCCATAGGGTCAGCGAGTAGGGTCGCAAGGGACTGTAGGGCGTAGTAGGCTGGCTTTGGTGAGCCGTCTTCCAGTCGCACGATGCCATAGTGGAAGGTCTGTTTGAAGGCCGCATAGTGGGCAAAGTCGGCCATGTGGAAGTAGCTGCACATCTTGGTGTCGTTGTGCAGTTCGAGTAGAAAGCGGCGGAGTAGCATGCGGGCTTGGATGGCTTCGCTGAACTTCATACGGGACAGGGCGCCGACGCCGACTGCTTTTGGGGGCACGTAGGATTGGAAACCGGATTCGCCCTGCCAGTATTCTAGCTTTGGATTGTATTTTTTCAGCACATGCTGGAAAGCTGGGAATTCCTGTGAGGAGTGTCGCTCTGGAATCGATTTGTATCCGTGGTAGGTGACGATGTCGATGAGTTCGCCCAGTCCGGCCCTCATACAGTCTTCAAGAAATTTAATGCTCCACGGAGTCATGCCCCAAGCGATCGCTCCACCAATTAGTTTGGCATCGGGCTGAATCTTTCGGAGTGGTTCCGCTGTCATGCGCACGAGATCGACATACTCGGCTGCCTTTGGACCACGCTTCCAAAAGGAAGTAAGGTCCGGTTCGTTCCAGACTTCGTAGTGGTCCACTCGGTCCTTGAAGTGTTCGAAAAGGGCCGCTGCGTATTGTTGCCATGCGTCTCGCTCTTCTTTTGAATCGAGCGGAGGGAAGCCCACGCCGGTATCCCCTGCACCTTCCGTGTAGAGTTGGTTCCCGTAACTCAAGCTGAGCCATGGGGTGACGCCGCGCTCGATGAGTTTGCCAACGACTTCGTCGAGCCAAGCAAAATCATAGACCCCTTTTTCTTTTTCAGTTTTGGTCCATCCGGTTTGGACACGGGCCCACTTGACTCCGAGATCGTTGAGGACCGGCCAGGCTTGGTTCGTGTCCCACATGTCGCGGTCGAGGGTTTCAAAGCCGACTCCAATGCGTGAAGACTGAATCTCAGTGCTTTGCTTAGGCTTGAACTTGCCTAGTTTTTTAAGGCCTTTGTATTCAGCCGGGAGGATGGGGGTTCTGGGAATGCTCATGATTGACACTATGCCAGACTTACGGAAATCTTAGCTGAGTTCACGTTTAGTTACTTAAGCTAGGTGCGCGAAAACTTAATAGATGTGGGTGTAGCTGCTGAGGGGCTCGCCTGAGTATCTAATCATTATTCGGAAAAAAAACTGTCGAGGAAGGCGATGATCTGGTTCTCCAGTTTGTAGTGCAGGTCCGGCTCGGCTTGCCCGTTGCGCCAGATGTTGTGTCCTCTCTCTCTGCGGCCTTCATAAAGAAAAGCCTGTAGGTTGGCTCCTGATTGGTTCCAGATGTCGATGATGCGATAGGCTTGTTGTATGTCGACGACGCCGTCCTGTTGGCAATGAAGCACGAGGAGCGGGGGGAGCTTTTCCTTGGCTGCCGCTATGACGGTAGGGGAGGCTGCGTGGAAGATGGCTTCTTTGTTGGGATCTCCCTTGGCGAAGCCGGAAAAGTTCATCAGTCCTTCGACTTCAGGGGCATTCAGCTCGGTTGGGCCCGATATATCGATGATGCCGGCAATTTTATCATCGGGTAGTTTCAAGCCGGTGACGAGAGCGAGGTGACCGCCAGCAGAAAGTCCGCCGACGACAATTTGGCTGTGATCCAACGCTTCCATCGCCGGGTGTCCGGCTTCGAGGAGAAAGTTGGCTGCGGCCATGCAGTCTTCTTCGCAGGCCGGGTAAGGGGCTTCGGGGAGTAGACGATAGCTGATGTTGAAAACAGCATAGCCTTGTTCTGCGATGAAGGCAGCGACCTGTTGCACACGCTGACGCGTCATGGATTTCCAAGCTCCGCCATGGATGAGCAGGACGGTTTTGGGCTTCTCTACATCCTTGGGGATGAAGAGGTCGCCGTAGCCTTTTACACCGGCGATTTCACTGTATTGGATGTCCCGGATGATGTTCAGGTTGTCAGTGCTCGCTGTGGTCATTGGGTTTTGTGTGTCGGCGTTTAGGTTTGTTTGGAGAATCCCGAGCAGGATGCTGACGGCCAAGCTTAAGTGCTTCAAGGGGTGTATCTGTTGCATTATTTCCCTATTTTTATGTAGTTAAGCTTTGAGCTCCTTAAGGTCGATCCAAGCATGCAGTCGTCCGGGATCGTATGATTGACTGAGTTCAAGGTCGGCTTTGGCTCCGACTGCATCGCCGAGAGCTTGTTTCGCTTTACTTGTGAGATATTTGAATTGAGCGGTGCGGGCTTCTTCGGGCTGATCCACATAGGAGATGAAGAAAGGCGTAGTGCTGAAGAAGCCGGCGCTACTATCCTTGAGCGCCTGATTCCATTTGCGGAGGCAGTCGCGGAGAATGCGTTCCGCACGGGCGAACTGTCCGAGTGCCTGCAGGGCGCGGGCCTGGTAGACCGGTAATTCGGGCAGATGCATGTTGGAGAAGTATTCGATTTCCAGCTTCAAAATGTGCTGGTAAAGCGGGCGGGCTTCCTCCGGACGTTTCAGGGCATCGAGGCAGTTTGCTTCGAATAATTGGTGCGGCACCAGCCAAGTTTCGCTCCAGAGGCCGGCTTCCAAGCTCTGTGGCAGGTGCTGGGCGTCACGAAAGTGTTGGAGCGCGGCTTCGTAGTTGCCTTTGGTAAACTCCATGCGCCCAAGCAGGTGATGCGCGAACATGTATTGTTCGACTACAGCGTGCTCGCCGCCTTCGCAGGGGACGAAGTGGTAAGCGTTGAGGAGCTCCAGTGCCGCTTGCGGATTGGCTGCCTGGTTGTAGGCACGCGCCCATTCGAGGATGAGGTCGTCCCGAATGGTTGCGCTGGGATCGCTGTGAGAATTCAGGAAGTCGAGGCGTTCGGCTGGTGAAACCCCGAGCTTAGTCATCACATAGCCAATTTCGTAAACGAGTTGCTCGTCGTCGGGAGTAATCTCCAGCGCTTTCTGTAACAGTGGAAGCACATCCGACTTTTTATCGAGGTGACTGTAGTAGGCGACGGCTAGGTTTCGCAGTGTTGGGGCGAAGTCCGGAGTTAGTTGCAGGCTTTCTTCCCAAAGGGAGGCGGCTTCGGCGTATCGGAATTTATCATACAGCAGGCAGCCGAGGTAGTATTGGGCCTTTGCCGTTTTGTCCGGACTGTTGTCGATGACTTGCTCCAATGCCATCAGTTCTTCCAGACGGAAGGGGTAGGTGTGCGGATTGCAGACCGCTTCACCGCAGGCGATGGCTTTGTCTGCTTTTGTCTGATCGCCTTGCGCCAGATATAGGCTGGCGAGGGTATAGTGCACCATGGGATCGGCGGAGGCGGGCAATTGTTCCAATAGCTTGTGGGCTTCTTCGTTGAAGCCGGCTCCAGTCAACTCAAATGCCAGATCGAGTGCCGTTTGTGATTTTGACGTCTTCAGGCTTTTGATGAATTCCGGGATGCTGCCGTCTTCGGACAGCACGCGAAGGTAGCGAACTGTCAAGTGGAGTGGGTCGTTTTTCAGTGCTGTCGCGATACGCAGGTCGGCACTGGCTTTATGGCCGGTCTTGAGCTCTGCAAGGATCGCGAGTGAGATCGCTAGTGGGTTGTCTGCCGCGTGGGCGAGTGCATTCTCGCTGTGTGTCAGCATGTCTTCATACTCGCCACGGATTCCATCGATGCTGGCGATCTGACTCATGGCTTTCGAAATCATCGCTTCATTCCAGCTTGATTTGTAGAAGGCATCATAGGCTGCATCGATATCACCCTGTGCTTTGAGCACGAGACCGAGTGCGTAGAAGACTTCCCCGCAGCGTGGGTTGCCATTATGACGGGTGAGCACCTTTAGTGCGTGTTCCAGACGCTCCCGCGCTTCGGTGAAACGGCCCTGTTTGTAATACAGGATACCGAGGTCAATCAAGGCGGGGGCATAGTCGGGGGCGCGCAGCAAGGCGGCTTCCCAGTAAACCTGAGGCAAGTCCTTGGGGCTGCGGTATTGATCGACATGCGTGCCTGCCAGGTGGAGTTCCTGTGCGCTGTGGAAATGCGCAGGACCCGGAATGTCGACCCATGGTGCGGGGATTTCTTCGGCCTTCTTCGGTTCGGTCTGGTATTTGGCGATTCGTTTTCCTTCGGAATCGACGATTTCGATAGAGATGGCTGCTGGGTTGATCGCGCACTCGATCGGCAGCACGATGGCAGCGGCGGGTGAGAGGTCGATCGTCGTGTTGAGAACGTCTTGCTGGTCGGAGCGTAGGCGGACTGTGGCACCTTTGAACGTGCGGGTCGTGAGAATCGACAGTTTCGATCCATCCTTGTTCAGGCTCAAGGCACACTCGGTGTTGGCGTAGGTGGGAGCGCCGATCTTATGGATCGGATACCAGAACTGGGAGAACTTTTTGGTTTCGTAAGCTTCCAGCCAAGCGAAGTTCGGTTGATTATCCGTATAGCTGCCGGCCATGAGCTCGGCATATTCCCCGTCGGTGTCGGTTAGGGCACGCTCCCATGTTTTGGATAGCTGATTGTAGGCCCAGGTGAAGAGCTTCTTGCCGGGCGAGATGTGGTGGTTCGCCACATGGACGACGCCGCATTCTTTGCCATGGTCATAGCCGCCGAAGAAATCGTATTTCGATGCGGCGGAGAAGTAAGAGGTCGGGCTCTTGGTGTTGGCGTGTTGCTGGATATCGATGTCTTCGCCGAGGCGGATACCATTGTAGGTGCCCGAGTTGATCGGCCAGGTGCCGACTGAGCGGTGGTAGTGGAAATTCACGTAGGACACATCGGTGGGGAAGAAGATCTGGTATTGCTCGTTGACCGGGACGGCGGCGTTTTCCCACCAAAGGAAGGAACGTGTGACCGGTGTGCGGTTGCTGACTTGCACGCGGGTTTCAAAGATAGCTTCGCCGGGGCGCAGGCGAATTCCGACCATTCCTTTCATGCGTTCAATCGGGTCGTGCTCCGAGAGCCAGACAGTGACTGAACCATCCGCCTCATGTTCGATTTCATAATCGACCGGCATGAAAGTGGAGGGCCTGTGGTGGTAGGGCCAGTTGAACTCGACGCCACCGGAGATCCAGTTGCCGAGCGCTCCGATGAGGGCCGGTTTGATCACGCTTTGCTTGTAGAAGAAATCATAGCCGGTGGTCTTGTCTTTAGCCGAGAAAATGCGTCCACCGAGTTCAGGAAGGATTTCGATGGCAAGGTATTCGTTTTCCAGACGGATCATCTCGTAGTCACGGTCCGCTTTGGGCTCGCGCAGCGTCTTGAGCACGACCCGGTTTGGGTAGGGGCGGCCGCTGGTGCGTTGGTGCACGCGGTTTTCGGCGAACATGGGGAGGTTTTCGGCTTCCGCCTCCGGGTAGCTGGGGATTGTGACGGTATCGATTTTGACTTGAACTGTGCTCATTTTAGACAGATCGCAGAAGTTTAACTTGTATATACAGGAATGTCTTGCCTGTTCATTTAGATTGAGCATTTATGTATTATTATATCAAATATAAAGCAGTTCTAGGTTTGAATATCTTGTATATACAGGACAGTGAATAAATGGCAGATAGCATTCCATCGAAACGGTTGAAGGTAATCGAAGCTCTGAGTCGTGAGCTCGAGAAGCCGAAGTATGCCGATGGGCTGGCGCTTCCGAGTGAAGGTGCTCTGCAGCAACGCCTCGGAGTGAGTCGGGGGACCATTCGTCAAGCGCTGGCCGAACTGGAGCAGCATGACCTGATCTACAGGATCAAGGGCAAGGGAACTTTTGTGCGTCCCAAGGAGGAGGCGCGCCCCAAACCTGTGGTGTTTCTGATCCGCGAGCCTTGGAAGGTGAGTCACTTTCACAACGCAGAACTGCTGCGGGGCATGCAGATGGCGGCGACTGCAGCCGGTGCGTCTGTTCTAGTGAATAGTCAGACTCCCGGGGAATGGACCGTCGAATTTTGCAATTCCATTGCCGGAGTCGTTGTGCTGCCGCGCTTGTTGGTTGACAGTGATTTGCTCGTTTTACGACAACGCAGGGTTCCGTATTGCATGGCGATGGAGTCGGATTTGGAAGGTGCGACGATTGTAGATCACATCGAGGAGGCAGCCTACGAGTTGGCAAATGGCTTAATCGAACTTGGGCATCGACGCATTGCCTTGCTCAGTGGCCACTTTGAGCACTCGGACCGTTTTAAGAAACGGGGGATCGAGCGTGCTGCGAAAGAGGCGGGGATCGATTTCAGGACATGGCCGGATTACTGCACGAATTACGAGGCCGCGCTCGCTTACGAGATTGCGCAGGATATTATGGGGCAGCGCAATCGGCCCACTGCGATTATCGGCTTTGACAATGTATTGGCAGTGCAAGCGATTCGGGCGGCCAAGGATGCTGGGCTTCAGTTGCCGCAGGATCTGAGCGTTGTCGGCTTTGGTGGGCGCGACTTCAGCGATTTGATGGATCCGGCCTTGAGCACCGTCAATCTGCGAGGCGAGCTCGCGGGCAAGCTCGCCGTCGAATCCCTCTTGTCTTCAACTTGGACAGGGGATCGGCGTATTGAGGCTGGCTACGATCTGGTCTGGCGGGGAAGTAGTGGGGACTGTGCAGCCGAGTGATTTACTGCGTATTGGCTCGCTTAGCTGTTATCTTGATGCCTCGAGCGGTATTCAGAAGGGCTGCAACCAATCCGTTTTTTGAAAATTCGGGAAAAATAATAGGGGTTTTCCAAGCCGACCTGTTCGGCGATTTTGTGGACGGGTTGGTTGGTGAATGTGAGCAGTTCACGGGCGGCATCGAGTCGCTTTCGAATGAGATATTGGATTGGGGATTCTCCCACGTTTTGTTTGAATAAATGCCGTAGGTGGTCGGGGCTGATGTAAAGGCTTCCGGCGAGTTTTTCAAAATTAATGGTTTCGTTATAGCGGGTATCCAAAATTTCTCGTGTGCTCTGCACTTGCTTCGGAGTTGAAGTTTGGGGTGCACTGGCCGCGGGGGTTTGAATGCGAAGTAACTCTACGATTATCCAGCCGGCGATCAGGTCGATACGGGTTTGCTTGAGTGGGGATGTCGGGTGCTCCATTTCACATTTTAAGCGGAGCAGATCTTTCCCAATCTCAACCGGTATATTTTGCCAGAGTCCTGCCTTAAGCGTTTCGGCCATGCTGCCGGTTACGCCGAAGCAGATTTGCTCGCCGTCAACTGCGGGGGTATCCGCGTGCGGCATTCGGGCGTGACTGACTGAAAGTTCCCCGGGGTTATAGGCGAACTGCTTGTCCTGTAGCTCAAGTAAGCCATGCCCCTTTGTATAGTAAACCAGCTCTGTGCAGCTATGCTCGTGCAGTGGGCAGGGGTTTTTCGGGGAGACTGGGATTAGGGCTGCGAAAATGCAGGAAACTGTGGCCATATAAAATCTTTGAAATGTGCAAAACGATTCAGCCAATCTGTGTATTCACGGTTGCGGGAAGTTTATGTAGAGTATGGGCACTGTTTTATGAGCTATATCCAATTCTTTTAACCGCGAATACCTATGTCGACTTCGATCAATGCAATCGTCTTTACGGATATCAATCAAGTCTCCGTGCAAGCGCTCAGCCTGCCAGAGCTCGCTCCGGAAGAAATCCTGTGTGAAACGCTTTATACTTTCGTCTCCCCTGGCACAGAGCTTCGGGTGTTGGGCGGTAAATATTCCAAGCCTGAGGACTTTCCACTGGTTCCCGGCTATTCAGCTGTTGCCCGGGTGATGGAGGTCGGCGTTGAAGCCAAGGGCTTTCGAGTTGGGGATCTGGTCAGCGGGCGAAATCCGAAGCGCTTACCCGGTATCAATGCAATGTGGGGTGGGCAGGCTAGCCAACATGTCTATGCTTGTTCGGGGGAAGATCGACCAGTTCTCTTGCCGAAAGATATCGATCCACTTGATTATGTCGTAGCCGAAGTTGCGTCGATCAGTCACAGGGGTGTTGAGGCGGCCCGTCCATCACCTGAAGAGACGGCTGTTGTGGTCGGGCAGGGGATGATCGGTTCCTTTTCTGCCGCTTGGTTGATGGAGCGTGGTTGTCGTGTGATTGTTTGCGATGTCAACGAGGCTCGTCTGGCTCAGGCTCGTGAACGTGGTGTCTTCGAAGCTGTCAACATGAAGGATGATGACGCGATGCAGCGTTTGGGTTTTCTGTTGAATGGTGGTGCGGATATCGTGGTTGAGTCGTCGGGCACGACTCCGGGGATTGAGGCTGCTTTTAAACTCCTTCGTAAAAAGCCTCAGGCCTATGGGGCGGACTACAAGGTCGAGCCGATCGGTTTTTATGGGGGCGATTGGCCGCGCTTGGTGGTTCAGGCCAACTATTTACGGGATATTGCTATGAACCCATTTAGTTTTTTTTCGGGGGAGGGTGTGACTGTGCTGACTCCGAGCGACCGTGGAGTTGAGGATCGGCAGAAGGTGGTCGAGGCCATCCGTTCCGGGCGTTTTGTTGGGAAAGATTATGTAGACCTCGTTCTTCCTTATACGGAAGCCGCTGACGGCTATGTGAAACTGCAAACGCAGGCGGTGTCGTCCGTTGCCTTTAGCTGGATATAAATAATAAACTTCAACCAAAAGATTTTCTATGAAGACAATTCGATCTGCAATTATCGGACTTGGCTCCTCTTCGGCGGGGAAAGGCGGCGCTCATTCGATTTCATATTGCCACGGATGGGCGCAGTCTGCGACCCCAGGCTTCGAGTTGGTGGGCGCTTGTAGTCGACAGCAACAAAATGTGAACGATTTTATCGCCGAGTTCCCTTCGTGCGCCGGTTATCAGGATTACCGAAAAATGCTTGAGGAGCTTCAGCCGGATCTGGTGGTAATCTGTGCCTTTGCGACCAGCCGTGAAGCGATGTTGATGGCCGCTTTGGATAATTGTGCCAAGGCTGTCTGGATCGAGAAGCCATTGGCGCTCGATTTATCCACGGCAAAACGAATGATGGATGTTGCAAAGGCGAAAAAGGTGCGTTTGTTTGTCAGTCATCAGCGTCGCTACGGTCTGCCCTTTGAGTGGTTCCGGGATGCTGGTGCAAAAGTGGGGCAAGTTCTGGGCGTTGATATTGTTCAGCCTATGCCTAACTTGTTGGATTTTGGTCCACATTTAGTGGATGCTGCCTTGTATGCTTTGGGGCGTGAGGTTCAGCTGCGTTCAGTTTTTGGTGCGGTAGATTGGTCGGATGTGGGTGAATGGCATGGGGTTCGGACGGAACGGCAACTCTTGGGCACCGCGCATATGACTGATGGCTCCCGTATTTGTATTGAGGCGGGTGGCGATCACCCTAGCCGTTTCCCGATTCTTCGTCTGAACGGGAGTTTGGGCTTTGCGGAGCTTCATCTATCGCCTGCGGAGGATGCGAGCAGTGTTTTTCGCGCCAGATTGTCGGGAGAATCCAGTATCCGAAGTCCGGAGACGAGTGAGCACTTCCATCACAGTGAGGATGGGGCGCTTTATATGAAGCGTGCCGCAGCTGATGTGTATCGTGCGATGACCGAAGGGATGGCGACTCGTATCGATGTTGGGGAAGCCTATCGTGGTTTGCAAATCATAGCCGGGGTATATGAGTCTGCGCAATGTGGGCGGCGACTGCAGGTTGAAGAACTCGGTCTTAACTGATGTTGTGGGATTGCTGCAGCGGTTGGACTGTGGCGGATTGGAGATCTATCGTAGCTCCGGGCCTGTCCACATCGGGAAGGTGACGGGTGTGGCGTTCTTTTCGATCTTGTCCACCTTAACAGTCATCGTGATGTCACCGATCTTGGATGTGGTCCACTCGCCGGTGCTTTGCCCGTAGAGCTTCCAGCTTTGGATTGTTTTGCTGGCTTTGATTGCCTTGGCGGCATCTTCGGACTGAACGATGCCTTTGATGTGGAGCATGCGGATTCCGTAATGCGTGCCGCTGTAAATCGCTGCAACGATCTCAAGCACGCTCTGTCCTTCTTCGTTCGTGGAAACACTTTGCACGACGAAGGGGAGTCCTTCGAGGGTGAATGGAGTGTTTAGTTGCTCGGTTAGCTTTGTCTCGTAGTACTCTGCTGCATCCAGATTCGTGCTGACTTCATCGAGGCGGATCATGTAGTGCCGGTAGGCTTTCAGAAGATCCGCCATTTCTTTTTTGCCAGCGAACTGGTCGCTTGGTTTTGGGCTGCCTTCGGCCTTCCAAGCTTCGACTCGTTCGATGAAGCCGGGAATGATCCAGGTTGCATCCCGCTGCACGGTGCCGTGATCGCGGCCTGGTTGCTGATGATATTCGGTGAAGGCGTGTCCGGTATTTTCCAGGCTAATTGCCATAAGGGCATTTTCCTCTACCCGGCATTTAAATTCGATGTCGGGATCGCCGACGATTAGGCAGATCGGGGGCAAATCTTTGGCGACATAATGTAACGGTGCGTATTCATCGACCACTGGCCGGTATTGTGGGCCGGTATCACCGAGGAGCTTCTTCACGTTGAAGTGAGTGCTGACTTGCCCGCTGACAGGGATGACACCCGCGAGTTCATTGAGTGTGTGTTCATATTCTGCGAGCCATTTAGGATCCATGCCGATCATGGCAGCCAAGTAGCCACCTGCGGAGTGCCCACTCACATAGACTCGGTTCGGATCGCCGCCGTATTCTTCAATGTGATCGAGCACCCATGCGGTCGCTGCTGCCGCGTCCTGGTGGCACGCGGGAATGGGAGCTTGGCCGGTGAGTCGATAGGTCACTGCGACTTGGGCGAAGCGTTTATCTTTGACCGGAGAGAAGCAGGGGGTGCCGCCGGCAAGTCCTCCGCCATGAAACCAGATGATGGTGGCAAAGCCGGGGTCGCCTTCAGGCACATAAAGGTCGAGTTGGCACTGTGTGCGCCGGATGTCGTCAGCCGGCAACTCCAGATCGCTTGGGCGGTAGTTGATTCCTGTTTGTGTGGGAGTCAGTCCATGCACCTGTGCGGTGCATAGGATTAGAGCCGTCCAGATGAGAAGGCCTAAGGAGTATTGTGGCTTTATTATCATGCTCATCGTGAAGTTTTAGAAGTGTGCGGGTCGCTTTGAGTCTAGCGTAATTCCGGTCCGGCCCACATCGGGAAGGTGACGGGCATGGCGTTCTTCTCGATTTTGGTGACTTTGACGGTCATGGTGATGTCTCCCAGTTTGGAACTCGTCCATTCGCCGGTGCTTTCACCATAGAGCTTCCAACTCTGGATCAACTCGCTGGCTTTGATCTCCTGGGCGGCTGCTTCGTTTTGAACGATAGCTTGAATGTGAAGCATGCGTATCCCGTAATGCGTGCCGCTGTAGATGGCGGCGACGATATTGAGGACAGTTTGCCCATCTTGGTTGGTGGAAATGCTCTGCACAACAAAGGGAAGTCCTTCGATTGAGAATGGCTCGTTCAATTTGTCTGTTAGTATTGTTTCGTATTTCTTGGATGCGCCCAGATTCGTGCTTACCTCATCCAGACGAATCATATAGCGGCGGTAGGCTTCAAGAACGTCGGCCATTTCCTTATTGCCGGTTAGCTTTGTGGCTGGGGTGAGACTGCCTTCGGCTTTCCAAGCTTCAACCCGATCGATAAAGTTTGGGATGATGGTTCTGGCATCAGTCTGCACGGTGCCGTGGTCACGGCCGGGGCACTGGTGAAATTCGATAAAAGGATGTCCTATGTTTTTGAGGCTGACTGCAAGAAGCGCATTCTCTTCCACCCGGCTTTTGAATTCGATGGCAGGATCGCCTGCGATCAGGCAGATCGGTGGCAGGTCAGCCTTGGCATAGTGTAACGGAGCGTATTCATCCACCACCACCCGATATTGATGGCCTTTGTCTCCGAGAAGCTTTTTGACATTGAAGTGGGTGCTGACTTGTCCACTCACCGGGATGACACCCGCAAGGTCATTGGGTGTGTGTCCATACTCGGCGAGCCATTTTGAGTCCATCCCGATCATTGCTGCCAGGTAGCCGCCTGCGGAGTGGCCACTCACATAGACTCGTTTGGGATCGCCACCATACTGTTCAATGTTGTCCAAAACCCAGGCTGTGGCTGCGGCCGCATCTTCAATGCATGCCGGAATTGGTGCCTGACCGGTCAAGCGATAGGTCACGGCGACTTGGGCAAATTGTTTGTCCCAAATAGGAGAAAAACAAGGTGTGCCCCCGACGAGGCCACCACCATGAAGCCAGATAATGGTCGCGAAGCCAGCATTGTCATCCGGGACGAAGAGGTCCAACTGGCATTGAGTGCGCCGAATGTCGTCGGCCGGTAGTTCCAGGTCGCCGGGACGATAGTTGATCCCTGTGTGAGTCGGATTCAGGCCATATGCTTGTGTGATCGCGAGTAAGAAGGTGACGCACAGCGCCGCGAAATATGTTCTTCTTTGAGGCATGCCGGTATCTTCAAGGTAATTGCTTGGACAATGCAAGCATTTGTAAAGACATTAAAGACTTATCCTTGTGCCTTGACAATAAGTTTGACATTCCATTACCAAAGACACTAAAGAGTTGGTGGAGGATGTTAATTGTATGGGCGTCCCAAAATGCCTCCATTTGGAGTTGTTTGTCTGCGTTCAAAGTTTCTTTAAGCACTCAATTAACAATCTGCTCGAACCGACATCGCTTGGGTGTCGAATACCCCGAACCCCACTTCGAATAATGATGAAAAAGCATACCCCCTATGTCTTGGGACTCCTGTTCCTGTGTTCTGTCTCTTACTTGTTTTCGGCGACTGATCTTGCACCGATGAGTTGGAATCTGCGCTCCGACTGGATTGATGCGACGGATCCGAACTATGGAGGGGTCGGTGACGGTGTGACTGATGACACGGCTGCGATTCAGGCAGCCTTGGATGATGTGAAAAATGCCGCGTGGACGGGGCATCTATCAGTTTTGTACCTGCCTGCGGGTAACTACCGAATTACAGATACTCTGGAATGGAGTGGCTATGGTATGATGTTAATTGGGGATGGCCGTGATACTGTCATCCAATGGGATGGCGCTGCCGGTGGGACGATGCTGCATACTCTAGGAGCGACCCGCACGCGCTTCATCGGGATTGTTTGGCAGGGTAGTCCGGATGGTACTGCCACACACAGTAACCGTGCTGCCTATGGGATTGATCATCATCCCACGCTGAGGTACGAGAGCCGGACCCGCCATGAGAATGAAGCCTTCTATAACTTCACAACTGCCGGGATTCGTGGTTTTGGAGGCGGTGGGAGCAATGGAGATGATCCGACTGCTGAAACGATGATTTGGAATTGTCGTTTTAAGAACTGTGAGACCGGTATTATTGTCGGCAGCGATGCCTACAATAACTATCAATGGATCATTGAAGGGTGCCATTTCGAAGATTGTGGGACGGGTATATATGGGGGAAAAGGCAAGAGCGTCATTTTTGACTGCCGTTTTGAGAATTCCTCGGTCGTGGATATCAGTACATCAGCCGGGATCGCTCAGCGGGTTCGCCGTTGTGTCTCGGTGGGCTCCAACCATTTCTTTAAGGTTATTTTCGGTTCCGCCAGCGGCAGTCAAATTATTGAAGACTGTCATATCGATGCATGGACGAACACTAGCTATGCGGTCAATTTTTCCGCGCAAGGCCCTATGCAGGTTACGGATTGTGTCTTTACCAATCCTCCCAGCACAAATGCTCCGATTAAAATGAGCAACAGTTATAACCCCAGTCGCTTAACCGTTGGGGGAAACTACTGCGCAGAAATCAGCACGCTGACCGATACACCAGTCAACTGCCAAGTCGTGGAATTGCCACTGGGCGCGCGCGGGAGCAATCTGCCTTCGAGCGAGGTTGAATTCTTGAAGGACACCTGGCCGGCTGACAGTGCTAATATCCTGGATATTACACAACCGCCCTACAATGCAGCGAAGAACGATAAGACCGTGGACTCAAGTGCGGCGATTCAAGATGCGATCGATGATGCAATTGCTGCGAATAATGGCACGATCGTCTACATACCCAGGGGCTATTATCGCATTGATTCAAGCTTAAGTCTGACTGGGGGGAATTACACGATTGAGGGGAGCGGATGGCTCAGCCGTTTGTTGTGGTATGGCACCGCCGGCGATTCCATTCTGGAACTGGTTTCGCCTCAGGATATCGAGCTGAGGCAGTTCAATCTCATGCAAACGAGTGGGGATGCGAATGCGAGCCCGGCCGTGCCTGCGGATATGACGACGGTCGCCATTGAAGTTTCCGGTTCGGATACGACGAACCTCGTCATCGACGGCGTCTATAACAAACTCTTTCCATATAATAATCCCGGCGCCGCTCCCGCGAGTGATGGCACCTTACCCGGCACGGTTCTGAAAGACCTTCCCTCCAGTGCGTTGATCTATTTCGGGCATCAGGAGACCGCCTTGGATGTTCGCGATTCCGGTCGAGCCACTATTTTGTCGAAGTATGGTCTCGGGGGCCAAGTGCGGGTCAGTGGTAGCAATTATGCCAAGACCGGCTTCTTGGGGGTGATCGCCAGTCAAGCTGGCAATCTCGTGGATCCATCCGGCTGGGATGTCAGTGTGGATGATAATCAGGATCTGATCTTCGGGGACTGGTATGTCGAGCAGGCTTACAATCATGTTCAACTCTCCCGAGGATCCGGAACCGGGCCTGGCCGTGTATCGTTTTCCGGGATCAAACAGCATTGCTATTCAAAGGAAGTGGTGAATGCCGATAATTACGAGGGTACTTTATTTTACACCGGGCAGGCATTTTCAGGGGCCACGATTCAACATCCGATCACCCAGACCGGGACGAATCCTTTGGATCTCATTTTGGCGGACTGCTCATGGACCTATACGACGCCAGTATTTTCGATGGGAACGGGGGGCAGTCTGATACAGATCGGCAATATCTATAAAGATGCATCAGGTGCCTACAGCTATCCCGCCGATGTGTTGCCGAGCGGTTGGGAGCAGTCGACTGCCGAGGGCTTTGATCACTTCCGCGAACTTGCCTGGTATGATCTGGTGCTTCGGCATGGTGTCGGGAATTTCCTCCTGAATGACTCTGTGGAACTCGACGAAGTGAATCCGAACCCAACGACAGCACTGGGGTATGAGCCGGAAAACTGGAATGTCGGTGGCGCGGCTCTGGGGGCAGGCTCTGCCCGCAATGTTACTGTGGATGATGAGGGCTCGCCATTTGCCGCCGGGGAGAAAAGCATCCTTTTCACGGATACCACGACACTGACGGGAACACGCCTGTCGCTCTCTCAATATTACGGGCCACTGGGGCTCAGTGCGGAGGATGCCGCAGTACTCAAATTTGACTTTCGTTTGAATGGTTCTGCGCAGGATAACGATGTTTGGCTGCGAAGTTTTGCCGGGAGTTCGGCCGGTGCTTCGCTGCACTTCGTCAGCAATGGAAGCAGTGCTTCCGTGTCGGCCTCTGGAATGACCACACAAGCACTTTCCCTGGACACCTGGTATCATGTTGAAATTGTGCTGGATGCGCCTTCGGCGGGTGCGGCGACGGCAATACTTTACCTGACTGAGTGGACGGCTTCCGGTCCGGGCAGCACGGCCCAGTTGAGCTTGAATAGTTTTGGAGCCCCTCAGAGCTCCGCCTATAGCTTCTTCCTCGTTAACCAGGTGAAAGCGGGGGATTCAACCAGTATACATTTTGACAATGTCGAATTTTTTATAGGGGATCCGATTCTTTAGCCTCTGCAGTGCTCAAGAGCAACATGACTAAACTCAGGGGGGTGTGGGGAGTCGAAGGTCGAAACAGCTTGCTGAAGCTAAAATGCAAGTCCCGACTGTCCCGTGTGCTTACCCAATCATATCTGTTACAAGTGTGATGCTGTGTCGCCGGGGTTAATCGCTTTAGATTTCTGCTAGTAGGCCCCGGAGTTGGCTGCAGATGAACCCCGCACATCAAACTCCGGGGCTTTTTTATAAATTCAAGTTGACCATTTGCTAGTAAAGACACTAAAGAGTTGAATTCAGTATGCGTTCGTATGCTAATCGCAGTTCTGTATCACACTCTAAGGTCTCACTGTCATCTTACTCCGTCCGCACACGATTTTCAGGGCGATAGTCTTTGAACCGACTTTCTGCGTCATATCACTATGAAATACCTCTCAATTCAGCTTTTAGCGCTCCTTTCATTTTGCCTTCTAACCCCATCGATTGCTATGGAATCCAATCTCGCCCGTCCTTACGGGGATACGCCTTCACGTCCACATGATAGTCGTCTGGTCTTTTGGTCAGCGCAGAGTGATGATTTGCTCTTCCCGGCAGATACTGAGGAAATCGTTTTTCAGTGTCGGGCTGGTCTGCGAGCGGTATCCTTGGATTGGGACCTCTGCCGTAACCGCTTCCGCAGTTCATTTCAGCAAGGGCGTGCCGAAGCAATTCCGGGGAACCGCTTTGTCATTCGTATTCCGACAGGGGCGCTCAAGCCCGGATTTTATGATATTCACGTGAGCTTGGATTCGGGCAAGGAGGAGCGCATTCCCGGTATCTGCACTTTCGGCTATGCGGTGGATCGCATGCCGATTACGGATACGCGTCCTGATGACTTTATGGAGTTTTGGAAACGTGGATTGGAGGCTTTGAAGCAAGTGCCCTTGAATCCGCAGCTTGGTGAGGTGCAGGTTTTTGAAGGCGACGAGATCGACCGCTACAATTTAGAGGAGGCAGCTCTGCCAGGGGATTACGATCCTGAAGGGCACCGTGCCGAAACGGTTGAATCCCGTAAGCTGACTTTCGATGGCATCGGCGGAAAGCGGATTCACGGCTGGCTGGCCAAGCCGGAAGGTGAGGGGCCTTTTCCTGCTATGTTGGTACTGCCCGGTGCGGGTTTTGACGCCCGCCCGCGACCGCTCGAGCATGCGCGGCATGGTTATCTCGCTTTGGATATTCAGATTCACGGCCAGGATGTTGATCTGGAGGAATATCCGCGTTTGCCCGGCTACTATGATGAACGGATTTATGAGCCGGTGGAGGATTACTATTTTTATGATGTTTATTTAAATGTCGTGCAGGCGATTAACTATCTCGCTTCACGTCCTGATGTGGACACGAGTCGCATCGTTGTCGTGGGGGGAAGCCAAGGCGGGCGCTTGTCACTGGTGGCTGCCGCGCTGGATAAGCGGGTAGTGGCTGCGGTTCCGGCCATCCCGCACAGTGGTGATGTCGCTTATTTGAAGTGGTATGAGTCCGCGAATGATCGAAAGCTCGCTTACAGTGGTGCTCGTGACGGAATGGACAGAGATGGGCCTCCTGTTTTGCAGGATACACCGGAGGGACGCTGCTTGCCGTATTTTGATCCGGTCAATTTTGCGCCCGAGATCGAATGTCCGGTGTTCATGAATGGTGGATTGATTGACCCGGTATCCTATGTGTCGGGAGTCTGGGCAGTCTATGAGCGATTGGGATCTAAAGATAAAACCATGATCCCGCTTCCGGGGCTGGGGCATGACTGGACGCCCGAATTCGACCGTCTCGCCTGGCGTTGGTTGGATCATCAATTGTCCGAATAAGCGCAATGTCACTTTCGCTGAATTAATAACTCCTGATTTTCTTACCTCAAAATAATACCCACTTATGATACAACGCCCGTTTGTCACTTTCTTTGGCTGTGCCGCTGTCGGCCTGCTGCCTTTTCTTACTGGATGCACTCCTGAACTCGACTCACACATTGAAGCTCGGCTTGAGTCGAAAGAACTTCGAGGCTACGGCGAAGTCGCCGGACAACAGGAGACCAACCTTTACGGCTCGGTCTTTAAAATTACTGCGGATAGCGTCGAGCACGCTCAATTGACCCAGAGTAAATACTTGTCCGATTTACAGGTCTTGCCGGGAGTGTCGAGTTCGACCTTGGCAGTGGGCTCTACGGATGTGACGGCCTATCAAGTCGACGGGCAAGGTTATATCGCTGCCTTACAAAAGGGGAGCGAGGTTTGGATTTTCAGTTCCGATACGAAGGAAGCGCTTGCATCGAATATTGATGGCATGGCCGGCAAAGTAGCGAATTGGAATTCGGTCGCGCAAGCTGAGGTGCCCATGTGGCTGAACCGCTGGGACAAGTTTGGCTTCCGGCACTACTACCGTGCATGGGCCTTGCCGAATGATTCGGATCCTCAGGAATACGATTATGCCAAAGAGTTTGCGTTCGCTGAAAAAAATGAACGCAATGGCTTTGTTTTCTGGGAGAGCTTGAATCCGATCGATACGGCAGAAGGTCTGACCAATAGCGCATATATTCAATATGCGCGTGACGCGGCCCGTGAAAAGCGGCTTCCGGTTGGCGTCAATATCATGGTCGGCGGGCGCGGGAATGGCTGGCTATTCAACCCTTACCGGGAAAGCACGCAGATGCCCATGCCGCACTACAGCGGTAGCTTTAAAAAGCCAGCGGATAACTATTTGGGGAAGCAAGGGTTCACTTCATGGAATGCCTTTGACTTCAATGATGTGCAGCTCGGATTGCTACAAAACGTCATCAAGGACTACATCGCGAACGATCCGAATGTGACCACGATTCTCGAGCCTCATGGAGAACTTCGACACGGGGAACAGGATATTTTTGTTGAGTTCGGTCCTGCTGCGGATGCCGGCTTCCGTCAATACTTGGGAGAGAAGTATGGTGACATCGACTCTGTAAATGATCGATGGGGGACTCATTACGGTTCATTCGAGGAAGTGCACGTGCCGGAGGTGGCTTCCTTTTTGGGGTGGGGTGACGATGCACTCGACCTCGCCGGTACCTGGAAGGTCAATTACGAGCCCTTGCCCGAAGGTGTCCGTTTAGGCTATGGGGACAACACGCGGATCTATTCCAAGGTTGTTAAAACCCTCGGTGCCCCGAAGGCGTGGTTTGCTGAGGACTTTGATGATTCCTCATGGTTGGAGTTTGAGGCGCCGGCTACCGACGATATTTTGTTTATCCAGCAACGGCCAGCTGTCATTCGTCAGACGATCGATGTCCCCGCGAATTGGTTAGCGGATAAAAAACAAGTGTGGCTCTATGTCTGGGATTTGAATCGTGGTGCGGGCGACTTGGCGAAAGCTTATTTGAATGGGGAGTTTGTTGGTGAGGATACCTTAGTGCACCCGCGTCCGCACTGGATGGCATTGGAGGTGAGCGATGCGATTCGTGCCGGGGAAAACCAACTGAGCTTACGCCTTCCGAAGGCGATGATTGCCTATCGTATCTATTTATCGCCGGCTGCACCCAGCTACTATCCGAATCTTGGGAAAGGGCAGAACGCACTCTGGGTCGACTTTGTCGATTGGAATGAATGGTCGCGTGTTGAAACGGCGCGACGCTCGATGGATATGATTCGTCAGGTCGCACCGAATCGACCGATCACCCTGATGGCGCCGGATGGCTATGCCAGTTCGATTGTGGATTTGGCCCGCGACTATGGGGGGAATTTTCATAATACGGGTTACATGGGTGCCTTTTATGCGGATTACTTACCGTCGATGATGCGGGGTGCTGGCTTGCCCTTCAGTCTGGAGCCCGGAGGGCCCGCAAAGGATCTGGAAGGCTTTAAGAAGCATTTGGGGCTCTATACCTCCGAGGGCTTACAGGGGGTCGATTACTTCATCCATATCGGCAGTATCATGTGGCCGGATGATATCCGAGAATTCTTTGAGACGAAGCTCAAGCTCTTCAAGTTGTTTGGTAAATACCACGGAGTGAAAACCGATGTGGCTGCCTTTATCTCTTCACGAAATAATGCCTATACGAGTTACCCATGGCCGAAGGATTACAATAAGAACTTAAAATCCGGCTACTGGATGTGGAACCCGCTCTCCTATCTTCGTGGGCTCTATGCCGGGGACGGGCTTTCCGAATCCTCTTTTGATGCGGGCGATGCGAAGAAATATAAAGTGATTCTGGATTCGAACACCTCGATCATGGATGAGTCCATGCTGGAGGACATCGAGCGCTACGTGCTCGAGGGGGGCGTGTATGTGACTGGCCCCCAGACGGGGCGTCATAGCCCGACGGAGCCGGACACTTGGCCGATTTCACGACTGACCGGATTCAAGGTGACGTATATCGACCAATTGGATGAGCAGCGTGGGCATGCTCTGACCTCGCGTAAGGTGCACCCTGCAGAGGGGCAAGATGTTTACAGTGGTGATTGGACTTACGCGAATGGCAACGGACTGACTCTTGAGCCCGTGGCTGAAGATGTGGTGCCCTTGTTGCTCTGGGAAGACGGCAGTATCGCAGTTGGTATGCGCCCATTAGGAAAGGGCTGGATTATTCAGCTGGGCGCGAAGTTTGTGACGACAAAATACAATGACCGTTTGGACCATCGAACCAATGTGGAGGACCCCAAAGTGCGTGCGACACGTGCGCTCTATTCGCAAATTCTGGAATGGCAGAAGGTGCCGCAAGTCGATGTGGCCTGGGAACCGAAAAATGAACTGGTGCGTGCACGTCACTATGAAACGAATAACGGATTATATGACGTTTGGACGGTATGGAATCCGAGTGATTCCGATACCATTGAAGGGAGCCTTCGGATCAAGAGTGTGGGCGCTGACTCGGCCTATCGGGTCGTGGATGGGCAGCAGGTTGCCCTCGTTGATGGTCGGATTGAACTGGAGTTGGCACCTTACGAGACGCAGGTCTTTTTGACTCCTCGTCATCAGCTACCAACCGCGGCGCTGAAATGGTTCGAACTGCAGCGAAGCTGGTGGCGTTCGACCGTGGAAATTTCCGATACCAACTACCAGGATTTGGGACAACTGAAATTCAATATCGTCGACCTTCAGGACGACTGGGCTTTCCTCCCACTGGATGAGGGAGTTTCGGTCGAGCCGATGGTTCAGCCTGGGTTTGATGATGCTTCATGGACGCGTAAGAAATTCGATGTCTGGAGTCTTCAGCCTGGCTATGAATCCGTTAAGCATGCGCTCTTGCGCAAGACCTTCACCGTCCCGGAAGATTGGGTGAACGGTGAGATCGAGTTGTGGGCGCATGCCTGGTATCAGTCGACCTTCGTTGGGGATGCCCGCCTGTGGCTGGACGGGAAACTGTTCCAGGACTGGACATCGAATGGCATTGCGGCGGCCAATCCTTTTGGCTCACTCAAGCCCGGAAGCAGGCATACGCTGGCTGTCGAGATAAAGAGCGATAGCAAGGTGGCGGGAATTCGTGGTTCGGTTTGGATCCGTTACAACCCGGCTCCATTGGACACGATTGATCTTTCGGGGGAGTGGGAGTTGAGTCCTGATACCATGGCCCTGGACAAAATGATCAAGCTTCCCGGCAAATATGCGGGTATGAGCCTTTGGCGTGAAGTGGAGGTGCCGCTTGCCTTTGACGGGAAGCGTGTGCTCTTCTCAATGCAGCGGACCGGTTCGCTCATGGGCATTATGATCAACGGCCAATGGTTGCGACGCTTTCATCACCAAATCGGCTATGAGATCGAATTGGACATCACGCCTTGGATTCGTTTTGGCGAAAGCAACCGTATCGAGGCAGTTTCCATGAATGGTCCGACCCATGGTGAAGTGAAGTCGGTTCAGCTGCGGATTGAAGAGCCTGTGGCCCACGGGAAATAGGTGTCGGTTCGTCTTATGGTATTGAGAGCACTCGTACGGGGCGTCCCCCCATGTTTCATTTAATCTAGAAATCCATGTCCTTTTCCTTCACTTGTCTCGAAGTCAACAGTCTCACACCTGAAAATGTAGAGCGTGTCTGTCTCTATGCAAAGCGCTTCAAGGTCCGCGCCATCGCTTACATGGGGGCCGAATGGAACAGCTACCAGTTCGTGGATCACAGCGAGTGGGGTGTGCCACCGGTCGATGCTGCTGCCCGGGTCTTCATGGAGGACTATCAGAAGACGATCCGTGAAGCTTCTGAACGGGTCAGTTTGCACGGGCTTGATTTCTATCTTTGGCGGCGTGAGCTCCGTTTGCCGGAGGGCTTTGTCGAAAAGTATGGCGTCGATTGGATCGACTTCGAAAACCCTGAATTGTGGGAACTACTGCGTTGGAACACGCGGCAGCTGTTCGAGCTTTTTCCCAAAACGAAAGGTCTCTTCCTTTCTTGCACCGGCGAGCAAAAGGCAGGGGAATGGATTACGGCCAATGGTGTCGGTGGCGAGCTCCCGCTCTGGCAGCGTTTTGAAAAAATGTTTCGAACTGTTCGGGATGTCTGCGACGAGTTAGGAAGGGAAGTCGTTTTCCGTAACCATGGAGTTGGTGACGAAGGGGTGCCGCTCATCTACGATGAAAGCACCTACATGTGGCATTACCTGAAAGCCGCGCGTGAATTAGGAGAAGCGACTACGCTGATGGCCAAGTCAGTCGAACCGGACTACCAAGCCAGCTATCCCTTGAACAGTGTGCTCGGGCCGATGGCGCAGCAACAACCGACCTACATCGAGTTTTCGCTGCCGATGGAGTATAATGCTGTCGGGCGGACGCCCTTTCCCATGGTGGAGGATATTAAGATGCGCTTGTTGAGGGCCCGCGAGATGGGGTGTCGTGGTGCAGTGGCTCGAGTCGACTGGCATATGTCGCAGCACCGGACGATTCATACCTGGAGCTGCTTGGATAACTTTACTGAAATCAATGTTTATGCTTTCTGCCGCTTGCTGAACGAGCCTGGGCTTCCTGTGAAGACCCTCTTCGAGGATTTTGCCAGAGAGCGTTTTGGTGTGGCGGCGTCTTCTGCTGCAGTGGCAATCTACAAGGATCTTTACGAAGCGGGTTGTAAAGCCTACTATGAACTCGGCACAAAGGGGTGCCGGACCCCGAGTGGGGCGCCTTTACCTCCAAAACGTCACCTTATTTCGCTTCGTGCCGACCACATCCTGCGGTGGAGTTTTTCACCATTGGACTATGCGAACCAATGTCGTGAATTGGAACCGGATCGTCACTTTATCGACCGCATTATTGCTGAGAAGGATGACGCGATCGCGATTTATACTCGGGCGTTGAGAATCCTGGAAGATGCCCAGGCCGATTTTAAGACAGAGGATTATGAAGCCTTTCATTTCAGCCTGACTCGCGCTGTCGATGAGACCACGGTTCGACGAGAATACATGGCATCGTTCTTTGCCTGGTTGGCTTATCACAACACCGGCGAACCTGTGTATCTAGAACTTGCTCAAAGACATTTGAGTGCATTATCCCCTCTGGTTGAAGCCTATGCCGGCAGATATGATTCATTGGAAGCACCGGATCCGGATGCTGAAGATCGCTTTCAGTTTGGTGTCAATTCCCGTGATTCAATGCAGCGTCTACAAGAAGTGCTCCATGCTGACCGAGCTTACTGGAACACGGGCGAGGCTGCTCCGCTCCGTGCTAGTGGCAGCGTAGATGGTGCCTATGAAATCGTTTCGGGAGATCTCAAGTTGATAGTGGACCCGATCAAGGGGAACCTTGTGTCAATCCAGATCGGCAATGCGGCCGACCTGCTGGGCAGTCCCTTGCCGTTGGTCGGTTTCCGGGTGGGAGGACTTGAGGAGACTGGCGTGGATGTCGGTCGCAGCTATGTGACGGCCCAAGCAAAGTACCTTGGAGATGGTTTAGTGGAGACGACTTTATCCTTTGGTTGTCATAGCTGTGAGTTTGTCTTTTTGGCAGCGCAGAATCGCGGTCAAATCGAAATCAAATGTTGCTTCGAGCATTTGCCTAAGGGGTCGATTGTCGAATTACCATGGATCTCGAAAGTTTCATCTCAAGATGCATTCGATATCCAGGATCAGACCGACCCGGAATCCCGTCTGTCTGTACGGGATGGGCTCTGGGATGGCTCAAAGGTCGGGGAAGTCTCCGTTCTTTTGACCCGTTCTGCATCGTCGAAGCATTCAATCGCTGATAGACATGAACTCAAAGATCGAAGCCTTAAAACAACACATTGAATCAGACGAGCGGACGCGTATTCTCGCGTTCGGATCCTCCAACACCGAACGCCGCCTGCCGGGTATGCACTGGTTCGATTGTTTCGAACTGGCCCTGCATCAGCGTTACGGCGCTAAGGCGCATTGTATCAATACCGGTATCGGAGGGCACACGACGCGGGATCTGTTGGGACGCTTCGAAAGCGATGCGGCCTATTATAAGCCGCATGCCGTTTTCATTACCATCGGTGGCAACGACTGCAAGCCGGAGGAAGGACTGACGCTAGAGGTGTTTGAGACGAATTTGACGGAGCTCTGGCGGCGTTTTGATGCCATGGGCACACATGTTATCTTTCAGACCTACTATGCGGTCATGAGTGACGGCAGTCTACGCTACCAGAACTTCTATCGTAATATGGACGTGGTGCGTAAAGTTGCTGAAGCAACCGGAGCCAGTCTGATCGATCATCTGACGCGTTGGGAGCCGCTCCGTCTACAACGTCCTGAGCTCTATGAGCCCTTGATGGATGATGCCTTCCATGTCAATACTCGCGGCAATTGTGTCATGGGGCTCGATATTGCGCGTCGCTTCGGTTGGGAGCTTCGACCTCATCTCGCCCATTGGGCCGAGGCTATCTTGATCCAGCAGGTGATGGATCAATTGGCGGAAAGCTAGTTTTTAAAGGATTCCTATGTCTCAAAAGTGTACAAAGATAGAATTTACCTACACACAAGCAGGTTTGTGTACGTTTGAACCGGAGGTTTCAAAGGATGTGGCGCAGACACGGGCTAGAGAGCTTCTCAAGCAGATGTCCGCCGAAGAGCGCTTCGATCTGGTTTGCGGAATCGGCTTTTGCATTCGAGGTAATGAGCGTTTAGGCATTCCTGAAGTCATCATGTATGACGGCGGTCAAGGGGTGAATCTGCGCCCGGGCTGCGATACGGGACCTTTGACCCAGACAGTCTCTTTCCCGTGCACCCAACAACTGGCGGCGACCTGGAACCGTCAATTGGCCCGCGACTACGCTCAGGCGCTCGGCGAGGAGTGTCGCGCCGGAGGCATCCATGTGCTGCTCGCGCCGGGGATCAATATCTATCGCCTCTCCCAGTGTGGGCGGAATTTCGAATACATGGGGGAGGACCCGTATCTGACTTCGGAGTTCACTCGTATTTATGTCACTGCGGTGCAGAATGAGGGGGTGATGGCGACTTTGAAGCATTTCGCCTGTAACAATGTGGAGTTTACCCGGAAGCACTCCGACTCGCGAATCGGTGATCGGGCCCTCAACGAGATTTACTTGCCGGCTTTCAAGGCAGGTGTGGAGGCCGGCGTGCTGTCGGTGATGACCGGATACAACCAGATTAACGGCGAGTATTGCGGTGAGAGTTATCATGTGATCACCGAGCTGTTACGTGAACGTCTGGGCTTCGAGCACTTGGTCATGTCTGATTGGAATTCCGTGACGGACGGGCAAAAGATCGCCCATAGCGGTCAGGATCTGGAAATGCCGATGGGGGCGAAACTGAAAGAGTCGAAGGAAGCACTGCTTGGTTCGGAGCAGATTGATCGTATGGCGATGAGCATCCTACGCACCTCGTTGATGATGGGCTTTTATGATCGCGACCAGTCCGTTCCGGAGCTGGTGGAGCGCTTGCCTGCGCACGAGCAGACCGCCTATCAAACAGCTCTCGAAGGGATCGTGCTCTTGCGTAATGAAAATTCGACCTTGCCGCTTAAAAAAGATGGGGCTGGGAAAGTTCTAGTCACGGGGAATTTTGCGAGCGTGTCGCCGTTGGCTGGCAAGGGCTCGGGGCGGGTGGAAGGTTACAATCCTCTGCCGTTTATTGATGCCTTTGCCCGGAAAGCGGGAGATGCTCAGGTGCGGTATCGCTTACATCCCTCGGATGATGAAATTACTTCGGCGGAAACGGTCATCGTTTGTGTCGGCTATGATTACGAAGGCGAGGGGGAAGACCGCCCCTTTGAATTGCCGGAGAAGGTGGAGAAACAGATCCAAAACTTGGTCGATTTAAACCAACGAGTGATTGTGGTGCTTTGCACGGGGGGTGCCGTTCGCATGAACTGGCATGATCAAACCGCGGCGATTTTCCAGGCCAGCTTTTGTGGTCAGCGTGGAGCGGAGGCTTTGGCTGATCTGATCTGGGGGGATGCTTGTCCCTCGGGCCGACTTCCTTACACGATGGAGGTCGATTTTGCCGATTCACCGGATCCCGACTACGTGCCGGAAGGTCTCCATGTCAGTGATGGGCGTAACAACGTGCAGTTGCCGGGGCAGGCTAAGCCGCCTCACTTTACCGGTGAATGGCCGCATCGTGTGAATTATAAAGAAGGCAGTTTTGTTGGTTATCGCTGGTATGCGCAGCAGGGCATCGAGCCACGCTACTGGTTCGGGCATGGTTTGTCCTATACCCAGTTTGAATACAGCGATCTGCAGGTGAAGGCGGTCGATGCGAGGACCTGGGAAGTTTCGCTTGAGATTCGGAATGTGGGGCCAATGGATGGTGCGGAAGTGGTGCAGCTCTATGTCGAGCCACTAAAGCCAAGCCCCAGGCAACCCATGCGGGTTCTGAAGGGCTTTGTTAAAGTCTATATTGCGGCAGGTGCCAGTTGCCGCGCGCGTATCTATTTCGATCAGGATGATTTTCACATTTTCGATTCGGAAGGCTGTTTCCAACGACCGAGCAATTCCGAATTTCACTTATGTTTGGGGAGTGATTATCAGAAAATCCACCTGCGGGAACGCTTTGACTTACCTAAATAACTCTAACGCAAGATCTGTCTGGTGTCTCTGCATCGCCTGGATTTCTTAAAACAAACTGCACAGTTTATGTTAACAGAATATAAGGATTTAACTCCGGTTTCCAAGAAGGGGTTTGGACTGGCTATCAATCATTATGTCTCGGGGCGTATTTCGGCTGCGGTTGCCAGTCACGGGGGACTTACTTCCGTGCGTTACAACGGTGCCCAGGATATTAAAAAGGGTGAAATGCTCGAGGCCTCGGCAATCTCCGGATTCAATAAATTGGCCCGTTTGCAGATTATCATTGATGATGCGGTCTATTTTCCCGAGTTCAATGAGGTTCAGCACTTCCCATTCGGTTTCAGTGCGGAATGCGTCTTGGGGACAGTGCATTTGCGCCATGAGCTGGTTTTGGATCGGGATGTTCTTATGCAGCGAGTGTGGGTGCTAAGTAATCCTGGGAGCTGTTCTGTTCGCGCACGATTACTCATACATGGGCACCTTTGGGTTAAAAAGCCCGGGCGAAGCTTTACCGGATGGAGTTTGGATGAGGTCGGTCGTTTGCGATCCGTGATCACGGATGAAGATGATGGTCAACCAAAGGAAACCGAACTGTTGATCGGAGCAAGTCAACCTTTACGCAGTCATCAGTGCCGTGAAGGGTTCAAAAATTATTTGGAAACGACAGCAGTTTCCGATGTGACGGTTTTCTATTTAGCCTTCAATACGGCTGCCCCATTGGAGCACTGTTCGGAGCGAATGGATCGAAAAATCGAGGAATACCGTAGTGATTTGTCGGACGGATTACGCTTTGATACGGGAGATCCGGTGGTCGATTCCGCTTTGAGCAATTGTGTGCCGATGATCTCGAATCTGGCGGTTGGCGACTGTCCTGGGGCGATCAAGGCATCACAGAGTTATTGGGTCTGGGGCTGGGACAGTATGGTGCATGCCGAGGCCTATCTCTGGAGCGGGCAGACCGAGGTCGTCCGCAATATGTTGGATTTTTATCGCGAATATGCCGATCCCGAATTGGGCGTGGCGCATGCCATGAACAGTGATTTTAGCTTTCGTTTGGCCATGGCTCCGAGTGCGCAGTGCCTGTATACGGTGATGCTTTGCAATTATTATGCGGCGACGGGCGATGAGGCGACCTTGGAGCGGCATCTGCCTTTTGCCCGCGAGATTGTGGCTCAGGCGGGGCAGGTCAAGTCCCGGCATAACTGCCTGAGTGTCGGCTTGGGATTCTATCCCGATCATCCTCAGGAATTGGAGCAAACCGGTGATGACCTTAGTATCATCAATAACTCGCTCTACCTTCAGGCGCTTGAGGGGCTCGACCAGCTTTGCGGGGACTATGGCGAGGAGTGTGCCGCGGTGCGAGCTGATATGGAGAACGTCCTCTGGGATGGTGCGCAAGGTTACTGGATCGATTCGGTCTCCGAGGATGATTTGACGCCGCGTCAATATTATCCGCTCTACGGGCAGCTTTATGTCTCACCTCACGGAAGTGAACCGAAGGCCGAATCCGTTGATCAAATCGCCCATTTTCTCCGCAAGCATTTCCGTTTTGAGCAGGGGCTCTACATGTTCCCCCCGTCGATGCCGGGCTTTATGGCCGACGGCAATCAGCTGGGTGCTTATTATCCCTCGGTGGATCGCTATTATTGGAATATTATGAACCGGGTCGGGTGTTGTGAGGCGAGTGATGAATTTGAGCGAATCGTCAGTTATTTCTGGCGGGAGCATACCTATCCGGAAGGTTTGACGCACGAGACTGTCAATGCGGATCCTGCCACAGATAATCCCGGCGGTAAGCAAGCCTTTGCGGCCAAGGGCTGGTTCTGCGATGCCATCGAGTTGAACCTTGGACTTAAGGTTTTCGCGGATGGATTTCGTTTGAACCCACTGCCATGTGAGAAATCCTTCCAAGTTCGAAATCTGGTGCTGCGAGGTAAGCGAATCGATATCGAGCGTGTCTCCGATGAGAATGGATCTTCTATTTGCCTCAATGGAGAAACACTGAATGAACTTTGGGTGACTTGGGAGCAATTACATGAGACGAATGTAATCCGTCTGTCCGTTAGCCCACAAAAATAAAGAAATCTAAGCTCATGAACGTCATCGTCTTTTTTACAGATCAGCAGCGCCACGATACCGTGGGGGTGCATGGGAATCCACTTGGTCTGACGCCTAACTTCGATCGTCTGGCTCGGGCCGGCACATTTCTGAAGAACTGCTTCACTTGCCAGCCTGTGTGCACACCGGCCCGTGCTTCCTTGCAGACCGGATTGTATGCGTCTCAGGTCGGTATCGAAGGAGGCGCGATGCCGGATGATACGGAGACCTTGGCGCATCATTTCAATCGTGCAGGCTATGAGACGGGCTACATTGGCAAGTGGCATCTCGGTGGTGCCGAACCCGTACCTGAAGCGAAACAAGGAGGCTATGATTATTGGCTGGGGGCCAATACGCCGGAAGTGGGTTCCGATGCCTACGACTGTCGCTTGTTCGATAAGCAGGGGAATCCGGTTTCTTTGCCAGGCTACCGAGTGGACGCGCAGACAGATGCAGCCATCCGCTTTGTCACGCAAGAGCGAAAAAAACCATTTTTTCTCTTCGCTTCTTATTTGGAACCGCACCAACAAAATCCGCAGGACTCGTATCCAGCGCCGGACGGTTATCGTGAGCAATACGCTTCCCGTTGGATGCCGCCGGACTTGGCGGCCTTAAAAGGAAATTCCGATCAGCAAATCGCCGGTTATTGCGGTATGATCAAGCGCTTGGATGAAGCGCTGGGCCGTTTGATTGATGCATTGAAAAGCTCCGGTCAGTTGGAGGATACCCTAATTGTATTTGCCAGTGACCACGCCTGTCACTTTAGGACTCGCAGTCACGAATATAAGCATTCGCCCCATGAGAGCTCGATCCGGATTCCTTCTTTTATTCATGGTCCCGGGTTTATGTCCGGTGGTGAGCGCGAGGAAATGGTGAGCCTGGCCGATTTGCCCGCAACGATCCTGGAAGCGGCTGGAATCCAAATTCCGGATACTATGCAAGGTGCTTCCATACTTCCCGCAATTCGCAGAGAAGCGAACGAATTACACACCGAAGCTTATGTCGAATACGACAATCTTGTGGGGACTGGCCGGGCGATCCGAACGAAGCGTTGGAAGTATGCGGTGCAAACGGACAGTCGTGTATCGAAAGGATGCAGCTGTCCCGAAGAATACCGGGAAGCGTTTCTCTACGATTTGGAGGCCGACCCTTGGGAACTTGAAAACCTGATCGAGCTCGACGGTTACCGTGGTGTGGCCGAGCGTTTGAAAACGCGACTCTTAACCCGCATTGAAGCTGTGGAAGGGAGTGCTCCGACCATCCTGAGCCCTGAAGCGATACGGCCGTCGGGGCAACGAACACTGCCAGACGAGTTGGGTGATTTGTAGGGGGAGAAAGGCGGTTCAAACTCCTTCGAGCCAGAGGACTGGCGCGACTACAAGTATACAGACTTGTGTTGTCGTCGCCTAGGTTTTCTCAGGCTTTGCAGTGTTTTCAGACTTTCCAGTATCTTCGAATCAAAACCTGCTTTCGGATTATTATGTAGCGACAAAAAGTAAAGGCATCTATTGGAGATGTCTTTGTTCATGTGTGAGTTTCCTTTTACCGGCAGATGATTCCTAGCGATTTTGTAGTAAACGTCCTCGGCCGGATACGGCGATGAGTGCCACGCTCCCAATGAGCAGACCAGCTACGCGAGCCTCGGGGACCGCTGTGAGGCGTAAAGCGTTTATGTAGGCGACGCCACCGGCGGCGGGATTGAAGCGCCGGCGCATGCACGATTTAAGTGTTGGTGAGAGTGGATACACTCGCTCGGCCCAGAAGGCTCTATGTCAGCTCGGATAGTTTTTCGGCACATTCGCGGCAGTTCGCGATGAGCCGTTTGATTTCGCGCTGACTAACCGGTTCGTCGGAGATGTATCCGCCGATCGCTGCGATCATTTCATTGCCGGGACCGAAGACGGGAGCGGATAGTGTAACCAGTGAACCGAGCGGGCTGTGTCCATGCGGAAAGCAATAGCCCCGCTTTCGGGTCTGTCTGAGGCACTCGTTCAGTTCAGCTCGCGATTCCCAGTAGGGTTTGCCGTAAGTCTCGAAGGGGTAGGCTTGCTCGATTTTGCTGAGCAGGAGCGGGTTGGCATAGGCCATGAAGAGTAAGGAGGAACTGGTTTCATAGAGTGCATTCACGGTTTCCCTATGACGAACCAGAACTCCGGGGCGTTCGCAGGGTGTTCGGAGTCGAGTATGGAATTTGTTTCCTTCCATTTCGGCAAAGACAAAGGAGGCCCGTCGTTGCCGGGATTGGTAGTATTGTAAGAGTTTGCCAGCTTCGCTGAGTAGGTGACGCTCCTCATTGAGATGGTGCAATTGAGCGACTGTCGAACCCAGGGTGAAGCGAATCGGCTCTGTCCGCCGTTCAATGAGTCCCTCCAACTCCATGCTTCGGATCAAACGGTAGGCGGTATTTGGCTTGCAGCCGATGTCATCGGCAATCTGTCGCACGCTTAGGCCGCTTTCTTGACCTGCTAGAAGATAGAGAATCTGCACCGTGCGCTGCACGGATTGATTTGGGATATTATTGGGCATGCTGATCTAAGATCATTATAAAAAACAATGGATGCAATATTCGAGTTGTTTGAATCGCTCCCCATCTTGAAATTGTGGGCATGAATACACCTCGATTTATCCCTTACCTGTCTTTTTTCTCTTTTGCCGTATTTGCTGGCCTCGCCTCATCTGTATCTGGGGCGGTCCTGGGAATTAGTGATATGACTTTTTCGCCCGACCCAGGCGATACGATTGGTGCTGGGGTTGTTGATATCACGAGCTATGCTGCAGACGGTGTCGTCTATTCAGGATTACAGGGACCGACGTCGAATTTTTCCGGAACTTCTATTCCATCGACTGTCTTCTACGGTCAAGGAGGGGCACAGGACCCCGTTTACGAGGGAGGTAATAGCCTACTCGGTTTAAACGTAACCTCAGGCTTTGCGAATGTGGATGTTAATTTCGATCTGAGCTTTGGGCAAGTGGTCGATAGTGCAGCCGCTTTCTTTATGACTGAAGTTTTGATCGGTGGTGACGATGCGATTACTGTGGTTCCTTTGGATTTATCGGGTAATGTTATCGGTGACTACTCCATTAGTATTACCGAAGCGCAGTGGGGGGCTGGACTTCTGGATCAGAAAATCTCTGTTTCGGGGACTATTGGTTCGATACGAGGTGTATCCTTCCTTCTTTCGGACTTTGATGGAACCTTCGGCGACCTGTCTACCATCGCTGGTCTACGCATAGTGGGGAGCACGGGTGCAGACCTTACGACTATCGGCTATGCTACGACTGCTACACCGATTCCTGAATCGGCCTCTGTGGCGTTCCTTTTAGGAGGGATCGGACTGCTGGTCACTGCCGTGCGTCGTCGTTTGAGTTAACCTTTTCTAAGTCAGGATAATCACTCTGGTTTAGCTAGGTCCTTTTAAAGGGCTGGTCGCATCAGTGTGCCTGTCAACATGCACGTGCCATCGCTCGGTGCTATTGCTTCTTCGTGACCATTTAAATTATGCCGACAGCTACATTAAACGAAACAAATCAATCCAATACATTGGCTTATTCGCCGGCTTTGCGTCCTATGACTGAATGGGCTCAAGGGGCTACGATTTACCAGATCTTTTTAAGGGCATTCACGCCAGAAGGCACCTTGCGAGCGGCCGAGAAGCTGCTGGATCATCTAGCCGATCTCGGGGTGAATATTGTCTACCTCTGTCCGGTGGTGGAGTCCGATGACGATATGGACCGTGACGGTTGGAGCCCACGTCAGAAAGACTCTGGGGTGAACAATCCGAAGAATCCGTATCGTCAGAAAGACTACTACACGATCGACCCGGAATATGGGACGGACGGGGACCTGCTTTCATTTGTCAAGCGGGCTCACGAGCTGGGGCTGAAAGTGATTCTGGACCTCGTCTATCTGCATTGTGGCCCGACTGCGGTCTTCATTGAGGAGCACCCGGATTTTGTGAAGCATCACGAGGATGGTTCGATTCTGACCAATGCTTGGAATTTCCCCATACTCAATTTTGAGGGCCAGGGGCTTCGGGAATATCTGTGGCGGAATATGGAGTATTTCATCGAGAAGTTCGATGTAGATGGATACCGCTGTGACGTTTCCAACAAGGTCCCGCTCGATTTCTGGGTGGAAGGACGGCGTCGGATCGAGGCGTTGAAGCCGGATCTATTTATGCTGGCCGAGTCGGCTCCACCCAGCATAGCTGAACAGGAATTCGCTTTCGATGTGAGCTACGGGTTTCGTTATACCTACTTGCTTAATGATGTTTTGGAGAAAAATGTTCCAGTGAGTGAGTTGCGTGAGCTCTTGGAGAATTTCTGTGAGGAGAGCATGGGGGCCCGGCTATTGCGTGCGTTTGACAATCATGATATTTGCAATGACCACAAGGAACTGCGGCAAGAGGTGATCTGTACCCCTGAGGCTATCCATGCGGCAATGGTCCTTGGTTTTAGTTTGGACGGAATGCCCTTCCTATACAATGGACAGGAAGTGGCTGACGGGAACCGTCATACTTTGTGGTCCAATCGAATGCATGGAAATAATCATGGTATTGATTGGTCCAATGCTTTGACTCCGAAAGGTAAAGCTCGGATGGAATTGGTGAAGTCCCTTATTGCCTTACGCAAGAAGGAGGCGGTGTTGTCTGAGGGAAGCACGCAATGGCTCGATAATACGACACCGGAAGGGGTGCTCAGCTTTATCCGGACCTTGGATGGAGAGCGTGTTCTGGTGATTTTCAACCTGAGTGGCGGATTGCTGTCGACAACGATTGACGCGACTCTGGAGCTCTCTGGAGCCAAGCCTCTTGCTCAGTTTGGAATGGAATTGAGACAGGACGGTGACGCGCTTATTGTTGAGAGCAAAGCTTATGGTTATTTGCTGATGAAGCTCCAGGTGCTGCCTAATTTGGTGGGTTTGAAGTCGGCGACATAACTCACACGCGCTCCCTTCGGGAAGCACGTCCTACAACACTTAGTAAAACCAGTGTAGGATGGGCTTCTTTCCCGGCCTGAGCTTGTCGAAGGTCGAGCCCGTGCTTGTCGGGAACTCTGTGGCGTCTCATTCGATGGTGGCGTTTGAGACGAACACCGCTACCCGCATACAAGTCTGCAGCGAAAAATTTAGTGCTCTCCCAAGCTGTCCTCCATCAGGGACGCGTAAGTCTTGAAGCGGAAGGGCACGCCGATGGGGGTGACTTTTTTGCCCTGATACTGTGCTTCGACCAGATCGATCAGGGCATGGGCCGTCTTGACGGTATCTGTTTGGAGCCAAGTCGCTTTGAAAGGGCAATACATCTCAACGCCTAGACTCTGGTGGAGGACATACTGTATTTTATGGCTTTTGTGAATCCCGAGTTCCAGCGCTGCGGTGATCAGGCCGCGCGTGGTCATGTCCGGATAGCAGATGATGGCATCGGGTATGTCGCCGGATTCAAATAACTCCTTGGCTGCCTTGTATCCGAATTTGGTTTGGTTGTGGGTGGCATTTACCGGCTGTTTGATCCAGTTGGTTTTGGTTTGCATGCCGTTTGTTTCGACCTCTTTCAGGAAGTCTTCTTTAAAATATTCGGTCGCGGTCGGTAAGCTCCCGGCTTCGTGTTTCTGTTGTACGCTGGTGATCAGGGCAATCGTTTGGCAGCCCTTTTTCTTTAGGTGGGCGACTGGTTTGGGGAAGAACTTTCTATCGTTGAGATTGACCTTGTTGGAAACGTCTTTGGCGCCAGTTATGACGGATGTTGCCACCGGTAGTTTGAGTAGGGCCGGCAAATTGACCGAATTGGCCATGGGGATGACCAAGCCCTGAATCTCGTCTTTGGTGATCGCCTCGGCCAGAGAGGGGAGTGCCTCACGTTGATTTCTTTGCTCACGTCGATCCACATAGACTTCCACCGCGTAGCCGCGTCGGGTGATTTCTTGTTCCAGCAAGCCTTGTAGGCTGCGGTAGAATCCATATTGGCCTTTCGACCAGATATTCGGGTTGCCGAAGTAAATTCCCATGGTCTTGAGTGCACGGGGACGTTCGCGCACAAAGGTGCCCGACCCGTGCCTGCGTTCCAGCAGGCCCTCCTTGACGAGGTTCTTCAGGGCGATGTGGGCGGTGGAATTGCTGGTGTTCCAGCGTTCCGCCAGCTGTGCGGTGGAGGGGAACTCGGTGCCAGGTGCAATCTCACCGGTCAGAATCTTGTTCCGGATATGTTCAGTAATGACGCGATGCGCGACTTCACCGCGCTCTAATTTAATCTCTTCGAATTGTTCGATCATTGCGTTGTCTTGAGGGTGTTTCGACTCGCTGAAGGGCATCTGGGGAAAGATGGCCGAATCTACGGGCTGACTGCAAATTCTTAAAATGAGTTTTCGTGAAGGAAAGTCAAAAGGAAATGTTGACATTATGGTAGTAAAGAGAGTAAACAATAAAATCTTATTCTTTACTTGTCTACCTATCTCGTGGCGTCGTGTCTGGCGCTTTCTTTTTTACTGATGAATCCCCCACGCAAGCGAAATCCACTCGCCGGTATTCTTATTTTTCTGACGACTATCATGCTTGTGGCACCTGCTCTGGCAGAGCCGAAAGAGACTGTATTCGAACCGATTTCCTTGCGCGGTTACGGTGTCCTCTCCGGGGTGTCAACTGAGTCTGAATATGGTTCGCTCCTGCAGGTGCAGTGTGAGTCTTCTGAAAAGGCCAGCCTGGTTCAGGCGAAGTATGTATCCGACTTCAAGTTGCTGCCGGGTGTGTCCGAGGCGAGCTTGAATTTGGATGGTCAGGCAATCCGCGTGCAACTGGCTGACGGGCAGGGGGGCGTCGCGGTGTTGCGACGTTTCGACGAAGTATGGGTGTTCGCGTCCGATTCGGTTAATGCCATTGAGAAGTTAGTGAAGCGGTCGATCCCTGATGGGCTGGAGGCTTGGTCGTCCAGTTCCAACGTGGAAGTTCCGATGTGGCTGGATCGCTGGGACCGTTATGGTTTCCGTTTCTATTATCGCCCATGGATGACGCCTCCGGGTGAAAGCGAGAAGACCTATGATTTTCTACAGGAATTTGTGTTCGCGGAGAAGAATGACCGTTCGGGTTTTGTTTTCTGGGAAAATATGAACTCGATTGATACGGCCGAAGGTTTAACCAATTCGGTTTTTACGGATTGGGCGCGACGGGCTGCCCGGGAGCGAATGCTTCCGGTTGGACTCAATATCATGGCCGGAGGCAAGGGGCTTGCATGGCTGAGAAACTCCTATCGGGATGAAATGCAGCTCAAAATGCCACACTTTGCAGGGAATTACCACAAGGTCGGAGATCCCTATGGCGGAGGGAACGGCACAACATCCTGGAATTCTGAGACATTGGTGCATAAGGAGCTGAGTGACCTGAAGCACATAGTGGAGGATTTTGTGCAGGATCCGAATCTGACTTCAATTTTGGAGCCACATGGCGAACTGAAGCATGGTCCCCATGACATCTTTATGGAGTACGGGCCGCTTGCTGATGTGAGTTACCGGAAATTCCTGGCCGAGGAATACGGGGATGTCGGACGGCTGAACCAGCGTTGGGGCACGACTTATACGTCTTTGGCAGAGGTTCGCGTGCCTGAAGTCGCGTCTTTTCTGGGGTGGAGCGATGATGCGATCGACTTGTCCGGAATGTGGAAGATCGGCTACGAACCGTTGCCGGAGGGCGAAAGTTATAGCCTGAATGACAATTCCAGGACTTACGGTAAAGACGTGCCGACTCTGGGGGCACCGGATGAATGGTTTGCCGTAGACTTCGACGATTCTGCTTGGGGGGAGGTCGAGGCTTCCGAAACCGATCAGGTGATGTTCATCGAACAGCGTCCCGCGGTGCTTCGGCGCACAATCGATGTGCCGGATCAATGGTTGGGGCAACATGACAAAGTCTGGCTCTACCTGTGGGATTTGAATCGTGCCACGCATGGGGTGGTTAAAGTCTTCCTCAATGGGGAGCAAATTGCACACGAAGAAATCGTGCACAACTTCCCGCATTGGACTGCGCTGGAAGTCTCGCAGAAGCTGCGTGGGGGGGAGAACCGCCTCGCATTGCGCTTGCCCCAAGCGATGATTGCATACCGTATTTACCTCTCCCCGGATGCCCCGAATCAATATCCGGCACTCGGGGAAGAAAAGAATGCGCAGTGGGTGGATTTCGTAAATTGGACCCAGTGGTCCCGCGTGAATGTGGCCGAACGGTCCATGAATATGATCCGTCAAGTCACACGTAACCATCAGATTACTTTGATGGCTCCGGATGCCTATGCGGATTCGATGCTTCAGCTCGCGAAAGACTACGGTGGTAATTTCCACAACACCGGTTACATGGGTGCCTTCTGGGCAGACTATCTGCCATCGCTGATGCGTGGCGCGAATTTGCCTTTCAGTTTGGAGCCTGGTGGGCCGGCGAAGGATCTTCCGGGCTTTCAAAAGCAACTGGGGCTGTATATGACCGAAGGGCTTCAGGGGATCGATTACTTCATTCACATTGGAAGCATCCTATGGAATGATGCGATGCGTGCTTACTTTGAAGAGAATCTGAATGCGATCAAGCTGCTCGGCAAATACCATGCGCCGACCGCTGAAGTGGCTGCATTTTATTCCACGAATGCAAACGCTTACACGGATTATCCCTGGACGAGTGATCCCACCCGACTGAAGGCGGGCTATTGGAACTGGAATTGGCGATCTTACTTAAGAGGTGTTGTCGAGAGTGATGCGGTGGCAGAGACTTCCTTCCAGTCCAGTGATGTCGATCGTTACCGGGTGATTATCGATTCGAATACCTGTGTGATGGATGCGAAATTGCTGGCAGGCATCGAGGGGTACGTGCGCCGTGGTGGGGTCTTCGTGACCTATGCCCAGACCGGGCGACACACGCCGGAGCGCCCGGACTCGTGGCCGATTTCCAAGTTGTCCGGGTTCCGGGTGTCGTCAGTGGATCGTATCTTGGATAGTGGCATGTATCCGGCCGAAGGTGAGAGCGTTTTTTACGGCGATTGGAGCCTGGTGAAGGCGAATGGTTTGTCGCTTGAAGCAGTCGAGCCGGATGCACGTCCACTCATGTTCTGGGATGATGGCTCGGTTGCGATTGGTCTGCGTCCCTTGGGGAGCGGCCTGATCATTCAAATGGGTTGCAAATTTGATGGTTTAAGAATGCCCGACCGCTTGGAGCCGCAGGATCGGCCTATTTCCGATCGTGTTGTGAATCTGCGCCGCTTGTTCTCTCAATTGCTGGAGTGGCAGGGGATCGAACTGATCGATTCAAGCTGGCAGCCCGAAAACCAATATGTGTTACTCCGTCATTTTGTGAGCAATAATGGCCTGTATGATGTCTGGTCTGTTTGGAACCAACAGCAGGAGGGCAATGCTGAAGGGCATATTGTTTTGCCGGATGGCAACAAGTCGACATGGGCATACGATGTGGTTACGGGTAAGCGGCTTTCTATTAGTGATGGTGGTCTCGATGTCGCTTTGTCTCCATTGCAAACGCGCGTCTTCCTGACGCCACGTGCTGAAATATCCGTTGCTCCTGCAAGCTGGTTTGAGTTGCAGCGCAACTGGTGGAAGGCGACGGTAGAGCCCGAGCCGGTGGTATACGATGAACCTCTGCATCCGAATTCGGTCGATCTGGGAAAGGGCTGGAAAATCCATCCAATAAGTAGTGGAGAGGTGGAGCCTTCGATGCTCTCGAAGGACTATGATGATTCCACTTGGGGGCAGCTGGAAATATTGGGAGTCTGGAGCACGATTCCGGCATATGAGGAAGTCAGCCACGCTGTGCTGCGTAAGCGTTTCACGGTTCCTGCCAATTGGGTGGATGGCTTTGTCGAAATGGGGCTGCATTCCTGGTGGCAGTCGACTTTTGTGACGAAGGGGCGCATTTGGTTGGACGGCCAGCTGGTTCAGGACTGGAGCGGTGATGGAATTGTGAATGCCAATCCTTCAGGTTGCTTGACGCCGGGTAGTGAGCATGTGCTGGCGGTGGAGATTCAGAGTGATTCCGTTCTCGCGGGTTCGCGGGGGACGGCTTGGCTCTGGCATCAACGGGCACCAGCAGCGAGTATCGATTTGTCGGGCCTGTGGGAACCCAGCATGGATACCCTGCATTACGAAGATCCGATTCAGTTGCCGGGAAAGTATCATGCCATGAACCTGCGCAGGGAAGTGGTGATACCTGAAAAACATGAGGGGCAACGTGTCCGCGTCGCCGTTCATGATGTAGGGGGCATTGATGGTGTGCTGATGAACGGACGCTGGGTCATGCGCTTTCATCACCAGATCGAAGACCGCTTCGAACTGGATGTCACTCCTTGGGTGAAGTTTGGGGAGCCGAACGTGATTGAGCTTTCCACTCGCCAGGGGCCGGTACATGGGGAGGTCCAATCGGTGAGCTTGAAGTTTTACAACCAATCCAATTAAGTGAATCAATCCTGTGCCCGGAAATGATGAATTTGGAGAAATGATGATGTACCTTAGGTCGTCTGGAAAACAATGTACCCTGAATCAGACCAGGGGCTTCGCCCTGGTGGTTGCGCTTTCCTTGATGGCGCTCATTCTTTTGTTGTCTCTGACGCTCACCGCTTTGGTACGTGTGGAGACTCAGACCAGCAGTGTGCAGAGCGATCTCTCCTTGGCACGTTCAAATGCCCTCCTAGGGTTGCAGGTTGCATTGGGCGAATTGCAAAAGGCGGCGGGCCCGGACCAGCGTGTGACGGGAACGGCTGATCTGGTCGATGGCTTGAGTGATGATTCCCAACGCCACTGGACGGGCGTTTGGGATGTCTCTTCCCGGGATCCATTTTCCACTTTCAGTGCCCCGTCTCAAGTGAGTTGGTTGATCTCCGGGGTTGATACTTCGGGCGATGATCTGACGCCGGACGCAACCGTCAAGGATCCGGTTGCCCTGATTGAGGATACTGCAAATTCATCGAATGAAGTGGTTGCCGGCTTGGAGGTGATTGAAGGTTTGGATGCGAGTCATAGAAATGGACACTTTGCTTACTGGGTTGGCGATGAAGGGGTGAAAGCCAAAGTCAACCTGTCAGACCCGCATCGTGCCAGCAGCGGGCAGACCAGTTCGGATTATCATTTCTCCCAAATGACGGGACAGCGAACCGGTATTGAGAAAGTGTGCTTGTCAGATGCAGGTTCGGCAGTGATTGGAGACTATCTGGATCCTTTGAATGCATCGATCGAAGGGCAATTGGATCGCTTGGCGTCGTTGGACCAACTGCAGTTGGTGGACGATGACTTGGCAGTCCTACCTGCAAATCGAATCCATGACCTGACGACTGCCAGTTTCGGTGTGCTGGCAAACGTCGCTGATGGTGGGTTGAAGAAGGACCTGAGTCTGGCCTTTGAAATGGATCTGGATGACTTTAATGCCGATACACACTTCGCTAAAGGCGGCGAGTCTCTGGCACCAGGTGCCAAAGGAACGATTACCGGACATGATATCCGCTATTTGTTTACGCACGACTACACAAAGGACGGCGATGGAATCCGTGGGCCGACTTGGCACATGCTTCGCAACTTCTACCGCTTGTATCTACAGGATGATCCCGACCGTTTTGTGGATTACAAGACCGACAATCCTCGCGGGGTTGTTGATGAAGGTGGTAGTTATACGATCGAAGCGCGGCCTTTTTTTCCACAAACTCCGGATGGCAGCAGCAGTGCTAGTTATGGGATCGCTGAAGCGCTCTATGATATCCAATATGGCTATGATATAAACGCAGGTAATTTCTATGATAATGGTGGTCTTCGACGGATCCCACGTCCTACGGATATGCAGATCGCCCCTGTCCTGACCCGGATGCAATTATTTATGAGTCTGCAGGCGGTAAAGGTTAACGAAGACCCCGTGACCGGCGATTTTCAATACCGGATTGACTTGCTGGCCAGTCCATTGGTTACCGTATGGAATCCGTATAATACGGCACTTTCCTTTGATACATATAAGGTCTCATGGAGTTTTTTGATTCTTCCATTGAAGATTCAATACAAGGAGCCTGGAGGGAATTTGCAGACGGTTGAGCTGAAACTAAGCTATGCGGATGATTCTAAAAAGGTTGATAATCTAGGCCTTTCGTTTACTCTGAAAGGGACCACTTTAGAGCCGGGGCAAGTCAAGGTCTTCTCGCATGCTGAAGCAGTCGGCTTGAAGGAGTGGACCGGCGGGAAGTCCTTAACAGCCACTTTGGAACCTTACAGTGGGAGTCTCGAACTGGAGTCTGAGTATTTCAGGTTCGATCAGATCCGGGTGACCGCCGTGGATGATGTGGCCGATACGGTTGAGGCTGAAGAATTAATTGTGGAACCCGGCACAGAAATACGAGTTGAAGGCGAGTCGGGGGGAGGGGCCACTGGAGGTTACAGCGACAAGTTGTATATCCGGTCTGACTTGGTCTGGGGGAGTCGTTCCGCGCCCATTAACCTGTCGAACGGGGTCTTTCGTAATCCAACCGGAGCTCGCGAATTTTACTGGCCTGAAGAGGATCCCAATTATTTTGGCGCTGTAGAGGATATCGCTGAAGATCGGGAGCCATACCGACATCCCCTAGGGCTTATCGATACTTATTTGAAACCGACCGGGGCCATCGACATGAATCATCCCGTTCAATTTATGGCCCGTTATAATCCGCGTTCCATGAGTCAGGTGCGCCTGACCGGCGGCTATAATAATGGCTACGATTTTCCCATTGTTGGAAACTGGTGCTATAATATCAGTTCATTTACGGATTGGTATTCCGACATCATTGCGGTCGATACCACGACAGGAAACGGTTTCTGGGGCGAGGATAACCGCAATGGGGCGCAGCATGTCGTCCTGTTTGAATTGCCCACCGCTCCTTTGCAGTCCCTAGCGGCATTTCAGCATGTCAATAATATCTCACGTTATGCCCAGGAACCGGCCTATGTGGTTGGAAATTCCTATGCGAGTCCATTTATCGATTCTCGAAATGTCACAGAAAGACTATTGAGCAAATATACTCAGGTGGATTGGTCCTATTTCTGTAACGAGGCCTTATGGGACGATTATTACTTCTCGAGCCTGTCTCCCCGGGAGGACTTGAACGAGGGGTTCGAGGCAAGATTGGAAAGCTATCTGGCTGGTGAATCTTTACCTGATTCACGGATGACTTGGTACGGTGATTCCACCGGCGAAGCACGCAGAGATTTACTGGATTCGGGAACTGACTCTGGAATTGATGCTGAAGCCTATATGAATGCTGCCAAACATTTCATGGTGAATGGGGCGTTCAATGTGAACTCGACCTCTGTTGAGGCATGGAAAGCCATGTTAGCATCCGCGAACGGTATCGATATGGCCTATCTCGATGGAAATAGTCTTAGTCGTGCGTCCTCTCAAGTTTCACCTTATAGTCGAATGAGTTTACCCGGTGGCGATAGTGCGGATGTTTGGCGTGGATTCCGCTCGCTGTCGGACTTGCAGGTTACTGCATTGGCGGAAGCCATTGTGGATCAGGTTAAATTGCGTGGTCCTTTTACCTCGCTTGCAGATTTCGTGAACCGACGCCTCTCGAGTGACGACTCAGGTTTGATGGGGCCTTTGCAGGCGGCCCTCAATTCGACGGCCTTGAATAGCGATTTTACTGCGGTGGTGACTGAGGGGGACCTTGAAGATTCGGGTATTACGTATCCCGAAGGCTCGAATATTCCTTATCCCCAGCAGGCCATCGGTGCGACCGAGGCGGCTGCGACTGGTTATCTGCAGCAAGGAGACTTACTTATGTCACTCGGTCCTGTGCTCAGCGCTCGCTCCGATACTTTCACGATACGTGCTTATGGTGATTATGAAGACCCGATTACAGGTAGGAAGGTGACGGCCCGCTGCGAAGCGATTGTCCAGCGATTGCCTGAATATGTGGATCCTACCGATGCTGCGACGCTTGGACCTTTGGAACTAACTAGCAACTTGAATCAAGATTTCGGTCGGCGCTTCGTAGTCCGCTCAATCCAATGGTTGGATTAGGCCGAGAAGGATGTTATTTAAATTTAGTGATGCCGAAATTTCTCTATATACTTACCGGTCTATTTCTCTGTGCTCACTTTAACTTGAGGGCACAGACTGATGAAAATACGATTTCAATAAGTTTTACTTGTTTGGCTTGGGACACGACGAAAGCGAATGGCATCCAGTATCTGAATGGTGAGGAAGTCGAAACACTTCGCGTGGGGCAGTCTCGTTTAAACGGACCTTATTCTTATACAGGCCCAAATCCGATTGTCTTTTTTCGGGAAAGGCCCGGAGGCGAACCGGGCACTGTTGTGAGGGAACCTGTCGCCAGAGCTTATGTCGAACCGAACCTTCAGGATGTGCTTTTCCTGTTTTCGGATGCAGTGCGAATGCCAGAGGCGGTGGAAACTCCGGTCCAAGCTAAGCTGAACACGCTGGTGATGAATCACGATTTCGGTGCATTCCCAATGGGTTCATTCCGTATTATCAATCTAAGTAAATACCAAGTTGGCTGTATTCTTGGAGATGAGAAATTTGTGATTCCCGGAAAGGAGACAAAACTGATAGAGGATCCGGCTGACGATAAGGCGGATATGCGAGTTCATTTTAGCATGAAAATTGACGATCAGTGGGAACCGAAGATTAACACCGGTTGGATGTATCATTCGAATCGGCGGGCTTTGGTCTTCCTGACGGATGTGGTCAACTCCCGACGTCCTTATCTTAAGATGAAAACGATAACGGATTTTACGTCGATGTGAGTTATGGATGAAGTGCAGGTAATTTTATCAAAGGAATGCATGCTCAGTTATGTTCAACTTAAGCATATGGGCTTGTTATCGATTATGCTAAGTTTCGCTCGGATGGCCCAGCGTGTCGGGGAGAGTTCGGTTTCGATGTCCATCGGTATCTTTTGCATTCCGAGTACATCCTTAAAGAACAGGTCGTGCCATTGAGGTGGAGGTGTTTGGACGTCAATGGGCCCGCAGTCCTTACTCCCGATTATGAGACGTGTCCATTGGCCACCGCTACGGGATTCCAGAATGCCTTTTGATCCGAGGATTTTCAGACTTTCGTCGCCCCAGATCCCAGTGCCTCTCGGGTTTAAATAGTTGCAGGCAATCGACGCCACGCCTCCATTGCTCAATTCTGCTACAATGGAGGCCGCCATTCTCAACTCTCCAGTGGGGAGTGGATTTGCCTTCTTCGTTTCAAATGCACGAATGCTGCAGATGTGCATGCCCGCGACATGTTCGACAAAACGAAGTGCGTGGATTCCATTTTGGCAAATGAGCCCGCCGTCCTCGTCTTCATCCTGTGCTCGCCAGTCGCAGTAAGGGTAAGACTTTTCCGCTATGACTTGAACGACTTCGCCGATGACGCCGCTCTGTATGATCTGCTGCATGGCATAGTATGGCTGCTCATAGGCAGTACCCGCCATCTCATGAAACACCTTGCCAGTTGTTCTTGCGGTTTGGATAATTGCGTCGAGGTCCGCCTCGGTTAAGGCGCACGGCTTTTCCGCAAGCACGTGTTTTCCTGCTTTCAGTGCACGAATGGCATGTTCCGCTTGTTCGGATCGTCGAGGTGAACAGAGGGAGATGAGGTCAACTTTGGGGTCAGCCAAAAGATCTTCAAAGCTCGAATGTCGGTGGATCGAATGGTCTTCGGATCCGTAAATTTTCTGCAGATCGACGTCTGGTATTCCGGCAACCGCTACTAGCTGTGCGAGTGGATGCTTTCGCAAGTGAGCGTCGATTTGATGTCCGTTCTTACCGTATAGTCCAATATGTAGCATGGCAGGTTCGTGTGGTTTTCCTTTTATGCCATTTGGATTGATTTTACGCGCTCCTTTCAGGAAGCACGTCCTACAAGTATTCGCTTAGATTTACCTTGGTGTTGTAGGACGGGCTTCTTCAGAGCCCGTGACGTCGACAGAAGAGGCAGTATGCTATATTAATTGGAATTCGACCTCGACATTACTTGCTCGATAATCGGAGCTCTAGCTTCTGCCCACTTGGTGTAAGCCTCGGCTGTCGGCTTGAAGCGATTCGGAATGAGTTGAGCTGGCTCGTCCTGAAAGATCTCCGTCAAATTCAGAAAGTGGACCTTCGGGTCCTGTTTAGAAAAGTCCTTGAGAAGTTGATTGTATGTTTCGATGGAGCCGAAGACGAGCACACGTTCACCCCGGATTTCCGGAAGCGCGCTTTCCAGAAGAATTTCGGTTTGAGGATACAGTCCTTTGAGTGTGTTGACGATCGCCGCCACGCCTGCGGCAACCTCTTCGGGGGTTGTGCTGCCGGCTGTCAGGTTTTCCTGCATTTGTAGAATAACCAATTGAGGATCGATGTTCTTTGCGGGCATGTTCTTTAATTGCCATAGAATATTCTCCGTGCGGTTGCCCCACATGGCACCAAAGACCGGCGCGTATTGTCGGTAGGTGTCCCGATACAGATCACCCAGGCCGCGCTGCCATTTCGACATGGTGATGTCGCCGAGGAAGAGTAAGTGACCCTCGCTTCGCTCGGTTTCTTCGAGGAAACGGTTGTATTTGTAGAGCCAGTCATTGCGGGATGCCGGCTGGATGATCGTAAGATCTTCGGGTGTCTCCACCGGAGCGGATGGAGGCGGCACATTGGCGACGGGAGCTGTGGCCAGCCATTGGTCGACGATGGCTTGAATGCTGTCGGCCCACGCTGTGAAGGCTTCTGGCTTCTCCGGGTGCAGCCCGTCCGTGAACCAGGTTTCATTCAGGCTGCCATCGGGGTTGAGGAAGACTTCGCCGAAATCGATGAATTTGACCATTTTGCCATCATCGAGCTTGGCCAGGTAATCGTTGATCTTATGGATTTGCTCCATTCGTCCGGCGGGACGGCTGCGCGGGAAAATGGCCTGCACCAGAACGCGGGTTTCCGGGTGATGGCTGCGGATGTATTCGACTATCTTCCACACCCCGTAGGCAATTTCTTCATTGCTGCGATTGTACAGGTTGTTGGTACCGATCATCAGCAGGACCATCTTGGGGTGGAGTGGGGCCATTTCCCCGTTCTCCAGTCGCCAAAGGACGTGTTGGATCTGATCGGCGCTGATCCCTAGGTTGATGACACCGTGTGGGTCGTAGCGCTCTTGGCGGATCTCTTTACCCGCGCCGACAGTCCAGCGGTAAGTGATCGAATCGCCCAGCAGGACGATTTGAATCTTGTCTGCGTTGTCTTCGGCTTCCTGTACCAGTGCCCGGTGATGGTCGCCCCACGAATCCTGCATCTTGGGAGTTGTCGAGCTATTCGTGTTCGTGGCGGCAAACAGCTGTGCGGCGGATAAGAGGCAGAGTGCCAGCGCACTCGAGAGTCTTTTGTGTGGATTCATGTTATTTTTCGGATTTAAAGCTTTCATCTAAATAGTTGCTGATGCAGTCGGCCCACATTTCCCCGTGCTTTTGGAGGCCGCGGGTGCTCAGATGGATCCCGGCCCGATCTGCCCCTGTGAGTGTGTCGGTGTCCGGGCCTTGCATCGCGAAGCCATCCTCCCAGAGCTTTTGCTGCGCGTTTCGTGTGCTGGCAAAGGAGGATTCCTTTGGGTTGTGGTAGGAAGTTTGAGCGACCATCCATGGAATCTCCCATCCTGCTACTTGGCGGGTGGCTTCGATGATTTCCTTGAGGGTGTCGTAGTAGAAATCGGTGCTTTGCCGAACATTGCTCTCACCTTGATGCCAGAGTAGGGCGCGGAATCCTCTCGGTCCGAATTGATTGATGCGTGCCATCAACCATAGGAAAGGGAAGGAGCCGGGTGTCCAGTTTTGCACCGGAGCACCGCCTTGGCCAGTGATGGCAATGCCGACCGGCACTTTGTATCGGCGGACCATGGCATCTCCGAAAAAGGTCCATGGGCTACCGCCCTGGCTGCCGTCACAGCTGCCGGGGAGGGGATCTTCACAGAGTTGCCAGCTGCCGCCGCCAAAGCTGGCGACGAGTCCGGTTTGCGTGCGGTTGCGTGCGTCCTCCGTCGCGCCGTAATTGGTCGAATTGGATTGGCCGCAAGTGACGAAGACTTCGCCGATGCCGACGTGTTCGATTACTGTTTGGGCGACGATTTTGCCTTTATGCCATGCGCGTATCTCGACTTGATACCATCCGCCGGCGGACAGCCGCAGCTTGGCGGAGAATCCATGGCTGGCACTGTCTATTTCAACCGGCATCCATTCCTCTGGAATGCTTCCGTATGCAGACCTTCCCGTGACGCGGGCTTCGGCGTGATCGAAATCATTACGGAAGGAACCTTCAATGCGGATGGAGCCTTGGGTTTGGGTCGTTCGCTGGAAAACCTGGTAATCCTTTGGCGAATACAAGGAAAGTGAGTTGTCGTTGGCTTGTGGAGCCAAGGGAAAGGCGATCTGTGAAGCCCGGCGGGCAGGGATGGATTCCGGGATCAGGGCTTTGTATTCGGCAACGGCTTCATCGGTCATGCGGCTGGCGTGGATACTGACTTCGCGTGTCTCACCGGGTTGTAGCTTGGCTTCCCATACTTGATAAAGGCCCTCGCGCCAGGGCGTGCCGACTTCGGATGCGGGTCCCCAGATGCGGTCGCCGCCGGTGATTTCGATCCGCCAATGAGCTGTATTGCCATCCTGATACCAAATGGTCTCCGGCCAGAGACGGATCGTCGGAGTCTTCTCGAGGTCGGCGTCCGTTGCGCGCACCGCAGCCACGGTTGAATCCAGAACCATGAGCAAAAGCATGGGCGCTACAGATTTGTTTATCGCGGTGATGTTTACGGCTTGCTCCGAACTGAAGTCATAAACGATCTCACCCTTGTCGCTGCTTGCACGGATGGTCTGTGCATCCAGCTTTTCGATCTTGTGTAGGGGCACCGGCTGATTTTGCCAAAAGAAGATCCCGCGTGAGCCACCCAGTGAATTTTGTTCGGGCAAACCGATGCCGGTTTTCAGGAAATCGGGTCGATGCGCATTCGGCATCAAGTTGTAGATCTCGCTTGGCTTGAGAAAGCGAAGGCTGGCCAGACTACCGTCCTCGGTGATCTGGCTCTCAATCGATGGTTCTCCGCTTTGGCTGATCCGCCAGAGATTCTTTTCCTGGCGGATCGTTGTTTCGCCGGAAAGCGTTTGCAGCAGGAATCCCAGGCAAATGATGCGGCAGATGAAGTTCCTGCAAAGGTAGGGCGCGTTATCCTTAACGCGCCGAATTACGGAGTAGAGCGGTTCGATAAGGGTATCGAACCCTACCCATTGGTCCATCTTTATGCAGAATGCTCGAGTGAATGATCGATTCATGAAGTCATTGTTCATCGTCTACGGGCACAGAACGAACAAAGGCATCCTAGTAGATGCCTTTGGGGGAAGAGGTTGCTCTTGTTTTATTTGATGCTGCGAGCTCGACGTTTCAGGCCAAAGGCTGCGAGCAAGGCGATACTACCAAAGTTGAGTGCCAGCGTCTCAGGTTCCGGGATGGCAGAAAATTCGGCGGGGATTGAGTCGTAGATCCGAAACTGGTCCAAGTCGGTGACTTTGGTATCGGCGTTGTCATTATAGTATTGTCCAAAGGTAAATCCGTTGGCCGAATTAAAGCTTTGTGTAATCGTGTCGGTGCTTCCGTCATCCAGCGCCGAGGATGAAGTTGCACTGGCAATTAAGTAGGTGTTCGAACTGGTATCAATTGCGGTGTTTCCCTCTGCCAGGAAGAGCTTGACGGTGATGAGTCCCGTCGAACCGTCGGTTTCCATCGTGGAGGCGATGTGGTAGGTTGTGTTTGCGCTGAGATTTAGAATCCCGCTGCTAGCGCCGACGGAAACGGCACTGGAGGATCCTGTTAGAAACTCGAAACGCAGTGCCCCGTTATTCGAAAGCAAATTAAATCGCAGACCGTCGCTTCCGCTGATGCCATAAAGAGCAAGAAATCGAAACTGATTGGTGCTTAGTGCTACATCGGTAGACCGAAAAAAGAAGTCAACGCCGCCATTCAGCGTATCAAAGCCACTGGTTCCGTTGTCGGTATACCAAGAGTCAAATGACGAGGCCGCCGAGTTCGGGCTAAAGCCAGCGCCAGTAGGACTGTAGCTACTTGACTGCCCTTGGTCGTCCAAGCTTAGGTAGTTGCCTCCGCCTGTGGTAAGAGGCGTGCTGGAGGAAATGGAGGAATAGACATTCGAAGACGAGCTAGTGCCGGTGAACTGACCGGTGCCGCCTAGGGTTACCATGTCGCTGGCACCGCCGGTGCCGCTTCCGGTGCCATTGAAGTCGGCCTGAAAAACGAGGGCAGCAGATGCCGTGTGGGCGAGGGCCATGCTGAGGAGGAGTAGAGATGGTTGATTCATGAGGTGTTTAAATAGCAGGTTTGAGGTGTTGGATATTCAGTGATTCCGATTCAAAACGAGCATCACCGGTGGTGATTAGTCCGTATGGTGACCACCTTTTCGCTTGAGGCCAATTGCTGCGAGGAGGGCGATGCTGCCAAAGCTGAGCGCAAAGGTTTGAGGCTCGGGGATTGCGCTGAATTCTGTGGGTATGGAGTCGTAGAGTCGAAAGCTATCAAACTCGACGACGCGGGCCACATCAATGTCATGGGTTCCGAAGGTGAAGCTATTGTTTAGTGTTGTGCCTGTTGAATTGAACGATGCTGATGTGGTTTCAGATCCATCTGCAATCGCTGCACTGGAGATTGTCGTATTGCCTTCGGTAATATAAATATTGGTGGTAATTAGCCCGTCGACTCCAGTTTCCAAGGTGACGGCTACATGGTAGAGTGTGTTCGCTTGATAGTCACTGAAGTTATAGCTTGCCCCGCCAATATTGACGCCGCTGCCACTTGAGTAGTCTAATATTTGAACTGCGAAAGGTCCTGTTCCGGAACTTGGTGTATTCGTTGTTAAAATGAGTCGAAGTTGGTCGTTCTGGCCAAGCCTTACATCAATTGGGCGGATACTGGTGCCGGTAAGTTCTGTTTCGGTGCTTTGGAAAAAGAAATCCAAGGCACCATTGACGCTGTCGTAGCCCAGCGAATCGCTGGTATCTTCAAACCAGCTGTTAAAGCCGTTGTCGATGGACGTAGGGTTTAGTGTCACACCAACCTTTCTTCCGACTTTAGCTGCACCGTCTGTAACGGTTAGTTTTCCGTCAGAGATCGAGGAGACGATGTCATCGTCGCTGGCTGTATCGTAAATGCTCCCGGTGCCGCCGAGTGTGGCGATATCGCTGGCACCGCCTGTGCCGCTTCCGGTGCCGTTGAAGTCGGCTTGGAAAACGACATTGGCAGAGGCTGCTTGGGTGAGGCCTGCAGCTAGGATGAGTAGGGATGTTTTATTCATGAGGTGTGGGATATGACTGGTTTGAGGTGCTGGATATTCAGTTTCGAAACGAGCATTATAGGTGGTGATTAATCATTCGGGTGACCACCTTTGCGCTTGAGGCCAATCGCCGCTAGGAGCGCCATGCTCCCAACGCTTAACCCGACTAGCTTAGGTTCTGGGATGGCTGAGAATTCGGCAGGGACCGAGTCGTAAAGCCGGAAACTGTCGAGCTCAAGTACTCGGTCCACTGCTACATCTGAGGTCCCGAATCTGAAGCTGTTGTCATTGACGGTGCCTGTGGTATCCACTGAGCCTGCAGTAGTTCCTGATATCGATGGTATGGCGGATGACGATATGGTTGTGTTTCCTTCTGCCACGAAAATCTTTCCAGTAATCAATCCATCAACGCCTGTTTCAACAGTGACCGCCACGTGGTAGAGTGTGTTCGCCTGGTATTCGTAGAAGTTATAACTTGGCGCCATAATGACAGTGCCAGTGCCGCTTGAGTAATCGAGTATTTGTAGTGTTAGGACTCCGGTGACATTGGTTGTGACGACAATCCGGAATTGGTCGTCCTGACCTATCCGGGTATCGATCGCTCTGACTGAATTCCCGGTCAGCGCGTTTTCCGTGCTCTTGAAGTAGAAATCCAAGGCTCCGTTAATGCTGTCATAACCGAGTGTATCGCTGGTATTTTCAAACCATGAGTTGAAGCCATTGTCTATACTCGTCGGATCGAATGTCACGCCCACAGGTCGTCCCACATAGCCAGATCCGTCCGTGATTACTAGTTTTCCGCCTGAAACCGATGCGCTGATGTCGTCGTCTGCTGCTGTGTCATAAATGCTTCCGGTGCCGCCGTACGTGGCTATGTCGCTGGCACCTCCGGTGCCGCCGCCGGTGCCGTTGAAGTCTGCCTGAAATACGAGATCCGCAGATGCGGTATGAGCGATAGCTGCGGAGGCGACGAGTGGGATGATTTTATGCATGGGTGACATAATGTAGATTTGGTTTTATTTTGGGGTTTGACAATATACTAGTAAAGACCCAAAACAATTCGAGTTTTCTGAATCAATGCAAGCTCAAATTTGAGTCATTCACTCCAAGCAATCTCGATCTAGTAGGATAATGTATAAGACTTCGGCTCCTCTTGAAATCGACGTGCGTGCACGTTGTATACAGTATTTGGAAAAGGCTGCAGATGTTAGCCGCGACTGGTTTGCGGCCGATGGTGGCTGGCGCGCCCCGAGTCGTCCCTTGAGCGCACGTGAACGGCTTTGGCTCAGCTTCGCGTATTATGAAACGGGACAGACGGAGATGGGGGACTTTGTGGTTGGGGCGACGGATGTCAGCCAGAAAGAATATCCGGTGGAGTCGACCTTTAACATCTTCAGCACAAACATCGCTCTGGTGCTCTTACTTCGTTATCGAAAGCTGATGTCGGCATCGGTTGTGTCGAAACTGAAGTCCATGGTGAGGGACGGCTTTGCCACATGGGCGGGAAACCGGGCGCCGGATTACCAGTTCCACGGCTTTAATGACAACATGCCCGCGAAGGCGGCGATGGGGCTCATACTTGGTGGCGAGATGCTAGGCGAGCCTGAGGCGGTGAAGCATGGCTTGTGGAGCTTGCGGCAGTTTGCCGCGCAACTGACGCGTCGAGGCATCAACAGCGAATACAACTCGCCGACTTATTCGCCGCTTACGCTGCATGCCATCGCGGAAATCGCAGGTCATGCGCAAAATGATGAGGCACGCCAACTGGCTGCGGATATCGAAGCGCGCCTCTGGTTGGATTTGGCTGCCCGTTTTCATGAGGGCACGGGAATGCTGGCGGGGCCGTATTCCCGTGCCTACACGGTCGATCTGCTTGGCCAAGTGACCTTGGCTTCGTCGCTCCTTTGGTTTGTCCTTGGCGATGTGTCCAGAATGTCGCCCATGCGCCTGTTTGATCCGGATGAACAATTGGTGCTGCACCATCACGGCAACCCGCCCTTCAATATTGCTCAGATGTGTTGGCTGGCTGCGGGTGAGTATCATGTGAGCGAATCGACTCGGCGCTTGTTCACGGAGAAAACTTACCCCTTCAGTTGTGTGTCGACTTCAGAAATGGGTCCCACCGCGTTTGGTGGCTATCCGGCTTGTTCAAACCGTCAGCAGACCTACCAGGAGGCGGACTTTTCGGTCGGAACTTGCAATGTCTCCTTCTTGAACGGTGGCCAAGCGGCGGCTTATTTTGCAAGCTACCGTAACAAGGCCGACCCAGTTGAGGATGGGCTGAAAGATGTGGGTACGGTCTTTAGCAAAATGCTGCTGAATGATAGTAAGCCGGGCGAATATGTCTCAGAGGGACCTGAGTATACGAATGGTGGTGAGCAAGATAATTTAGTCTCTTATGCAAATCATTTTACACTTCAGTCGGATAGCACTGCCTTGGTCCTGTCGCACCCTCATTTTTTGCTGAGTGCTTGGGATGGGCAGGAGCCTCGAAAAGTAAAGCAACTGAGTGAGGCTGTGTGTTTCCCCTCGAAATTTGCCGGTGCAGACGAAGTTTTTGTCGGAACGGAAACACGTGAGAGCTGGGGCGGTGTAGTGCCGCGTGGACAGTGGATCGTATGTCGCCGTGGGCGCTTGTTTGTCGGGATTCGTCCCTTGGTGTATACACGAACGTTGGGGGAGCCGACGATCACTCTCGAACAGGTGAATGGATACGAAGTGATTCGCAGCACTTTTTACAATGGAGAGGAGCGAACCTTCAGTGTTCAAGACTGTGCGGATGTGTATGGTGGCTTTATCGCCGAGCATGCGAGTGTTGACGATTACACTTCGTTGGAAGCTTTTGCTCAAGAATTGAGCCGGGCCAAAATTGAGGATTACTTTTGGACAACCCGCAGAGTGCGCTACTGCCGAGATGTGTCGGATGCAAAACCTGAATTGGAAATGGAGCTTTCCTGGACGCCGGGCAGCCCGGAGCCGCGTTTTGCGGAGATCAATCGCAAGTTGGTCGAGTGGCCTGCATGGGAGGCTTCTGCACCTGCGCCGAAGACATCTGACATTCCACTACTCGGGAAGACGCGAGATCCATTGCCTTATTATTTCCCATGGGAGCACCTGCGCTGTGTGCAGGCACCCTGGCCCTGGGCGATCGGGGATGCTTAATGAAGCGAGATGAAATCTAAAGAAATGGCAGGCGAATGTGCCCGGGTTCTCATGTTGGGAGTCGGCGGCTACGGGCATCATTATATTGAAGGCTTAAGAGCACTTCGTGCCGCAGGGGAGGCTAAACTTGTTGCGATTGTTGATCCTGCAGTGGAGCAGGCCATGGATTGGCCGGAACTGAAAGCTCTGGGCGTTCCGGTGTTTACATCACTGCAGGCCTTTCTAGGGGCTTCGCTTGAGGTCGATCTAGCTGTGGTGGCGACGCCGATTTCCTTTCATGCGGATCATTCCTGTGCGTTGTTGGAGGCCGGTATCAATGTCCTGTGTGAAAAACCGATCGCGGCTACCGCTGCGGAAGTGGAACGGATGCGAGCGGCTCGCGATGCCTCCGGTCAATTTTTGGAAATCGGTTATCAATGGTCTTTTAGCGAGACGATGCAAAACCTGAAAGCGGACATCCTGAAGGGAATTTACGGGAAGGCTGAGCAGCTCAGCACACGAGTCGCTTGGCCTCGTCCGCAATCTTATTATTCCCGGAATAATTGGGCGGGTAAGATTTACAATGGGCAGGGGAGGCCCGTCTATGATAGCCCGGTGAATAACGCGACCGCTCATTTTCTCCAGAATATGTTCTTTATGCTTGGGCCAAGTGCCGAGCTTTCGGCGACACCCACTCGTCTGGCTGCGGAGTGCTATCGGGCCAATCCGATCGAGAACTTCGACACCGCCTGCATCAAAATTGAAACGCTCGAAGGGCCGCCGATCTATTTTTATACCACTCATGCCGTGGAGGCAAACGATGGGCCAGTGTTCAGCTATCAATTCGAGACAGCCGAGGTGCGTTATCGTTTGGGGGGCGATGTCGTGGCCTACCTCAAAGACGGTTCGACCAAAAATTACGGGGACCCCGAGTCGACGCATATGCGTAAGCTGGAAAGCTGCGTCCGTAAATGTCTGGGTGGAACGCAATCTTCCGCGACCTCTAGCGTGGAAGCGGCCAGTGCGCACACATATTGTGTGGAAGCGCTACAGGATATTCCTGTGCATGCCTTGGCCGAGGAGTTTGTGGCAAAGAAGCAAGTCAACCCGGGGGATACGCTTCGCTACATTCCGGGAATGGAGGCTGTGCTGAAGTCTGCATTTGATCAAAACAAACTATTCGCGGAGTTGAATTTGCCGTGGGCGGTCGATGCTGCGACGAAGGTTGAAGTTCTGATGCCGGATCATGGAATCGAGTATTCCGCTTGCGGAGCTTACATTTGAGGTACGAGTCAATTTGGATGCATCTTAATTTGTACCCGGTCGCTTTCGATAGCTGCGAGGGGATTCCCCGTGACGGGTGCTGAACCAGTTGGAAAATTGTGAGAGGTGGCGGAATCCGAGATCGGCTGCGATGACTTTGATGGGGATTTCCGGACGGCGGAGTTGCCGGCAGGCGTAGGTGAGTCGCTGGCGGTCGCGGTAATGGTTCGGGGTCTGGCCGAGTTCGCTGCGCCAGAGCCGGTCGAGTTGTCCGGCGGTCAGGCCCTCACGGGCGGCCAGTTCACCGCGATCGAAGCTTTCACGAATATCGAGGGCGGCCAGATAGCGATAGCTGGCATTGACACGTGGGTCCTGAATGCTGGGCACCTGGTAGCGCATGCCTGCCCGCTCCGCCAGTAGCAGGCTTTGCTTGAGGATTTCTAGCGTGTGTTTCTGCAGCTCAAGATAATCGGGGATGCTCAGTTTTAAGGCCTGTAGCTCGAGCCGTTGTCCCGGGCTGAGTTGTTTGATGACAGGGCAATTGACGAGCTCCGCTAAGGCTTTTTCGCCGGCGGAATCAGGTTTGACGCTAATAATTTGGGGGCCGCTCCACTCCGCCCCGTTCTGCGGGTTGCCCAAGGCGATATGGATCGATACGATTTCCGAGTCATCGGAAAAATGCTGCCAGCGTGTGCCCGGGGTGGTGAGTATCCATGCCGGATTATTGGCGTCCGCTTGAATCGAGTGATTGCCCTTCTTCATTTCGACGCTGCCCCGGAGTAGTTTGCACAAGGTGAAAATCGCGCCGGGGAAGTTACCGGACCTGCCCGCCGGGGGACCGACATAGCAACGTTCCAATAGGGGGTGGAGTGCCTGCCAGTCGGCAGTTGCTTGCTTGGCTTCTTGGCGGGCTGTATTTGGCATGATGCACATATTTATTAACTTTAAGCCGAAGGCTGTAAATTACATAAGTTTGATAAAACAGCGGTTTTTCGGCAGGTTTTGGAAAATAATCTAAAGTTTTCCTGCTATGAAAATCACCTCACTGAAACCATATATTGTGGATTGTTTCCGCACCAACTGGGTCTTTCTAAAAGTCGAGACCGATGAAGGCATTTACGGGTGGGGCGAAGCCTCGCTGGAATACCGGGAAAAGACGGTGGTCGAAGCGATGCTTGAGCTCGGTCGAAATGTCATTGGGCGGAATGCCTTTGAAATCCAGTCGATCTGGGACGAAGCCAACCGGGAAGTGTATTTCCGTGGTGGCCCAGTCTACATGTCGGCCCTCGGGGCGCTCGAGATGGCGCTCTGGGACATCAAGGGCAAGGCGCTAAAGGTGCCGGTGTACGAGTTGTTCGGCGGTGCGGTACGCGACCGGATTACCTGTTATGCGAATGCCTGGTTTGCCGGTGCGAAGGAGCCGGAGGAATTTGCGGAAAAGGCCAAGCTGGCCATTGAAGCTGGATACCGTGGGCTGAAATGGGATCCCTTCGGTTCGGCTTACCTGGAGCTGACGCCGCAGGAGCTGAAAAAGGCCGAGGCTTGCGTGGCGGCGGTGGCTGGAGTGGTCGAGGGAAAGGCGGAGTTGCTGATCGAGGGGCATGGCCGTTTTGATGTGCCGACGGCGGTGCGCGCAGCCGACATGATCGCCGCTTACAAGGTCGGCTGGTTCGAGGAGCCCTTGCCACCGGGGAATCTGGAAGCGCTCGCGGAGGTTCGCAGGAAGTCCCGTGTGCCGATTGCGACGGGTGAGCGTTTGTATAGCCGGTGGGACTACATCCCGTTTTTCGAGTCACGTTGTGCGGACTTCGCGCAACCGGACGTGACTCACGTCGGCGGCATGTCGGAGTTAAAGCGCATTGCGGAAATGGCGGAAGGCTACTACCTCCCGTGCTGCCCGCACAATCCCTGTGGGCCGGTGGCCAATGCGGCCACGCTCCATGTGGCGGCGTCGACCATGAATATCCGACGCCTCGAAACCATGGCGACCGATGTGAACTGGCGCACTGAAATCGCCGAAGAGGAGGCTGGCTTTGTGGATGGCTGCCTGACCATCCCGCAAGTTCCCGGCTTGGGGGTGGAGATTAATGAGGCGGTATTGGCGAAGTATCCGTATCAAGCCCACGATCTGCGCCATTACAAAGGAACCCTGACGGACATCCGTCCGAAGGAAAGCGGTTATATTTTCAAAAAGTAGGTGAAATATGGATACTGTAGTGGACCCGAAGTCATTTGTCGAAGATCAGGATGTGCCTGCACTGAAGCGTGCACAGCTGACGGACCTGGAAGCCTTGGGGCTTCCCGTCCTTGGTGCGTTTAGACCGCGCAAGACGGCCGAAATCAAGTCGTCCAAAATCGGTGTCGGTTTCGAGACGCTGGACCGCTTCATGTTCGATCCGGATCGGGTCTATCCACTGATGGCCGAACTGGGGGCCAAATGGGCCCGGGTGCAGACGGGCTGGAGCCGTTGCGAGACGGAAGCGGGGCAGTATGACTTTGCCTGGCTGGAGGAAATCGTCGACAGGCTGTTGGAAGCCGGGGTCGAACCTTTCTTTTCGGTGACTTTCGGCAACAAGCTTTACATGCCCGATGTGCCGCACGAGTCGGCGGTCGGCCATGTCCCGCTCTATTACGGGGATGACGTGAAACGGGCCTGGCACGATTACGTGATCGCGCTGGCGCAACGCTTCCGTGGCAAGGTCCGCTACTGGGAGGTTTGGAACGAACCGAACATTCCGCAGTTCTGGCATCCGTCCAAACCGAACGGCGCCGAGTATGCCGAACTGGTGAAAGTCACGGCAGCCGCGGTCAAGGAATCGATCCCGGATGCAAAGATTGTCGGCGGGGCGATGTCGAAAATGGATCCGCCTTTCCTTGAGGCCGCCCTCAAAGCAGGCATGGCGGAGTCTATCGATGTGTTTTCCTTCCATCCCTACCAATCGGTGCCGGAAGTCAATCTGCAGAACATGCACGATCTCGTTCGCCGTATGCTTCGGCAATATGCCCCGGGGCACTCCATCGATGTCTGGCAGGGCGAGAACGGTTGTCCCTCACAGACAAAGGGGCACAATGACGATTGGCTCGGGCTCTATGGGACCGATCAGGTCGTTCAGGCCAAGTGGGTGGCACGGCGTATCCTTGCCGATTTGAAGACCGGATTTGACATGGCCCTGTATTTCCACGCGGTCGATCTGATGGGACGTCCGTACCGTCAAGCCGGCGGCGAAGTTAAAAAGCCCGTGATGATGGGCTTGATCAACGGCGCGGATTACTCGCCCAAGTATTCCTTCGAAGTCTTTCAGCGGGTTTGCTCACTCTTTGATGATACAAGCGAGCGCTGTGAATTGTTTTACCGTTTCCTGAATCCGGATGAGCAGCAGCCTCAGCAAAGTGCGGTGTTGGCTTCGCCGATGGGGGTTTCCTTTGTTCGTGATGGAGTGCCTTTGCTGGCCTACTGGAACACCGAGGACCCGCAACAGAAGAAAGCGGCACGTGAGATCGATCTCGTGTTCTGGGCGGACTCGGACCTCAAGTTCGATTCACCGGTCCTCTTGGATCTCATGACCGGACAGGTGCACGACCTCGCCGCGCACGCGAAACCTTTCATCTGCGACGATGCGCATGTCGGGACCCAGTTCCGCCTGCCGTTTACCGACTACCCGTTGGTGCTCACCGATCAATCCCTCTTTCCCTTGTTGTCGTATGAAAATTGATACCGCATCCTTCCTGTCTTTCGCCGGCAAGACTGTCTTGGTCACCGGTTCCTCCCGTAACCTTGGCCTGACGATTGCCGCGGCCTTTGTTGAAGCCGGAGCCCGTGTTATTTTACACGGTTCCGAAGCCAACCTGAAAACGGCACATGCGCAGCTCATCGAGACCTACGCCGAAGCCGAACTGATGTTGTCGAGTTTCGACTTGGGCGATCCATCCGCGATTGAGGCTGCTTTCGACGAGCTTGAATCGAAGGGCTGGATGCCGGATGTCCTCGTAAACAATGCCGCGCATCTCGGTTTGGGGGATTCCGGCTTTCTTGAGCAAAGCCCGGATTTTTTCCGTGAAGTTTTGGAGGTGAATCTCTTCGGCGCTTTCCGCTGTGCGCAACTGACTGCTCAATGGCTTCAGACAAAGGGTGGGGGTGCCATTGTGAATATTTCCTCCTTGGCCGGGCATCAGGGAATTTATGGACGGAGTGCCTATAACATCAGCAAGGCGGCTCTGGATGGCATGACCCGAGCCATGGCACAGGAGCTTTCATCGTTTGGTATTCGGGTGAACTCGCTCATTCTGGGATACGTCTGGACCGAGCGCTGGAATCATCTGGCTGACGGCGTTGAAGCTCGCCGAAGGAAGAATGTGCCTTCAGCCGCCCCCAGTTCGCAGGAGGAAATCGCCCGGACGGTGCTCTTCCTTGCATCGGATTCCGCTCCCACACTCGTCGGTTCTCAGGTCCTGCTGGATGGAGGAATGGGGATACAGCAACTCCCACGGGATATCGGAGTTTGATGTGTCGCGGTATTTGGCATTCCACACCGAATCTCAATCCCGGAACCAACGCCGGAGCCGGGTATGGACGGCTGCGTCGTCGTGCTCGTTGCCGGCGAGATCGAAGTGGGCGGCTTGGCGGATGAAGAGCTCCTTGGGGCCGGCCAGTGCGTTGTAGACGGCAAATTGTCCGGGGGGCGGCACGGCCGGGTCGAAGGTGGCGGCGGCGACGAAAACGGGAATCGTGACATGTTGTGCCGCGGTTGCGGCATCGAAATATTGCAGCACCTTGAGAATGTCCTGATTGCCTGCGTGGTAGTGTTCCTGAATGGCTTGACCGCTGCCGACACAGGGGAGCTGGACGCGTAGCGGGTGGTTGCCGAAGCTGGGGATGTTGAGATAGGCTTTCTTGAAGCGCTTGTCCCAGGCCAGCATGAGCGCGCCGATCCCGCCCCCAAAGCTGCCGCCGCTGTAGAAGAGGCGATCGCTTAACTGGGGATAGAGCTCCAGCACGGCGGATGCGGCCAACCAGTAATCGACCACGCTACCGAGATGGGAGTAGGTGGCTCGGTCCTCAAGACCGAGCATGACGTGCTGGTGCCCCTCGCCCGGATAGTCCGGGTGTGCCGAGCGGTGGAACCCGCGTGCGCAGGGATAGATGCAGGCGGCGGATTCGACCGGTTGGCCGAAGTCGGGAGCTTCCCGCCCACCGTAGCCATGGCCGACGACGACCGCATTGCTGAGCTTTCCATCGACCGGAACGGTTAGCCAACCACCGGCGCGGACATTGCCCCAGGAGTCGTACTCGATCTCAAAGAGCTTGTAGTCCGGATTCGGGCTTTCGACTTCCTCGCAGCTCAGCTTGAGTGGGATATCCAGTGCCCGGGCATGAATGCCTTCCCAGAAGAGCGTGTAGTCCTCCGGCTCGTCAGGAGCGCCGACTTGCAACAACTCCTCCAAGGTGTAGCCGTAGGTTGGATCGAAATCGAAATCGTGATCAATTGCCATACACTCCGATGCTATGGATTCGTCGGGCGTTGGCGAACTTGGAGTTCTTCAAATTGTTGAACCTGTTGAGTTGAACTCCAGAATGGGATAAACGCGTGGCGGTCCCCCTCTCCTGTGCAAGGGGGGGACCGTCTGAAAATTAGTGTCGTCTGAATAGCGAAATACTTGAAGAAGCCGACTGTCGCGGCTTCTCTACCACGGATTCTTCTCCAATAAGCAGCCGTTCTTTTATGGCGAAGGCGCGAGAGCGACTTCGATTCCACTTTGAGGCAGGTTTGCCTGGCGTTGGGGGTTAAGACGCGAAAGGATAGTCGGTGTAGCCCTCCTCGCCGCTGGCGTAGAATGTGTCCGGATTTGGCTCATTGAGAGGCAGGCCTTCGGCGAACCGTCGAACCAGGTCGGGGGTGGCAATAAACTGCTGGCCCCAGGCGCAGGCATCGGCTTCGCCTTTCTCCAGAATGGATTCCGCGGTGGCTTGGTCCAGTTGTTGGTTGGCGATGTAGGGGCCGCCGAAGATTTCCTTCAGCTTCGGGCTGAGTTGCGGTGCCTCCTGCGACTCACGGGCGAAGATGAATGCAATACCGCGTTCCTTCATGGCTTGAGCGATATAGCCGAATGTCGCTTCCGGATCGGAGTCGCCCATGTCGTGCGTGTCGCACTTCGGCGAGATGTGCAGTCCGACGCGTTCCGGTCCCCAGACCGAGATGGCGGCATCGACCGCTTCGAGCATGAGCCGGGCGCGATTTTCGATTGATCCACCGTATTCGTCGCTACGCCGGTTGGTGGAGTCCTGCAGGAACTGGTCGAGCAGGTAGCCGTTGGCACCGTGAAGCTCGACACCATCAAAGCCAGCCTTCTTCGCGTTCTCCGCGCCCTTACGGTAGGCTTCAACGATCGCCTTGATTTCGTCGAGCTCCAGGGCACGCGGTGTTTCAAAACCCTTCATCGGGCGGACCAAGCTGACATGGCCGGCAGGCTTGACGGCGCTGGGTGCGACCGGAAGTTGACCGTCCAGATACATCGGATCCGAGATGCGGCCCACGTGCCAGAGCTGCAGGACAATACGGCCGCCTTGGGCATGGACGGCATCCGTTACATGTTTCCAACCCTCGACTTGCTCGTCCGACCAGATGCCCGGCGTGTCGGGATAGCCGACCCCCATCGGGTCGACCGAGGTTGCCTCGGAAATGATGAGGCCGGCGCTGGCGCGCTGGGCATAATACTCGGCCATCAGCTCATTCGGCACCCGGCCTTCGCCGGCACGGCAGCGGGTGAGTGGTGCCATGATCATACGGTTGGGGAGATCCCAGGCACCGATACGGACAGGAGTGAGAAGTGGCGATGTAGTTGTGCTTTGTGTGCTCATGGATATATTGTTCTAGTTCTATCGAACAATTGGGCCGAATCCGATTGAGTCAAATTGTGTTCGTAATTTTTCGAACAATATTTTCACTTCATACAAATGCCGACTAAAGAATACGAACATCCCCCGCTCGAAGAGGTTGCCTTGCCCGACTTGATGCAGGCGCTTTCCGACCCCTGCCGGATCGCGATCCTGCGGGCCTTGTTGGAGCGGCAAGAGCTGGCCTGCAACGAGCTGCCGGTCGAGGTTGCCAAGGCGACGCTGTCACACCACATGGCGGTCTTGCGCGATGCCGGCTTGATTTTTACCCGGGTCGAAGGGACCAAGTGTTTGAATACGGTTCGTGCGGACGAGGTGGAAGCGCGGTTTCCGGGGATTCTTAAACTCGTCAGCCAACCTGCTGCTTAAAACGACTTACGATATGTCTTACGTCTCTACATCCGCGAATCTCGACATCAAGGGCTTCGACCCGAATGCGACGCCGATCTACAAGCAGGTCGGCGATGTCGAGTTGAAGCTCCACATCTTTAATCCGGTGGGGCATGATGCTTCCCAACAGCGCCCGGCAATCGTCTTCTTCTTCGGAGGCGGATGGATCGGGGGTTCACCTTCCCAGTTTTTCCCGCACTGTGATTACCTGGCATCCCGGGGCATGGTGGCGATCTCGGCCGAATACCGGGTGGAAAGCCGCAACGGGACGAGTCCGCAGGAATGTGTGATGGATGGAAAGTCGGCCATGCGTTGGGTGCGGGCCCATGCCGGTGAATGGGGCATCGACCCGAATAAAATCCTGGCCGGTGGCGGATCGGCCGGTGGGCATGTTGCCGCGGCAACTGCCACCGTCGAAGGTTTCAACGAAGCCGCCGAGGATGCGTCTGTCAGCTGCAAACCGGCGGCTCTGGTGCTCTTCAATCCCGTATACAACAACGGACCGGAGGGATACGGGTACGACCGGGTCGAGGACTATTGGGAGGATTTCTCCCCCGCGCACAACCTGAGTGCCGAAACGCCGCCGACGATCGTTTTTCTCGGGACCAAGGATGCCCATGTGCCGGTAACCATGGCCGAAGCATACAAATCTATAATGGAATCCTTTGGTGGGCGCTGTGACCTTCATCTCTACGAAGATCAGCCGCACGGTTTCTTTAACCACACCGAGGAGCGGATGCCTTACTATAAGGCGACGGTTCTCGAAATGGACAAGTTTCTGGTCTCGCTTGGCTACCTGGAAGGCGAACCAAGTCTCTAGAGATTTATACTTGGGAGAAATTATGTCTTCCAAATGGCCTGGGTTTTGGCTATTTAAAGGAGTGTTATGCTTCGAGTGCTTTCATGCCTGCTATTCTCATTCATGTCCGTTGCCTCCTTGCTGGGGGCAGAGTTTCAGGATGTTGTTTACAAAACAGGGCCGGCGCGTTTCCGAGCCGGCGACTCCATTCAGATTGAATCTGTGCGCTCGACCGGTTCAAAGCTGCGCGTTGGCGAAACCATCGAGGTGGCCGGCACTTATCATCTGTCCAGCAGGCCTGCCGCTAAAATCAGTGTTTTCGTAACTCAAACCGAAGGTGATGGACGCAGCCAGATCTTGCCCGGACAGGAGCAGGTCATTCGAGAGGGGGCAGGGGCGTTTGAACTGCGGATCGATGTGCGTCACGCCGGTTATTTACACGTCAGCTTTTATCCGCGGGACGGGGGCAGCAGTTTCGGGGGTGTTTATTTCGGCAAAGGTAAACAAATGAACGCCATCGAGGATTGGACGCTCGATTGGTATGTCAAGGATGACGCTGTGGGTCGGGATACGACTCGTCCACAGTAAGCCTAAGCACTTAAACCCAACCCAACATGCCAGAGGCCTTTCCGCTCTTTATTATTGGTTTCATCATCCTTGCTATTGTGGTGCGTTTGCTAGCGGGTTCTTTCGATGGGGGGCGAGTAAAGGATTACATTGAAAATACTCTAGATGGTGAATTGATCGATCAGAGTTGGGATCCCTTGGGGCCGGGATGGTTCGGAGAAAAGAATGACCGTATTTACGAAATCGTATATCGGGATCGTGATGGAGCCGTGCACCGTGCACATGTGAAAACATCTATGTTAAGTGGGGTTTACCTGACGCAGGACCGGATTATCGAGCACGCGCGGACTCCGGTAATTAAGCGTCGTGAGGTCTCAGTTGCCCAAGCGAAGATGGAGCTTGAGGACGAGAAGGTCCGACTGGAAGCACGTTTACGGGAGATTGAAGCGGAGCAGCGAAAATCAACAGATCGCGTTTAGCTCGAAGTTTGCTTGCCGGGGAGCAATTTTGAGAAAACAGAAAGCGATTCACGGTAGGTATCAGGTCCCACCTTCGACTCGATGATACTATCCGGTTCCGGTTGGCAGAACGCGGCGACCAATTCTTTCATGTCGCAGTTGAGGTGATTGTGGGCTGCGCGCAGGGCGGCTCCAAGTGCAACCGAGCCACTGACGGCAAGACGCTGGACTTTGGCTTGAAAGATGTCGGCCACGACTTGGGCAATCGCATCGTTCTTGGACGCGCCTCCGGTCAGGTAGATGACTTCCGGTTTCAGTTCCATCCACTCGCTGCGCAGTTTCATGTTGAGGAACTGGCCTTCGACGCAGGCGCGAATCGCGAGGTCGGCGTCGTTCCAACGCTCAAAGGTTTGGCTGCCTTTCAAGATTGGAGCTTCAAGGTCGATGCGCGGGCTGATTTCGGGACGGAAGAAGGGGACCATGAAGTTTCCCTTGTTGCCCGCTTCGGTCCGTTCAAATGCGGCAGTGAACTGTTCCCAGTCGTAGCCGAGCTTGTCCTTCACTGCTTCACGGGCCAGAGAGCCATTGACGAAGCATTGCAGCGACATGGAGCCTCCGAGTGGATTGCCGAAGACGTGACCGTAGCCTTGAGGGTCGGCGACGACATCCTGCATGGCGGCGAAAAACGTATCGGAGGTGCCCAGAGAGATGACAACTTTGCCGGGTTCTCCGGCGCCCATGCCGACGAGACTGCTGGGGTTGTCGCCGGAGAACACAGTCACGGGCGTGCCTTCGCTGAAACCGAATTTCTCAATAAAGTAGGGAGCGATCTTGCCCACTGCGGTCGCACCCGGCACGACTCCGGGGAGCTTCGCCGCCAGATTCGGTGCCGTTGCTTCCAGTAGTTCCGGGTCCCATTGCCAGGATGCAATATTCAGCAGGTTCATGCCGGCCCCGTCTCCGGTATCGATCGGTGCGTCGGCACCGCAGAGGACCGAACACAGGAAAGAGCTGACCAGATGAATGCGTGCGGTTTCGTCGTAGGCCTGTGGGGCGGTCTTATAGAAACGCCGTATCTGTGGTCCGGTGAAGCGCTCGATTGCGACTGAGCCGGATTTGGCGCACACACTCGAGTTGCCACCGACGGCTTCGGCGATCTCGCGGCATTCCTCTCCGGTGGAAGTATCCATCCAGATCGGGGAGGTGAGACGGCTCAGGCTGGGCTGTATCTGTTCCGCAAGCGAGCTGTTCGGCGAGAGTGACCCGACGACCTGGAACCAGGATGCATTCAGGTAAACCGACCCATGCTGCTGGCCCGCACCTGAGACCGCTGCAACTTTTGATAGGTCGCATTGCCCGCTTAGTTCCTCAAGTAGCAGCTCCAGCGCATCCAGCCACATCCGGGGATCGGAATGCACTTCGCCACCGGCCCCATCCGGAATGAAGCCGGACGGGGCCTTATACTGTGGTAGTTGTTGACCAAAGTTGATGCTGGCATCGGCCACGATGGTGCCGGTGGCGGTGTCAATGACCAGCGCGGAACAGCTCTGGGTGGAAGCGTCGAGTCCGAGGGATAGCATGGTTCTTTATTTTTTGGGGGATACTATTTCTGCCGAGTTAGCTTATATACATTGTGTCGCGAAGCGAAGAAAGTCGCTTCGAATTCAGTGTTTTCGGTAGCGAAGCCGCTGACATGGCTTCGCTACCTTAACCTAGATAGTTTTTTGAAGGTATCGGAGTCGAATTAGATGAACTCGTTGATCAAGTTTTCGAGCATCTCCTGACGACCGCTGGTAAGTGTCGGTTCGCCACCGTTCAGTGCGAGTTTTTCCAGCTCGTCAAAGCTGCAGGCCCCGGATTCGATCTTCTTGCCCAGCTCCGAATCGAAACTGCTGTAGCGCTTCTGGACAAAGTCGGCGAGGCGGCCGTCTTCGCGGATGGCGTGGGCGATTTTCAGACCGCGGGCGAAGGTATCCATACCACCTATATGAGCATGGATCAGATCCAGAGGATCATGCGATTCGCGGCGGCGTTTGGCGTCAAAGTTGAGGCCGCCGGTTTTGAAGCCGCCCATTCCGAGTACCACCATCATTACCTGTGTGGTTCCGTAGATATCGGTCGGGAACTGGTCGGTGTCCCACCCAATCAGCGGGTCCCCGCGGTTGGCGTCGATGCTGCCCAGCATGCCCGCGTTGGCCGCCACGGTCAATTCGTGCTCCATGGTATGTCCGGCGAGGGTGGCGTGATTGGTTTCGATATTGAGGCGGAACTTGTCCATCAGTCCGTACTCGCGCAGGAAGTTCAGGCAGGCCGCGGCGTCACTATCGTACTGGTGGGTGGAGGGCTCACGTGGTTTCGGTTCGATGTAGAAGGGGCCTTCAAAGCCGATCTTCTTGGCGTGATCGACGGCCATGTGCAGAAATGCGGCAAGATGGTCGAGCTCACGTTTCATGTTCGTGTTGAGCAGGCTGGCATAGCCTTCACGTCCTCCCCAGAAGGTGTAGCCCAGACCGTCCAGTTCCTTCGTGCATTCCATGGCCTTCTTGACCTGGGCTGCCGCGTAGGTGAAGGCATTCAGGTCCGGAGACGTGGCGCCGCCGTGTGCATAGCGCGGGTGGGAAAAGAGGCAGGCCGTTCCCCATAGGAGCTTCACGCCAGTCTCGGCTTGCTTCTCCTTGAGTTTGGCAACCACAGCGTCCAGTGCCTTGTTGGAGGCCGCCAGGTCGTTGAGCTCCGGAGCAATATCGCGGTCGTGCCAGCAGTAGTACTCCATGCCCATGATTTCGAGAAACTCGAAGAAGACATCGACCCGCTTCAGCGCATTTTCAATGGAATTGGAGCCATCGTCCCATGGCGTCTGTGCGGTGCCTGCGCCGAATGGGTCGGCGAGTGCGTTGCGCATCGTGTGCCAGTAGGCCCCCGCAAAGCGCAGGTGCTCTTTCATGGATTTGCCGTCAACCAGCTCCTCAGGGTTGTAATGCTTGAAGGCAAGCGGGTTCTTGGATTCGGGGCCTTCGTATTGGACCTTTTCGCAGTTGAAGTATTTTTGCATAACAGGGGTGGGTTTGGGTTTGTTTCGGTGAGAATACGGCGTGAATTCTAGCATATAATCTCCGAGAATGGAATTGCATGTGCGTTCAATAAATGTGCAGAATCGGTCAAAATGAGTGCTTTCTTACAAGATGGCTCCACTGTGCTGGAGGATTCGCTTGAGGCACTGCTTGAGCTGTATGATGAACTCAACGATGTACTCTTCTGGATCAAGGACAGGGAACTGAGGATAGTCGCCTTGAACCGGGCCTTTGCGGATCGCGTGAAGCGCGAGCCGGCACAAATACTTGGAAAGACGGATGCAGACCTCTATTACCCCGAACTGGCCCGTGTCTTTATGGAAGACGATCAAGCGATCATGAGGACCGGTCGGCCGATCCGGCGCAAAGTGGAACTCCTCACGACCAGTTATGGGGGAATCGAATGGCGGACGACCACCAAGTTGCCCATTCGGAATCGGGCAGGGGAGGTGGTGGGCACTTCAGGCTTGTCCCGCCCGCTCATCGGCCCGGTCGAGGCGCTACCGGACCAGTTCCGCGCTTTCGCAGGAATCGTGGAATATGCCCGCACCCATCTTCGTGACGGTGTCACCGTTGTGGACCTGGCGCACTTCGCCGGGATGTCGGTTTCGACCCTGGGCCGCCGCTTTCGCGAGCATTTGCGGCTCGCCCCCTCCGAATTTCTTTCGCAGCTGAGAATCTCGCATGCCTGCCAGCTATTGGCGGATTCCCCTCTCAATGTCAGCGAGATCGGATTCGAGTGTGGTTTTGAAAACGCGGCGGCCTTTTCAAGGGCCTTCCGGATGCAAATGCGCCTCTCACCCTCGGCTTACCGGAGAGGAGAGTTCCCGGGCTGAGTGTATTCACGGCCGGCTTCGACGTGTCTGTTTTTTTCCTGACCGATCCGTTTGCTGGCAGCCAGTCTTGCGTATTGGGATTCGGCTATGGATCTCTATTGAAGCTTGCCGTTAAGCCTACCTCAATGTTGTGCGAACCTATGCGGATCGAAACGTTCGGCTTGGCGATGATTCCAAGTCAGTACTGTATGCATCCACTCGCCCGATGTTATTCCGCTTTCAACCACTTCCGGATATCCGGTACCGGGTAGGCGCGTTGACCGCTTTCAAGCCGTTCGATGTACTTATCCGGCTTTTGGTCTTCGGGCAGCTCGTCACCTTCCAGTCCGTCCTCCTCGATCGGAATGAGCGTATCGAAGAAGAGGGACAAACGGCGGGCTTCCGGGTTCAGCACTTCGGGGGGATTGGGGACGCGGCCACGCTTGACCAGAATGAAACGGCAAGGGTAGCAGAGCTTACGATAGCGCTCCTCGAAAGACTGGACCCATTTGTTGTCGACCTCTTCACGACGGTTGAGCAGGACGACATCGGAAAAATGGATGCAGGCATCGAACCAGGCCTGGGCCTTGGGTTCGGCCATAAGAAAGCTGCTATGCACGACGGTCAGGATGCGGCCCAGTTCGCATTGGTTGTGACTTGACCAGTTTTGCAGGGCTTCCGCCACATCGGCCGGATCACTGTCGCCGGGGGCGATGAAGAGGATGGTTTCGGGGGCCGCCGTGATCTTGCCATGGGCCACTTTTCCGTCCTTCAACTGCCAGGGAACGACCGATACATTGTCCAGCGCTTCGATCTGTTCATCATGGGCCGCGGCGGCTTCGCCCTCCGGCTTGAAATAGAGGACTTGTGAGCCGGGAGCGACTCCTCCCTCGATCAAGTCGAACAGCACTTCGCGGCGTCCGGAACCGGGTATGCCGTAGATGAGATAAACGATAGGTGATTCGGACATGGCTAGGAACCTTGAACATCGAACGCCTCGCACTGGGCCTTGTGGCGCATCCAGTGGTCGACGAGTACGAGTGCGGCCATGGATTCGACAATGGGCACGGCACGGGGCACGACGCAGGGGTCGTGGCGTCCACGGCCCATCAGTTCGGTCTCATTGCCGTCCTTATCAACTGTGGCCTGCTTCTGGATGAGGGTGGCCGTGGGCTTGAAGGCGACGCGGAAGACCAGTTCCTCCCCGTTGCTGATGCCGCCCTGGACACCGCCGGAGCGGTTGGTGGCGGTGCCGACCTTGCCGTCCTTGTTGACGAAGATATCGTTGTGTTCGGAGCCCTTCATCAGGCTGCCGTCGAAGCCGCTGCCGACCTCGAAGGCCTTGGTGGCGGGCAGGGAGAGCATGGCCTTGGCGAGATCCGCTTCGAGACGGTCAAAGACCGGTACGCCGAGGCCGACCGGCAGATTGCGCACGCGGCACTCGATCAGGCCGCCGACCGAGTCGCCTTCGGCCCGGACCTCGCGGATGCGATCGGCCATCTTTTCGGCGGCTACCGGGTCGGGGCAGCGCACCGGGTTGGCTTCCACCTGTTCCAATGTGGGAAAGTCAGTGATGGTGGCTTCGATGTCGTGTACCCGTGTAATGTAGGCGCGGATTTCGATATCGCCGGCCAATTTCAGGATCTTCTTGGCGATGGCGCCTGCGGCCACGCGGCCGATGGTTTCACGGGCAGAAGAGCGGCCGCCACCCTCATGGTTGCGGATGCCGAATTTGGTCTGGTAAGTGAAGTCTGCGTGGGAGGGGCGGAACTTGTCCTTCATCTCCGAATAGGCGGACGGACGCTGGTCTCCATTGGGGACATAGATGGCGATCGGTGTGCCGAGCGTCAGGCCTTCGTAGACGCCGGAGACGATGCTGGCGGTGTCGCTTTCCTTGCGGGGCGTGGTGATATCGCTTTGGCCGGGACGGCGGCGGTCCAGTTCAAACTGGATTTCCTCGACGGACAGGGGCAGGCGCGGCGGGCAGCCGTCAATCACGACGCCGATGCCGCCCCCGTGGCTTTCGCCCCAGGTCGAGATACGAAAAAGTGTTCCGAAGGTATTACCCATCGGACGAATCCAAGGGTTCCCGCGGCGGAAGTCAACGCCAGCGAACGCGTGTTCTTCGGCGATGGATGATGCAAAGCCGACACAGAATAGTTTTTGACAGAATCATTTCTATCATGGGTTTGGGGACTTGCGTCCCAGGGGAAGAGGCAAAACCTTGCTGCATTGACCGTTTGGAGTTCGCTATTTGCCCATGCTTCGCTTGGATATACGTATGAGATACCTCTCCATTACAGTCCTGTCTCTTTTGCCTCTGGCCGTGGTTCACGCCGATTTTTCCTCTTGGAAGGACAAGGCGCTGTCGGTTTTCCGGGAAGCCGAGCCTGAGTTGACCGGCACCGCATTTAGCAGTGCCGAAGATTTGGCCAAGGCCTTGCGTGAAGCCCTTGCGGTTTCCGCCGAACGGGCATTGACCGAACTGAGCCAGGCGGGGGGCTTTGCGGACTCGGATGCTTACCGTATCCCCTTGCCGAAATCGGTCGAAAGCCTGCGCAAGCCATTGAGTCTGGTGAAGCGTGAAGACCTGCTGGATAACTTTCAGGCGACCCTTAACCGTGCCGCGGAGAAGGGGGTGGAGTCCTCGCCGGTTGTGGTCAAGCACGCGATCGAGACGCTGACACTGGAGGATCTCAACGAACTGTGGAAGGGGGAGGACGATGCCATCACCCGTTTTCTTGAAAAGAAGTCGCGAGACGAGTTGGCGATTCAAATGTTGCCCCTGATCAGCGAAGCGACCGAGGCCTCGGGCGCGACCCGCAGTTACAAGGCGCTGCAGTCGGCGCTTCCGGAAGAGGGGGATGGGAGTTTTCTGGGGAAGGTCAGCACCTGGACCGGGATCGGGGCCAAGGACTTCGATCTCGACGACTATGTGAACGAAAAGGCCCTGGACGCACTCTTCGCGGCCATGGCGGCCGAGGAGAAAGCGATTCGCGAAGATCCCGCAGCCCAGACGACCAAGCTCTTGAAGCAGCTGTTCGGGAAGTAGGGGTGGGTAAAACGTCTGCACTCGTGGTGTGTGCGCTTGTCGCACGCTTTGCGGAGTTGCTCGCATGATGAATGATGAGTCGGGGCGCCCGACAAGCGGGCACGCCACGGATGGAGATGAAAGGGCGATTTTTGCCTGAAATGATTTTGCTTCCCCGACGCGATCTCCTGTATTTTAGGTGTTTCCATGCAGCTCTCTGAACAGGACCTCTTGCTAATTGATAAGTATAACCGGCCGGGGCCGCGTTATACCAGTTACCCGCCCGCCAACCACTTCAAGGAATATGCCGATCCGGCTCCTTTGCTGCGCTCGGCTGCGGAGAGTGACCGTCCCTTGTCGCTGTATTTTCACCTGCCGTTTTGCGAGACGCTGTGCTGGTTCTGCGGTTGCCATATGATTCCGACGCTCGACCGGAGCAAGGCGACCGACTATCTGGACCTGCTGGAGCAGGAACTGGAACTGTTTGCCAAGCACCTGCGGCCGGGGCGCGAAGCCGTGCAGCTGCACTTTGGTGGGGGGACCCCGAATTTCTTTGGTCCGGAACAGATCGACCGCCTGGCGGCGATGATTGACCGACACTTTAACTTCACCGCAGATGCGGAGAAATCGGTCGAGTTGGATCCCCGGCGGCTGAGCCGTGCGCATGTCGAGGCCTTCGCCCGCATGGGAGTTAGCCGTGCGTCCTTCGGGGTGCAGGACAGTAACCCGGAGGTGCAGAAAGTCATTCACCGGGTACAGCCGCAGTCCATGAATGTCGAAGCCATGCAGATGCTGCGCGACAACGGTTTCGAGTCGGTCAACCTCGACCTGATCTACGGCCTGCCGTTGCAGACACCCGAGAGTTTCGACCGTACCCTCGACGAGGTCCTGGAACTGAAGCCGGATCGTTTTGCCATCTTCAATTACGCCCACGTGCCCTGGATGCGTCCCGCCCAGAAACTGTTGGAGCGGGCCGGCCTGCCGGATGCGAAGACCAAGCTCGAGCTACTCAAACTCTGCATCGAGCGGCTGACCGCGGAAGGCTACGTTTACATCGGGATGGACCACTTTGCGCTTCCGGACGACGAGCTGGTCAAGGCACAGCGGGAGCATTCACTTCAGCGGAACTTCCAGGGCTACAGCACGCGCGCCGGCGTTGAGATCTGTGGTTTCGGCATCTCAAGCATTTCGCAGGGGCCGAACGGCTACCGTCAGAACGAGAAGGACATCGAAAGCTACCGCGCGCGTCTGGCCCAGGGGGAGCTGCCGATCACCAAGGGCTACGAAAGCACGGAGGAGGACAAATTACGCGCCGATGTGATCATGCGCCTGATGTGTGATCTGTCGCTCGATTTCAAGGCCTTCGGTGAGCGCTGGGGGATCGATTTCCGGGAGCACTTCGCCGAGGCTTTGAGCCAGTTGGAAGGCCCCGCTTCGGACGGGCTGATCGAATGGACGGCTGCAGGACTGGCTGTGACCGAGCGCGGACGTCTCTTTATCCGCAATCTTGCCATGTGCTTTGACGCCTATCTGGAACCGGCCGCGACCGGGCGCTATTCGCGCACGGTCTGAACGGGCACTTCCAGAATTTGGCCGGCCTTGAGTAGGCGGTTCCGCAGCTTCGTATATTCGATGGATTGCACATCGACTTTCGCTTCGATGGCTTCCACTGCGGCGAGTGCGGCCGACTGACCGCAGATCATTTGCGTCCATTCCAAGCGAACCGACCCGTATCCGACATAGCTGCTGGAGAGTGCGGCCGGCACGAGCAGGTTGGTGCACTCGGAGGGCTTTGGCGTCATGGCCCGGTAACTGATCGGGAAGGGCACATACTCGTGCTCGAAGAAGAAGCCTTCATCGCGGACGACTCCATTCTCCACAATACGACGCGTGTGGTGTGCGTCGGGTGGCCACCAGGCGACGCCGATGGCATCTTCGGCTATTTCCTGACCTTTGGTCTGCGCTTCGGTGATCACATAGTCCGAACGCATGCGCCGTCCGGTGCGGATATAGAGCGAGCGCGGCCAGCCGTCATTGTCCGTGAACTCGTCAGCCGCGAGCCCCCATTTGGACCATTCCTCTTGTAAGGATTTCGGCACCGCCGGGTCGTTGCAGAGGAACCAATACAGGCCCTCAATAAAATCCTTATGGTAGTCGTAGATCGCTTGCCGCTCGGCATCGCTGCCATCCGGCCACCCATGGTTGTAACCATAGAGGTTCCCGGATAAATCATGCCAGCTGCCCAGATCGGTTTTCCCCTTGGGTAACTTGATGATCGGGGTGAACAGTGTCCCACCGGCAGCGAGGTAGCGACGGTAGATTTCGTAGTTGGCCGGATCGTAGTTGGCCGGTTTTTGAAAGGGGATCTGGTTGTCCGGATCCTGCGTCAGGCACTGGCGGAAGCAGAAGCCCATGATACTCTTGTCGCCGTCGCCCGGATTGCCTTTCGGCGTATCCTGAACCGTTGCGATCAATCCGCTGCCGGGGTCGCCGGGAATGATGTAAGGGTCAACATCGACCTCGAACTGGCGGAAACTGGTTTCCCGAATCCCGTTCAGGCTTTCACCGTAAGTGGCGTTGCCTTCACGGCCGGTTGCGAAGGAGACACCGGCCCATTTCATCAGGTCGCCTTCGATGGTGGCGTCGATAAAGACGTCTGCCCGGAAACGCTTGCCACTCTCCGTTTCGATTTCGCAAATACGGCTTCCGTCTTTGCTGACTGCACTGTAGCGCTCAGCCAGTCGTTCATTCCGGAAGACCTCGATATTTGCTTCGACGAGCCATTCCTCGATCACTTGCTCGGCGACATGGCATTCGAATTTAGAGGTGAATGCTTCGCCGTATTTCGCCCCGACCCGCTGATAAAACTCGCGCGATAACCCACCGATCACGAGCTGGTTCTGCGTGCCGTTGTTATTGATATCCTGACTGCCGAGTCCTTCGACCAGCATGCCGCCGATGTGCCGGCTAGTCGCAATCAGCACGACCGATTTGCCTGCAGCCTTGGCTTGGAGCGCTGCGGTTAGGCCGGCGGGGGAGGCTCCATAAACGCAAATATCCTTTTCAATCATCGAAGACATACATCTACCTGCAAGGGTATCGGTTTGCTTTTTATCTGGAGGGCGGTGCTTCCGCCTTCGCTTCTTGAGCTACGGCGGACATGCTGTCACCGCCGAACGTAGTCTATTCTTGGTTTCGTCGTGTCAGCGCGGTTGCGATCCCGCTCTGCGGGACAACCCTCCAACTTTTTAGACAGCTTGTTAGGCTCGGGACAGAACCGGGCTTCTTGATTCAGATGATCCGACTAAGCGCGACGACGGCGATAGGCTACGAGTAGCAAAGCAAGTCCACCTGCTACTGCTGCATAGGTACTCGGTTCCGGTACGGCAATAATCTCTAGCGATGTCAGCACGCCGATGTAGGAATCGCTGTTGGAAAGCAAAGAGAAGGTATCGTTGGTTCCATCAATTGTAAATGTGCCGCTGATATAGTTGTCGCCGTAGGACCAACCGCTAACTGCCTTGGAATTGATGATTGTGCCGATCGAATAACTGGAGAAATCAGTAATCGCATTACTGCTGACGCCTGCGTAAATGTTGAAGTCGATGGTGGAGTTGACTGTTTGGTCGCCTCGGAATGAGGTTACATAGAATACATACTCCCCTGCATCCAGGCCTGTTATGGAAAGGCCGATGCCGGCGCTGATACTGCTGTCTCGCACTGCATTGCCTTCGCCGAGTTCGGAATCAAAGAGGGCGAGTAGATCCGCATCAACCCCCCCCGAAATGTTGTAATTCGCCGACTTTGTTGCGATGCCATAATCCAGTGTTGTGCCAGTTGCGGTGGTGGTGGATCCAAAATCAATCGCTAGGTCGGTTGCATTGCCGAATTCGTCTTCGATCCCGGATGCGGCATCCTGATACAGATTAATCCAATTTGTGCCGGTCGAGTCACCTGCGTTGTGACCCGGAGAATTGCTGCCTGCGTAAATCTTACTGGTATAGCCGAAATTGATCAGGATGTTTTCGGCGGAAAGCGAGGAAGCTGCGATGCCGGTTGCGAGAAGCGCTAGGGAGATTTTTTTCATATGTTGGGAGGGTTCTAGGATGGATTCTTAGACTGCCAGACTACCATATGCGTCATTTTTGACTACCGATGTGAATGCCGGTTTATATGGACAAAACATAGATTTGTGTGCAGCCTTGCTTAGATGGAAACATCTTATCGGACCATGCTGGGGCAGCTTTTGAGGAGTCGTCTGAGCTTAGAGCAGGTGCGTCATGAGCAGTTTCCGACCGGATTTTCACCCTCCGGGCAGATCGTGCCTTCCTGTCGTTTCATCCTCTTTATGGCGGGACCTGTGGTCTATCAGGTGGAAGGGGATGAGGTGACTTTTGACGAAGGTTCGGTTGTCTTTGTGCCGCCCTGGATCTGGCGAGACTGGAAGGTGGTGGGGGACACGCCTGCCGAGTTGCTCTGGACTGTTTTCAGAGCGAGCGAGCGTATTTTTCATCCCTTCGATCAGTTGATCTCGAATCGACCGGCCGATTTTTCCCTCCTTCGGGCGGGGATGGAACGCATCTTTACCCTCAATCCGGAGAAGGAGAAATACGATTTACTCATGGAGGGGGAACTGAAAGCCGTCCTCGCACGTTTTTTCCTTAACCTGCCGGAGCCGGCAATAGACAAGGAAGGAGTTTCCGGTCGGCATCCGGAAGTCGATTACTCAGTTCGCTGGTTGCAGGCGCACTACGATGTCCCCACCGCTTTGGCCGAGCTGCAGGAGCAGTTGACCCTCCATCCCGATTATTTCCGCGATCTCTTTCGCCGCCAGATCCACGAGAGCCCGAACCGCTATCTCACCACGCTCCGAATGCGTGCCGCGCGCTATTTCCTGAAGGATCCGACACTTAGCATCAAAGAAGTAGCCGCCCGCTGCGGTTATACGGATGCCTTGTATTTCAGCCGGGCTTACCGCAAGTTCTGGCACCATTCACCCAGTCAGGCGCGTGGATGAAAGGTTCACTGTCGTTTTGCGGGCAAGAACCGCGTTGGACATCGTGACACTGAACCCCTCCGTCTCCGCTTAGCGGAGCCACCTCCCCTCGTTGAGAGGAGGAGCTTTTACTTTGTCACCCACCTCAGTCACACGCGATCATCCCAGTACCTCCCCTGTCTAGGGAAGGGGGACCGCAGCGCGGTGCAGAGGTTTGGCTCCTGATGAGTTATGTCTCTTTCCGCCTTTTAGTGTATGGGAGACCTGAGTTTTTGTTTAGACGTCGGTGGTGTCGCCGTCCGGATCGAGATAGTTCCCCTCGAACGTGTCACCGGTGCTGCTGGGTTCGGGATCCATGGCTTCTTCCGGGATACGGGCGATGGTTTCCAGCACCACCGGAACCGTGAAGGCCGCGATGTTTTGAACGCTGGTCTGCATCTGTTCGAAGGTGAAGGGGCGCACTCCGACCGCCGGATTGGAGATGGAGCAGATCGAGCCGTAGCGGATGCCGAACTGGCGGGCATAGACGATACAGGTTGCCTGGTTCATACTGGTGAGTTCGCCACCGAGCTGGCCCATGGCGCGGATCTCGGCCGGGCTTTCGAAACGGGCCGGGGCAAATTGGAAAAAGGTGCCGGTGTCCCGGATCTGGCCCTTGTAGCCGGTGGCTTCCTTTCGCTTATGTGCTTCATCGATAAGTAGCGCGCGAATGGACGGACTGAGCGGCACTTCAAAGTTTGGGAAGATGCCAGGGCGGCTATGACCGGAGGCGGCCAGCACGTCGTTGGGACGCTCGGCCCGGAATTCCATGAAGTCGTCAATCATGACGATGTCGTCGAAATCCAGTTTGGGATCGATGCCTCCCGAAGTGGCACCGCCGATGGCATGAGTGACACCAAGTTCGTAGAGTGCAGTCCAAGTGCGAACATGGTACATGTCGTCTGCTTCGCCCGGCTTTTTGTCCAAGAGTCCGTACACCGGGATATAGTAGAAGGGCACCCCTTTGTATTTCATCTTATAGATGGTGGGGCTGGGGCCCGCCTTGGTTTCAAAGGCGAAACTGCCGAGCTTTTCAACCATGCCATCGCCGAACTCGAGCGGTGTGCCGAAGCTGGTGCCGCCGACCACGGCGATGAAGATTGCCGGATCCTTGGGAGCTTCCGGTTGTTGTGCGAAGACACTGCTCATAGCTGCTAGAAATGAGAGAATGGATGTGATGAATCGATGATTTTTCATGAAGTTTAGGTTTATTCGTGAATTTGCCTAGCAGCGAGGCTGCCAATTTGCAGGAGGGCTTGGCCCCTTACCACGAAGGCCTGATTGAGAACATGGATAAGGGCAGTTCCAATTGAGGGTCGTAGAGGTCGTCTGTCTTGCCCGTACGATCGCTCTTCGAGTTGTTCTCTTGCTTTGCTTCGGGAACTTCAAATGCTTTGGAGGTCAATTGACGGATGCCCTCCATGTCCAAATCGCCCTCATCCCAGATGTCGTCCCAGTAGCGTTCCAGTTTTTCGCCGGCAGGCGAGGATTGTTCCTTGCTGGAGTAGAGCGTTCCCAGATGTTTGAGGTCGATCTTCCAGTCCCAGTTCTCTTTGTTTCGAACGACGCCGTACATCGGTGCCTGCTTCGTCTCCCGGCCATAGAGCTGGTAACTGATACTCAAGGGGTCGTCGAAAGGCTCACTCGCGATCTTGATGTGCGAGCGTTCGTTTATAGGCATGGTGACAACTGCCTTGCAGCCGAGACCTCCGTAGAGAAGCCATGTGCCGAGGAGTAAGTCGATTGCCAGTCGATCCAATCCAAACCCCATGGCTAAATGTATCGCAGAGGTGCATTGGAGTCGAACCTTTCTGAGCGATTCGATCTACTGTTGTGTCGGCGACTCGATTCTCTGGGGGGTCTGCTTCGAGTCGGGTCTGAGGGGGAAGGTTCATGCCGGCGCGATCTTGTTGTGGATTATCAGATTGCTGCGTATGAGAGCTTAAAGTTTTCGATAAAACGCCTTTGGGCGTGCTTCGAATTTGAGAATTGATCGCTACCCAATACATTCTTCGGGCTATGCTTCGTCAGGTATTGCTCCACTTGCTTTTTCTTGCCGCTTGCCTGCATCCGCTTGCCGCGATCCAGATCGTATTGAACTACGATTATGACTCGGAAGGTTTTTTCGATCAAGCCGGAGCGAAGGAAGCGATGCGTGCGGTTGCGGATTACTATGAAGCACTGCTTCATGATGAGTTGGCTGCGATCACCCCTGAAGGAAGCAATACTTGGACCGCATATTTTTACCACCCTGGAAATGGAGATTTGGTTGCCATCAATGATTTAGCCGTGCCTGCCAATACGCTGATCGTTTATGTCGGCGGCTATGATCTGGGTGTACCATTGGGACGGGGTGGACCCGGAGGCTATTGGCTCTCGGGCACTTCATCTTTTGGTGAAGCCGTTGTTGGGCGCGGGCAGGCTGGAGCACTCGGTGTTACGCCTACGGATTTTGGTCCTTGGGGCGGTGCGCTGACTTTCAGCACCGCCTATGACTGGAACTTTCTAATCGATGAGAGAGCTGGCGATTCGACTTTTGATTTTGTTGCCACGGCGCTTCATGAAATGGGACATTTGCTTGGGGTCGGCACCTCGGAATCCTGGGAAGCACAGATTGATGAAGCTGATTTGTTTCATGGTCCCAACAGTGTCGCTTCCTTCGGTGCGCCGGTACCCGTGCAGGAAGCTGCGGCCCCGAGTGAGAGTGACCCCAACCCGAATCACGGTCATTGGCAGAATGACGGAGTATGCCAGGCGCCGCTCGGCTATGATCCCGACAATCCATTAAATGTTTTAAGTCTGACTCACGGTTCATTCGGTGCGCCCCACGCCGTTGACCAGATTGCAAGGATGGACCCTTCGAGCTGCCCTTTCTATTCGAGCTCGATTCTAGTCATGACGGACCTCGACTTGGCTGGTCTGATTGATATCGGATGGGAATTGAAACCACCTTTGCAGATGGAGATTGTCCAGTTGATGCCGGGCGATTCTGATTTTGCCTGGCCATCCACAACGGGTTCAACCGTCTATTTGCAGCGATCGACCGATCTCAGCGCGGGGTGGACTGATGTGGGGACGAGTGTGCCGGGGGACGGAACCGTCTTGTATCTTTCGGATTCTTCGGCACCGCTAACGCAGGCTTTTTACCGCTTTAGCCCGACCTCAGCCACGGTTACGCTATCCGCGACAGTCGGGAACCTATTACAGTCCGGCAATGTGATGGAGGATGAAAGTGATCTGAGGGTGCAAAGTTATCGGGGCCCCATCATGGTCGATAGCTGCACGGCTTGCCGGCATTGAATGCTTTCCTCCGGTTGCTTCTCAAGACTCGGATTTGGTGCCCTCTGAGCGGCGGCTGGGACAGCCGCCCTCCCATTTTACGGACCGCGCCAATCCAGAAGAATCAGTTCTCCAGAATAGGGCCAATCCGAAGCAAATGGCACCAAGCCGGCACGTACCGGATTTTCCCTTACGTAGGCCCATGTTTCAGTATAATGGGCTCCAGTACGCATTTGAGTGTCCCAACAATCCGGTAGCCAGATGCCTGCCTGTGCAGGTAGGGCTCCAGACTCTGAAACCCGGCGTTTTACCCAAGTGCGTAGCGAAGACGGAGGGTAACGGCCTGGGGTGCAAAAAAGATGTATATGGTCCGGCATGATCACATAGTGGCCGACTCGCCAATGATCCGCACTTCTCCATGCCGAAACCAAGGCTTCATGCACCGGTTCGGATGCAAATAGTGGAACCCGGTTTTTCGCGGCAACTGTTACGAATAGAATATTCGAGCGTCCAGGTACCTCCAGCAATTCGTTATGAGAGGGCCGTGATCGTGTCCTTCGAACTCTCATACAAAGACTCTTTCAGATTAGCTGATTTTAGAAAACGTAAATAAAATTAGTATGCATATAGGGGGAGGGCGATTGTCCCCAATCGCTTCAGGTTATTGATCTGGGGCAGGATGCGTGCTCGCAAGATTCGGCTTGGGTGCCCTCTGCGCGGCGGCTGGGACAGCCGCCCTCCCGGAATGTCGTATAAGCGGCATACCGGCGCATTCAGTTCTTATCGATGTGAGCTCGTCCGTTTGCCGAGCCCCATCCACGCGAGCAATAGGGTGACGATGGAACTGATCGGCATGAGGATGGCTGCGAGCAGCGGGTGCATCAGGCCGGCGAGGCAGAGACTGACGGCAATCAGGTTATAGCACACGGCGGTGCTGAAGATCATCAGGACGGTGCGCCGTCGCTTCCGGGTGGTTTCGAAGAGCTCGGGGAGGCATCGAAGGCTGCGACCGAAAAAGAAGAAATCGGATGCGGCTTCGAGGATACTGCGGTCGACTACGGGAGTGCCCCGGCAGACGGCATGGTCGAAGGCAAGGCTGTCGTTGGCGCCATCCCCGATCATGAGTGCCCGTCCGGGTGCCTTGCTCCGGATCCAGTCGGATTTATCGGTCGGGCTGCACTGGGCCAGCACGGCATCCTCAGGGAGCGACAGTTCCTGTCCGATGCGTTGCACACGTTCCGGCGCATCTCCGCTGAGGATGGCAGTCTCCAATCCGTGCTGATGCAGGTACTGTACGACGTGGACCGCATCATCCCGGACATCTTCCTCGAATTCGAAGGATGTGATCAGGAGGCCATTCTGGCGGAGGACCGTATGGGCGTGGGCCGGCTGTGCTCCGTTCTTTGCCTGCCACGCTGGTTTTCCCAGGGTCCACAGGTTCCCCCCTCGATCCTTCCAGGAAACACCTTGGCCCACAGTTTCATCGAGCGCTTGCGCTGCAGATTCCGTTTTCTGCAGGACAGGATGATAGGCGAGCAGGGTTTCCCGGAGCGAGCGGGCCACCGGATGCGCATTGTCGCGGACCAGATGATAGAGGGCCTCTCCGGCAATCGGGTCCATATCCCGGATGCCGCTTTCGTCCTTCAGGCGGGGAACATCCATGGTCAGAGTCCCTGTTTTGTCGAAGACCACCGTTTTGACACGTTGGAGACGCTCCCAGATTTCCGGGGTTTTGATAAACAGGCCGTAGCGGCGGAGTCGGGCAATCGCGAGCTCTTCACACATGGGGAGTGCGACCCCCAGCGCGCAGGGACAGGAAACCACAAGCACGGATATGAGGACCTGGGTGGATTTGAGCAGGTCCCCGCTTGCCGCCAGCCATGCGAGGCCGCCCAGCACTGCGACGGCTAGTACTGTGGCGATGTAGCATTTGAGGATGGTCTGCAGCTTCCGGTCCTCAAAATCATTTGGCGGGCGTTGAAGCAACTGGGCCAGCAGGCTGTCGGTCCATGCTTCGCGGGCCCGGACCCGGATCGGCTGTAGGCCAATATTGATGCTTCCCGCCGGAAGGATGCGTTCCGCTGGCCATTCTACGGGTTCCGATTCCCCGTTGATCCATTCCAGACTGAGGCTCGCCTCTGTTTCCAGTAGGTCGGAAGCAACCGGGTTCAGTCCGCCGGGAGCGACAGTGAAGACTTGTCCTGTGTGGACCTCCGCGACCGGGATGCGTTCGCCATCGCGTGGGCCACCACTCAGGGTCACTTCGCGGGGACTGAAATCCTGCTTCTGCATCCGTGCCCTGTTTTGTTCCAGGGCAACTTCCTGCAGCCAACGTCCCACCAGCATGAGGAACACGAAGGTGGCGACAAAATCGAAATAGATCAGGTTGGTGTAGCCGCTGGCCCAACCCAGCAGGGATCCCGTATAGGCGGCCAGCAGCCCGATCGCGATGGGCAGGTCAATATGCAGCACGCGGGTACGCAGCGCCTGCACTGCCCGGTTGATGAAGTAGCCGCCGCCGACCACCAGGCTCAGGGTGGCAAAGCCGGCTCCCAGCAGCTGAAACAGCGGTGCCAGAAAAAACTCGCCTCCCATGCCCAGGTATCCCGGTAAGGTGAAGAGCATGGTATTCATCAGGAAAAAGGCGCAGAGGCCGATCCGGTTGACGAGTTGCCTGGAGCTGTTCCGGTTGCCGCTCTGCAGGGTGGAGGGACGCAGTCGGTAGCCGACCTTATGCAGCTCACGGGCAAATTGGTCGAGGCGGAAGACCCCGCTTTGCCAACGCAGGTTCAGAAGGCCTTCGCGCGGGTCGATGCGGATATCGAGCGCCCCGGGCAGTTGCCGGAAACAGGCCTCAATCAGCCAGACGCAACCGATGCAGCTGATGCCTTCGATTCCCAGTTCGGCGTTGGAAAAGCGCGGGTCGCCTTCGGTCTCCGACTGTGTTTGCAGGACTTCCAGCCACTCGCTTTCAGTCGTCTCAAAGACCTGTGATCCGACCGGGGGGAGGGCTTGTCGCCCCTTCAGTTCATAGAAGCGCTCCAAACCGCCCTCATGCAGCATCTGGCTTACATACTGACAGCCATGACAACAGAAGCGTTCGTCCGCTTTCGGAGTAAACGGGGTACCGCAATGCTCACATTCGGTGAGCCTTGTCCGGGCGTTTGTCGGCATCGTTGAATCGATGCCTCTGTCGCGTTTTCGCGGCATGTCTGGAGGGCTGGTTGAAAATACTTTGAGGGTGGGAGATGGCTGGCTCTCTAGGGATTGGATAAGGCGTTGTTGCCGGCATCCTGATTCGATGGTACGGGGATCATCTCGATCTTATTCTCGTTGGCGATGCGTATGAGTGTGATCCACCCCAGAATGACGAGGACAAAGGCCAGAATCACCGGGAGCCAGAGCGACCAGGCGAATTTCTTGTTCTTCTCTTCGCTCATGGGCTGTTGTCTCCGTCAGCTTCCTTTTGCTTCTTGTATTTCTGGAGCAGTTTCGGGTTGGGGCCGAGGAACTCGGCGTCCCGGTCCACCAAGGCTTCCCCGCTGTCCGAATCGAGGTGGATCTGTATGGGGAACGGGCCGGTGTATGCGTCGTGTGAGACACTGAGGATGACGGGGCGTACTTCTTCCCCGAGCGGAGGCACGAGGAGCCCGTCTTCGTTGCCCTGCGTTTCATAGGCCTGACCTTCGGCCGTGGTGCGGATGTGGTAGGTGTGGGCCTCGTTGGTCTTGTTGATCACTCGGACCATGTACTGGTTGCGGATCGTCGTATCGGTGATGAAATAGGGGGCTCCGGTCATGCGGACCACGTTCATGTTGACGCTGCGCAGTTGTCGTGCGGAGAGTGTGAAGGCCGTGGCGCCCAGCAGCATGAGGAATCCGTAGAGGAACAAACGGGGGCGGATGATGCGTCGTTTCTTGCCGGCCAGACCGTTGAGGGAGTCATAGCGCACCAGGCCCTTCGGGCGGTTGAGCTTGGTCATGACTGTATCGCAAGCGTCGATACAGTTCGCGCAGCCGATACATTCGATCTGCAGGCCCTGGCGTATGTCGATACCGGTCGGGCAGACCTGTACGCAGCGCAGACAGTCGATGCAATCGCCAAAGCCTTCTTTTTTGGCGGGGCCCCGAGGTTCGCCGCGGTTTTCGTCGTAGCCGATGACGATGGAGTCATCGTCGATCAATGCGGATTGGAGACGACCGTAGGGACAGATGATGAGACAGAGCTGTTCACGGAACCAGGAGAAATTAAAATACATGATGGCGGTCGCCACCATGACAAAGACAAAGGCGCCCCAGTGTTCGGCCGGGCTGTGCGTCATCCATTGATACAGGCCTGGGATCGAGATGAAGTAGGCCAGGAACATGTTCGCGATGCCAAAGGCGATCAGGACGAAGATACCGTGCTTGAGTACTCGTTTGACGACCTTCTCTGTGCTCCAGGGAGCCTTGTCGAGCTGGCGGCGCTTGGTGGCGTCGCCCTCAATCCAGCGTTCGACGCGCCGGAAGACATGCTCGAGGAAGACCGTTTGCGGGCAGGCCCAACCACACCAGACCCGGCCGAAGAGCGAGGTCAGGAAGAACAGGGAAAAGCCCAGCCCGGTGATGAAGAAGAAAGCCATCCACAGGTCCTGGGCGGCAAAGGTCAGTCCGAAGAGGTGGAAACGACGGTTGATGACATCGAGAAAGACGGCGGGGTGCCCATTGACCGGAATCCAGGGAAGCAGGACGTAAATGCCGATGAGCAGCAGGGCAAAGAGCCGGCGCCCCCGGGTGAACAGGCCGCTGACATCCGCGGGATGCAGAAAGAAACGCGAACCATCGCGGTTGATCGTGGTTACGGTTTCCCGGTTGGGACGGTTGGGTTTCATTTCATATATGAACGTCGAACATTGAACGTCCAGCGTTCAACATTGAATGTTTGCGTGATGTATTCCGAGTTCGATGTTCAAGCTTCGATGTTGGATGATTCGTCGAATCATTGATTCGGCGCCGCTTCCATGGTGGCGCGGTCGTTCTTGCTGAGTACGTAGGACACGACTTCCGCGATGCGCTTTTGTCCGAGCTGGGAGCCCCAGGCCTGCATGCCCTTGTCCTGGACGCCGTTGAAGATCGTATTGTAGATACTGGACGGTGCCGCACCGTGGACCCATTCCTCATCGACCAGGTTGAAGCCGATTCCGCCCTTCAAGTCCTTGCCATGGCAGGGAACGCAGTTGGCGGTAAAGGTGGCTTGTCCCGCGGTGACGAAGTTTGGGTTGGCCCGCATGTCCCAGAACATATCGTTATTACTCACGTCGATCGAGTTCTGGAGCTTGATCGCTGCGATAGCCGCAAGCTGCTCGTCGAGCGATTCTTTCTTACCGCCGCGGTAGGCATTCTGGTCCATCACGACCCAGTAAACGATGGCGAACAGGATCGCGATGAAGAGCGAGAGCAACCACCAGCGGGGCAAGCGCTGGTCGTATTCATGAATCCCGTCGTAGCTGTGCTCCTTGAGCACGACCCCCTCGGGCAGTTCCTCCTTGCTGAAATCGGTATGTTCTTCGTCGTGGTTCATTGTTGGTTCTCGCTAAGGGGGTGTTCGTTGTCGTCTCGGAGCGGCATGTTGGCCATATCGCGTACGGTCTGTTTGCGAAGCAGCAAGGTGCGGATGGAGATGGCGATGAAGACGCAGAAGGTCAGCCAGAAGGAGAGCATCGGCACGAAGCCGGTCCAGTTTTCGAAGATGATTCGTTTGAACATGGTATGTGTCAGTTTTCCGGTTATCCAGTTTTCAGTTGTTTTTCACGACCTTGCCTTGGTCGACGACTTCGTAGGAACCGAGCTTTTGCAGGTAGGCAATGAGTGCGACGATTTGCTTCTCCGGTTCGATCAGGATCCCCTTTTCGGCTAGACTTTCGGCGATTTCTTCCGCTTGGGCATTGACCTCGGCGTAGATTTCCTCCTCCGACAGGTCGATCGGATACGGCACCCCGAGCATGCGCATGGCATTGATTTTTGAGGGCAGCTCCTTGACCTTGGTTTCCTTCACCAAGAGGTGTGGATAAGGCGGCATGTTCGAGTCCGGCGAGACGTCACGCGGGTCCTGCATGTGCAGGTAGTGCCAGTCGTCGGAGCGGAAGGTGCCCTCGCGCGCGAGGTCGGGTCCCGTTCGCTTGGATCCCCACTGGAAAGGGTGGTCGTAAATGGACTCGCCCAGGTGGGAGTAGCCGCCGCCACGGCCGTTGTCGCCGTAGCGGAGGACGTCCGGCACTAGGGTGCGGATCATTTGCGAGTGGCAGTTGTAGCAACCTTCACTCACGTAGATGTCGCGCCCGGCCAGTTCGAGCGGTGTGTACTTGATCTGTAGGCGGCCTTCGATGTTGTCGGCACGCTGCATGGTGACGGTCGGAATGATCTGAATCGCCCCCCCGATCGCGGCGGCGATAATGGTCAGGACGGTAAAGGTGAAGCCGTGCTCCACCAATTTCTCATGCCAGTCGCCCCATTTGGCACCGCTGACCTCGAAGTGGGCGAGCGCGATAATGACGATAAACGCGGTGGCAAAGATGCCGAAGATAAAGAAGAAGCCGTCGCCGAAGATGGCCATGGCGGCAGCGATCATGCCGGTGAAGCAATACATCACCGGAGCGTTGAAGAAGCCGCGGAACTTGCCCATGCGTTCGAAGCCTTCCGTGCTGACTTCGATCGTGCCGTTGACCGGCTTGCCGCTGCGGATCGTCATCCAGACGTTGTAGGCCAGGAGGAAGAAGCCGATCAGGTAGAAGCTGCCGCCGATGAGACGGAAGAGCATGAGCGGGCGGATCGCCTGCAGGGTTTCGAGGAAGTTCGGGTACTTCAGGAGCGTGCCGCCGTCGGTCGTCGCATTGAGCATGACGCCCTGGACCATGCCGCCGGAGACCCACATGGAGGCGACATAGAGTAGAATGCCGACCATCCCGAGCCAGAAATGGAGGTTGGCCATGGCCGTGGAATGCAGCTTTGTGCCCCAGAGGCGGGGTGCGAGCCAATAGAACATTCCAGCGGCCATGAAGCCGTTCCAGCCGAGGGTGCCACCATGCACGTGACCGATCGTCCAGTCGGTGTAGTGGAGAGGGCGTTGACCGACTTAATGGACATGAGCGGCCCTTCAAAGGTAGCCATGCCGTAGAAGGTGACACCAGCAGCGAAGAATTTAATGACCGGATCGGTCAGCAGCTTGTCCCAGGCCCCGCGTAGGGTGAGCAAGCCGTTGAGCATCCCGCCCCAGGAGGGGGCCCAGAGCATGAGGCTGAAGAGCATGCCGAGGGACTGGAGCCAGCCGGGGAGTGCGGTATTTAAAAGGTGGTGGGGTCCCGCCCAGATATAGATGAACACGAGGGACCAGAAGTGCACGATGGACAGGCGGTAGGAATAGACCGGTCGGTTGGCCGCCTTCGGCACGAAGTAGTACATGATCCCGAGGATCGGGGTGGTGAGGAAGAAGGCCACCGCATTGTGGCCATACCACCACTGCACCAGCGCGTCCTGTACCCCACCAAAGATCGGGTAACTGTGGGTGAAACTGGTCGGTAGTGAGAGGTGGTTGACCACGTAGAGCATCGTCACGGTGACGATGGTTGCGATGTAGAACCAGATGGCGACGTAGAGCGATTTCTCGTTCCGCTTGGCCAGGGTCCAGAAAAAGTTCGCGGCAAAGACCAGCCAGATGACGGCGACCATGATATTGATCGGCCAGATCAGTTCGGCGTATTCTTTACCGCGAGTGAAGCCTGCGGGCAGGGTGACTGCCGCACACACAATGATGAACTGCCAGCCCCAGAAGTGGATTCGGGTCAACAGGTCGGATGCGAGGCGACAGCGGCACAGGCGCTGAGTTGAGTAGTAGATGCCGGCAAACATCATGTTGCCGACGAAAGCGAAGATGGCCGCATTGGTATGGAGCGGGCGCAGGCGGCCGAAAGTCAGGTATTCCACGCCATCGCCCTTGAACAGCCCACGCGTGATCCATTCGAGGAACTTGCCGTTCATCTGCCAGAAGTTCAATTGGGAGGCGACGAAGACACCGGCACCCAGGCCGACGAGGGCCCAGAGGATGGAGGCCAACATAAACCGGCGGACGCTTTCGTCATCGTATTCGATGGTAGTAGTCGTGTTCTGTGTGTTCATTTGCGAAGGACGATCTTGGGTTTTTCCAAATCGAAGGGGCGGAGGGCATCTTGTTCCGGGGTACCGAGGTGCTTGCTGCGTCGCTCCCGGATGAAGCATGCGAGAAAAATGCCGGCGAGGAGCAGGCTGAGGAAGACAGTGAGGAGGAGGACTTTCACGGGACCCTCCTTTGCAGATTATGGTTCATGGCGAAGGGGCAGTCATTGCGACCCGCCCGATGCTGGCAGTGCTCGATCTCGTAGGCGATCAGGCCGGAGAGGGCGTTGTTGATCAGCTCGCAGCAGAATTCGCGGTCCAGGGCATTGAATTCGTGCTCCGTGTCCCAGTCTTCCTCGAACACGCTCATAAATGCTTTCAGACCGGAGTCGTGCAACTCGATACAGGCACGGCCCCCGAATGTCCGGGCCCGGCAGACACAATGGGTGCCGAGGAAACTGTCCATGTGCAGCGTCTTGTTCGTTTCCACGGGGCGCTGCCCGGTGCGGATCATTTCGATCACTTGGTTCACGGCGGAGTCGAAGAAGGAGAGTGGAATCGGCCCCTCATCCTGTTCGGCGCGTTCCACGTCATCGGCCGGCGGGACTTCCGCCTCGGTCAACCAGTTCTCTACGATCTGTTCCCGGTTGTCCAATAGGTATGCGACCAAGCGATTTTGCATGCCCACATATTACGAATTCTGACTCTAGCTGTCTCCGCATATTGGGAACACTTATGCGCATATTTTCTTCAATTTGGGCAAATTATGCAGATACGGAGGAATTGACCATCTTGTCTGCTGGTTGAAACCCCTCCGTCTGCGGCAAGTGCAGCCATCCGCCTTCGCTCCTGTACGCCGTGACAGATCCTCCCCTGCACGCAGGGGAGGGGGCGCGAAGCGCTGGAGCGCCCCCATGATCACGGAATGTGGCTCTTCCCGTAAGTCGGCGATGCAGAAAAAGAAAAGCCCCCGGCGTAGGCCGGGGGCTGCAGGCTATGTGCTCTCTCGTCGTGGCTAGTTACTTTCGTAGAGCTTGATATTCGAGAAAGTCACATTGGCGGAGGCATCGGCATCATCATCCGCAATCAGTGTGATGGAGGTCTGCGTGCCGGTGAAGAACTGTCCCAAGGGGATCACGTAGCTCACCGGTCCCTCGCCATCCACATAGGACGGTGCGACCGCCTTGATTGTATTGGGGGGCGTATCACTGCCTCCCAGCTTCAGTGTGTTCACCCCGTTGCTATAGCTGTCGTCACTGTCGAAACCGATACAGCATAATTCGCCGGTATCAGAGGCGTCGATGGTGACTTCGAGGACGGTATCTGCGGTCACGGTGTAGTTGAAGGGATGCTTTTGCCAGATGTTCCCGCTTAGATGTACGGCGGTGTCGTTTGATTCCAGTGTCACCGAGCCGTTTCCTGTCTGTGATGAATAGTCACTGAAGCTCCCGCTATCGAAGTCCGGGCTTTCGAAGACACGTATGCCGGAGAAACGTACATCACAGCTGGCATCGGCATCATCATCGGCGATAAAAGTCAGGTAACTCGTGTTTCCGGTGTAGCAGGTTCCGACTTGGATCCGGTAGCTCGTTGTGCCGCTGCCGGCCGTGTAGAGCGGGCTGAGAGCGGTAAGGGTCGATATCCCGCTTTGACTGCCTCCCAGTTGGAAGTTCGTGGCATTGTCGCTGTAGTCGTTGTCGCTATCGAGGCCGATGCCGAGGATTTCCCCGCAATCCCCCGCATCAAGGGTGAATTCAAGTACGGTGTTGGCGGTGACTGTGTAGGCAAAATCGAATTTGCACCAGATGTTGCCCTCCAAATGAAGGGTGGTGCCGCTGTTTTCCAAGGTGTATGTGCTACTGCCGTCGGACTGGTTGCTGTAGTCGCTGGCTGAGCTATCTTCAAGTACCATCGAGTCGACCGAGGCGGCTTCATACAATTCGATGTCTGAGAAGATGATATCCGCATTGGCGTCGGCGTCATCGTCGGCAACGAAGGTCAAGTGGGTCATCACACCGGTGAAATATTCCCCCAGCGGGATCTCATAACTGATTGCGCCGCTGCCATCGGTATAGGCCGGATCCCATGCGTGAAAGCCTGCGACATTGGTCTGGCTGCCTCCAAGTTGTATCTGGGTCGCGCTGTCACTGTAATCGTCGTTGTTGTCCAGTCCGACGGCCATGATCTCGCCACTGTGGCTGGCCTCGACGGTGACGCGCAGCACGGTATCCATGGTCACGGTATACGGGTAGGGGTAGCGTCGCCAGATATTGCCCTCCAGATGAATCGCGGTGTTATTGGACTCTAGAGTGGCGGTGCTGACGCTGGCGGATTGACCGGAATATCCGGTGAGGGAACTTGCGTCGAATTCCAGTCCGGAAGCGGTGTTGTCTGCTTGGAAGTAGCCCTTGCTCTCGCCGTATAAGAGGCTGTTCATATCGCTGCCTAAGCCATCCCAGTCGCTGTGCGGATTCACAAAGTCGGGGTCGGTGCCGCTGCCCGGATGGTAGGTTGCGGTGCCATTCGCGAGTGTAACCGAGCCCTGGGTAAAGCTCCCGTCCGTCGCGGTGAAGGCGAGGATGCTGTTGTTCAGGGTGATATTGCCACTGCCCGCCTCGTGGGCGCCGTAACCTTTGGTCGAAATAAAGCTGAAATTCGTGACGCTGATGCTGCCGTCTTCAGTCCAGACGCCGGAACCGCCATTCGACTCCACCCCGTTCGGAAGGGTGTCGGTCCGCCGGAACATGTAACCGGCCGTACAATTGTTCAAGCTGCTGCTTTGCCAGAGACGGTAAGAACGGAAATTGCGAAATGAGACGCAGCCTGTCAGGCTCGCACTCACCTTCAGGTCGAAGCCGGCATCTTCATTGTTCAATGAGATGCAGCCATCAAAACTGACGCCATTGGTTGTGCCCTCCATGACGAAGCCGTCGCCATTCCAGTAGGAGATCCCCTGCAGGTTGCGGCGGTTGTTCTTCGATACGCAATCGATGAAACTCAGGTTTGTGTTGTCGGTGCCGCTGTCCTGGGAGACGAAGCCGAAGGGGATCGGTTCGGCGTAGTCCCACCAACTGGTGTCTCCGCCCGTCATGTCGGCTAGGCAGGCGACGAAGCTGACATTGTCGCAGCCCTGATCCAGGCGATAGGCATGCTTGGTGTAATGGACGACCGACAGGTTTTCGAAGCTGGAATTATCCAGGTTTGAGACGTAGACGCCGTGGCGCACGTCATGGATGTCGATGTCCTTGAAGTGGATGTCGGTGGCTGAGTCGCTGTTCGTATTCCGGATGGCGTAGACGACACCACTCAACTCGAGGTTTTCGACTTCCCAGTAACTGCCCGTGACGCTGATCACTTGGGTCTGCCCGCTATCCGGATTGCTGCGGGTCCAGGTCCCGCTGCCGCTGAAGTGGGGCTTTCCGTTACCGGTGTCGATTCCCAAGATTTGCTTCGGGGAACCCGCGCTCCCGCTGGAACTAAGTGTGAGAAGGCTGGAACCGTAGTCGCCGGAACAGAGGTACAGGGTGTCACCGGGGCTCATGCTTGTGTTGAGCGTTAGGGATAATTGGCTTTTCGGAAGTGCATGGGCTTGGCTACTGCCATCCATATTTCCGCTACCATCGGGGGAAAGCCAGTAATCGGCAGCGGATAGGTGCAGGCTACCGGAGACGAGACTGAGACAGATCAATCGCCGAAAGAATCGATACATGATATTATGGGGTTTGGGGTTCAGGGAATGGCTGCGGGATACGCAGCCATTCCCTGAATGCCATTTTTGTCCTGGATTGGGGACGATTGCGCTGGTTAACCTATTCAGTAGGTCGGTGTTTTCGATTGGGCGGCACATCGGAGGGAGCCGGAGATCGGAATGGCAGGGCTTGATTCTTTTCATAAGATCTCTAGCTTCCATAAGCGATACTGTTGATTCTCCTACAAACTCCGCTGTTTTCATGACCACAGAGATGCTCCCAGGGAAAGCCCATACGCCATCAGAGGGGCAGGCCGGGCGGAGCCGGCGGGTGGTGGAGAAACTGACCTCGTCTCAGATCTACCGGGACTACAAGGGCGCGTTCGAAACGGTGACGGGTCTCTCCTTGACCCTGCGTCCTCTCAAGGCCTATGAGAAAGCCGTGACTCTGGACGAGGGCGGCAACCCGTTCTGCGCGATCATGGCACGCACCAACCAGGGCTGTGCCAATTGTCGAAAGATGCAGGCGGATCTGGAAGAAGAGGCGGAGCTGGGGCCGGGCAGCCTGCATTGTTTTGCCGGGCTCTGCGACAGCGCGGTGCCGATCCGTGTGGGCAACGAATTGATCGCGTTCCTGCGGACCGGGCAGATCTTGCTGCATCAGCCGAACCAGGAGGAATTTACCCGGACGACCCGCCAGCTGTTGTCCTGGGGGGCGGATGTGAACCTGAAGGCCTTGGAAGAGGCTTATTTCCAGACCCAGGTCTTCGATCAGGCGCAGTATGAAGCCATGCTTCGCCTGCTGGCCACTTTTGCGGAGCATCTGGCGACCATCAGTAATAGTATCGAACTTGAGGATGACGAGCAGGAGCCGGCCCTAGTCAGCAATGCCAAACGCTACATCCAGGACCGCTTTAATGAGCGCATTTCGCTGGATGAGGCCGCCAAGGCGGTCAATGCCAGCACCCGTCACTTCTGCAAGGTCTTCAAGCAGGCGACGGGGATTACTTTTACCGATTATCTGGCCCGTGTCCGGGTCGAGAAGGCCAAGCACCTGCTGCAAAACCCGCACCTCCGGGTCAGTGAGATCGCTTTCGAGACCGGATTTGACTCGATTTCGCAGTTCAACCGTTCCTTCAAGCGCATCGCAGGGACCACGCCGACCCAGTTTAGGGAAGAATTCTAGGGCTCTTTAGGGAAGGCTGTTGACTTGCGCGGCGTATGGCGACTGGGGACAGTCGCCCTCCCATCTTCTATTTCCGGGGAAGCGCATGGCGATGTGAAATCTTTGCCTGCGGGCTTGCATTCGGGCCCAAGACCTACTTAATCCTGCGCTTTCTGATGCCCAGATGGCGGAATTGGCAGACGCGCTAGACTCAAAATCTGGTTCCTTCGGGAGTGTGGGTTCGACCCCCACTCTGGGTATTCTTTCAATATAAACGGGTTACACAACGTAGCCCGTTTTTTTGCCCGAATTTAGCCAACAGCCTGAAATCCTAACGCTTATAGTGAATTGGCTGCCAAGTCGCTATTTTAGTCGGTTTTTCCGGATTCTTAGTATCGCGGAAGGGCAAAGTTCGACCAACGCGCTAGACGCGAATCTATTGTGCCTCGTTACAAAGTAACTTTGGCACTACAATTTGAAGTTGAGTAGTTCTATGTGTAACGCTTTTCTTCGAAGGCTTCCAATACTTATTGTCTATCAAGTGTTAACACCAAATGCCTACTCATCTTTCAGCACGACTCTCTTGGCATAATGATGGTTGGAATGGCCGCATCTGTCGTAAGCCAGCGACCAACCACTTTTGTGTCGGGCCTCACACCTATCCGAAGGACAAAATCAAAAACAAGCGTGATCTGGATTGGGAGGAGTCGGTGTCGGGCCAATGCTGTTCAAAGATAAACGGTATCCCGCCATGTATCTACAGCATCAATGCATTCGGCTCCGAGCCTCTGACGGCTGTAGATGAGCCGCCGGAGTTCTTCAAAACCGGTAAGCGAACGGAGTGGAAGTTGCCTCCTGCAACTGTCTGCACATGGCCATATGAGACCATGTATGCAGACGAAGTCTCTGCCTTGGGGCGAAAAGACAACGTCAAACGTTTAGAGTTAGCTAAGGCATTCTTCGATGAAATCGAGCCGGATCAGAGTCTAGTATTCCACTACGCCAATTATAGCAATCCGCTGAGTAGCGAGGACAGTAAACACTACGTAGTAGTGGGCGTGGCTCGAGTAAAGAAGCTCGGAAACTTTCAGTATTACAGTGACACCGATGAGGCGACCCGTCTGCAGTATGGTGGAGCTTATGTGTGGCAGATGAACGTAGAGACGCACTACCCGGACCAAGGAATGCGCATCCCATACCATCGCTACTTGGACAGTCCGGAGATTCTTGAAAAGATCACGCTAGTTCCAGAGAATCCTCGCTGCTTCAAATACGCCTCGCGACATGTGAGTGATGACGATGCACTGTCGCTGGTTGAACGACTTGTTGAGATTGCTTCCTACCTGCGAGAGATTGGTGATGACTCAGAAGACTGGGGGCAAAGGCTGGGATGGCTAAATAGTCTCCTTGCCGAGCTCTGGAAGGGCCGTGGCTTGTATCCCGGACTGCCACGGGTGTTGGACCTCCTCGGCATGGCAGAAGTCGTGCAGCCTTTCCGTATTGCTTCTGGCGAGGGAAGAGAGAAAGAATTCAAAGCGGTTGTGTTTGACTGGCTGGACGAGAAAATAGACATGATGCCCGGCGTTCCGCCTACTGCCTTAGAACCTTCAAGAATACGCAGGCAGTGGAAACTTAGAGAAGAAGCGGAGCGCACCTTGTTGGCTGAAGTGTTACCCCGGTTTGACCTGCCGAAGGACCAGATGGAACGCATTCTTGCTGAGGACCGAGCCGAGAGCTGCCTGATTGCCTCACTGGACGATATTCAAGACAATCCTTATTTATTGGCGGAGCAATTTGTCGGCACCGGGCCAGATGATGTCATCTCATTCTCGCGTATCGACCATGGAGTGTATCCATCCCCTGAACTCGGAGGCGCCTCCCTTTTTGAGCTGGATGACTGGCGGCGACTACGTTGTGCCTGTGTCGATCGTTTGATGTTCGAGAGTAAACACACCTTCCTTAGCTGCGGCCAGCTGTTGCAGGACGTGAATCATCGCCTAGATCTGCTACCCGAGTGGAAGCGAGTGTCCTTCAAATCCACCTACCTTGATGTGGACCGTGAAAATCTAGAGCTTGCGCTGGTTTTCCGCAAAGAGGGAGGACGCGAGTATGCTTATTTGCGCCGGATCTATGAGGCTGAACGAGAGATCGAGAATCGCGTGCGCATTCTCGCTGGTTACAGCGAGATTAATTTCACTTCTCCAGTGACGGAAAAGCACTGGCGGAATCTTCTGTTCAATGCCGAAAGTCGCCTTGCAGACAAAGACCGCACTGAATATGAAAATGCAATCACGACGCAAAGCGCCGTCTGCCTTCAGATCTTCCGGCGACCGCTTTCCATTGTCTGTGGAGCTGCTGGCACAGGGAAGACCACGATCATCAAGGCCCTTCTGCAGGCTATAGAGAAAGCCCATGGAGCCAACGCAACCTTTTTGCTACTAGCACCAACCGGCAAAGCCGCTGACCGAATCCGCGAAAAGACCGGAAAAGATGCCATGACAATCCACTCCTTTCTGGCCAAGCAAGGCTGGCTTAATAATAATCTGACGCTGAAGCAAACAGGTGGCAAAAAGGAGATGCACGTCACTACCTACGTTGTGGACGAAGCATCCATGCTCGACTTGGAACTGACTGCCGCTCTGTTTCGCGCCATCAACTGGAACACCGTCCAGAGATTCATCATCGTAGGTGACCCCAATCAGTTGCCTCCAATTGGCCGAGGAAAGGTCTTCGCTGACATTATCGATTGGTTGCGTGCCAATCATCCCGAATGTGTCGGTGAACTCACGGCCAACCTTCGCCAGATGGAGAATCGATTAGTCGGCAATGGCACGGGCATTCTCGACCTTGCCTCGGTTTTTATCCGTCGTGGAGACAAGTCCGTGAAGGACGAAGAAGAGTCCCTTAGAGCCGAAGAGTTGTTCCAGCGATTGCAAGACCTGCCGGCGGATGGTGCGATGGACAAGGACTTACGCGTGCTATTCTGGCAAGACTCGAAAGACCTTATGGAAAAACTGGTGGCGCAGATGATTGCCGATATGGAAGAAGATACTGGCACAAAGATCGATGCTGAAGCGACTCACAAGCTTTGGCTCGCAGCTACGAAGTCAGAAGACGGGCATTTTCGCCCTGAATATCACCAAGTTATCTCACCCTACGTTCACGAAGACTTTGGCACCGAAGCAGTGAACCAACGGCTTCAAAAGGAAGCACGCGGTGGGGGATTGGAACGGATAGGCTCTCTCTCGGGTATCACGCTTTTCGATAAGGTGATGCAGACTAGAAATCGGGGTGCATCCGAATCGTTGCATGCTTACAACTTTAACACGAAGACCAATGAACCGTGCGAGGTCTTCAACGGAGAGTTGGGATACGTGCGTCCTCATGGCTTTGACAAAAATAAGTGGAAATGGGGCGGCTTCCGGATGAAACGCTTGAGTGTTAGCTTTGCGCGTAAAGAGCATCTGGCGGTTGGTTACGGCAAGGAACTCGGCAAGTTCGTTAGCAACGGCAAAGAACGCTGGATCAAAGAAGAGCCCCCCGAAGAGAATCTAGCCCTGGCTTATGCCATCTCCGTGCACAAATCTCAAGGCAGCGAGTTTGACCGCGTTTATTTTATCGTGCCCAAGCAAAAGACCGCCTTGCTGTCTCCCGAACTCTTTTACACCGGCGTGACACGTGCCACTAGGCATTGCACTCTCCTTGTTGAAGAGGACATCGCGCCACTGCTGAAGATCCGCCGCCCCGAAAGTTCGCATCTGGTGGGAATCAACTGCTCGCTTTTCGATTTTACACCGGCGCCGGACGGGTTCGAACTATTGCGCCGTGAGGGCTATTTTGAGGACCGAAAAATCCACCGAACACTGGCTGACGTTATGGTTCGATCCAAGTCGGAGGTGATCATATCTAACATGCTCTTCGATCGGGAGGTAGCCTTTGAATATGAGAAGCCGCTGTATGCTCCCGATGGATCTTTCTATCTTCCCGACTTCACCATCACATGGCGTGGAGAACGCTATTTCTGGGAGCATCTAGGCATGTTACATCGCGATGATTACAAGCGGAAGTGGCATATCAAGAAGGAGTGGTATAACAAGCATTTTAGCGGTAGACTTATAACAACGGAGGAATCGGGCGAACTTTCACAAGAAGCCGCTGAAGTTATTAAAAGACATTTCTCCTGATTATTGCTATATACACTGGGTCTAGTCCGCGAAAAAGGTGGAACTAGAATTTTCGGTTGAGTAGTTCTAGGTATAAGGCCTTTCTAATTTGCTATTCAAACTTTCTGAACTAAATGCGCCTCACAAAAATCACTCTCAGTCAGCTCGAGAAATTCCTTTTTAAGTCAGCAGATGTTCTGCGGGGCAAGATGGACGCATCCGAATACAAGGAATACATCTTCGGTCTTCTTTTTTTGAAACGCCTCTCGGACATGTTCGAGGAAACGCGCAACCAGCTTCGCAAAGACTACAGACACCTAACGGCTGATCAGCTGGAGCAGGTTCTTGAGGATCGCACAAGTTATGGCGATACTATGTTCGTGCCCCCTCGCGCTCGCTGGAACGAGCCTTGGACCGAGATTGTGGAGAAGGCCGAGGATGACGGCAGCACGACCACCACTGAGGTTCCCCATACTGCGCTCAAGGACATTCAGACGGGAATTGGCGAGATGCTTAACAAAGCGATCGCCGCCCTTGAAGACGACAACGAGGCTCTCCATGGTGTGCTCAAGGGTAATATCAATTTTAATGAGCAAGTTTCCGGCAAACCCAAGATCAAGAACGAAGACCTGAAAAGCCTGCTCGACCACTTCACGAAGAGCGTGGATGGACTAGGAATCCCGCTCGTCAATGATGTGTTCGAGTTTCCCGACCTGCTCGGTGCGGCATACGAATACCTGATCAAGGAGTTCGCAGATAGCGCGGGCAAGAAGGGCGGACAATTCTACACCCCCCCCTGGGTGGTGCGCTTGATGGTGCGGCTCATTGATCCAAAGCCACGCATGACGATCTATGACCCAACGGTCGGTTCCGGAGGTATGCTTATTCAGTGCAGTCAATATGTCAGCGAACAGGGTGGCGACGGCACCGACCTCGATTTCCATGGTCAGGACAGCGACGGCGGCGCGGTATCCATCGCCAAGATGAACCTCATCCTCCACAACCTGCAGTCGTCGCACATCGAGTTCGGCAACGTGTTGGAGGAGCCTCACAACGAAAAGGACGGTCAGCTCATTCTAGCTGACCGCGTAATCGCCAATCCGCCCTTCGCTCAAAACTGGACGCTCTCCCGCTGTAAGCGCCCGGAGCGCTTCCAGTATGGGCACGCTCCGCAGACGGGGAAGAAGGCGGACCTCATGTTCCTTCAGCACATGTTAGCCAGCTTGAAGAGCACCGGGCGGGGCGCGGTGGTCATGCCTCATGGCGTTCTCTTCCGCGGGCGCAAGGAGCGGGAGATTCGCATGGCCTTGCTCAGGGCACGGGTGATCGAGGCCATCATCGGCTTGCCGCCCAAGTTGTTCTACGGCACCGGCATTCCAGCCGTTATCATCATCCTCAATAAGTCGATCCCCGACCAGGAGCGCGACCACGTCTTTCTCATCAACGCCGACCGCGAGTTCGCTGAAGGGAAAAAGCAGAACCAGCTTCGCCCCGAGGACATCGAAAAGATCGTCCACGTTTTCCAGAACCGAATCGAGGAGGACAAGTATTCCAAACGCGTGCCGCTCTCAGTCATCGAGAACGAGCACGATTGGAACCTCAACCTCCGCCGCTACGTTGACAACACCCCACCGCCCGAGCCAGAAGATGTTCGCTGCCACTTGATCGGCGGTGTGCCCCGTGGCGAAGTGGAGACACCTGCTGCGGTTCGACAGCTTGGGAAATTCAATCTCTCCGTCGCCTGCGTGCTTGATGACCTCGATGAGCAACGCCTCTCCTTCAAAGCCGAACTCACCAGCTCTGCCGAAGTGCGGGCGCGGGTGGAAAGTCAGCCGGAGATTGAGGCCACCCGCACTCGGCTGAACGAAGCTCTGTCTGGTTGGTGGCAAACAGCTCGCGACGATTTCTCTGCGCTGGCTCCTCAAACTGAGGCTGCCGTAGTGCAGGAAGGCGACGGCTCCTTCGTGACCCTCACCGATGCCCGCTTGCCACAGGTGCGGTCAACACTGCTTGATCAACTCGTGCAAGTGCTCGTGCCCCTCGGCGTCCTGGATGACTACCAGTCCCGCGGTGTCTTCGTGAACTGGTGGGAAGGTATCAAGTATGATCTCAAGACCATCACCTCGATTGGCTGGGCTCCCACGCTGATTCCAGAGTCAATGGTCATCGATCGCTTTTTCGCCGCCGAGCGGAATGCGATCACGGAGAGGGAACAACTAATCGCCGAAACAGAGGCCACGTTGGCAGAGGCAGTGGAGAACGCACAGTCCGTCCTCGAATACGAACCGGAAGAAGGTGAGTCCGTCACAGCGGCCTCGATGAAGACCGAGCTCAACAACGAAATCGGCGACGATGAATCGGAATCGACCCGCGACTTCCGTGAGGCACTGGACGCCATCAAAGCAGCCGAGTCTTCACTCAAGAGTCACAAGGATGAACTCAAGCGCCTGACTGAGGAGCTTGCCCTGAAAGTCGAGTTCAAGCTATTCGGCATCGAGGACAAGCTGGAGGAACGCACAGAGCTGCTCGCCGCAGCCGAGTCCGAGCTGGCGGCTGCCGGTGGCCCACCCGAAACACCCGCCCGACGCGTCAAGGGAGCGCCCAAGCCCACTGCGGCCGAGAAGGCGCAACTCAAGAAGCGCAAAGCACTCGCCGCGGACGTCGAAACGCTGAAGGTCATCATCGCCAGCTACCACGCGCTGGTTCACGAGATCGGTGGCGTGATCACGACGGAAGAGGCTCGGGAGTTGATCCTTCAAAAGCACCATGACCTCGTCGCCGGTTGTCTCCAACGCTACGTGCAGGCAGAGGAACGTGCCTTGTTCGCCATCTTTGAAAACCTGTTTGCGAAATATGCTACCAGCGGGGAAACGATGGAGGCGGCGAGACAAGAGACGCTCACGGAATTGCAGGGATTCCTTACAACCTTGGGTTACGCATGAAGACACTTGGATCCATCGTCACATACCGGAAGGGAAAGCCACCTAAGACGGGCCCTCACGGAAGACTTCCCGTGCTGTCGCCACACTACCTGCGGACCGGCGAGATCGAGGAAATGGCAGAACCGACTGCAAAAGATGTCGTTCTCAATGGTGGCGAATTAATTCTCCTTTGGGACGGATCCAATGCAGGCGAGTTCTTCCGCGCGCGTGCAGGCGTTCTCAGTTCGACTATGGTAGCCTTTGATTTCGATGAGGAGCTCACCAATCGGGACTACCTCTACTACGATCTGAAGCGTTTTGAGCCAGAACTCAAGGGACGGACAGCCGGATCAGGTATTCCTCATGTCGATAAGGAGGTTCTCCTCTCCCGTTCAGTTTTTGAGGGAGGCCCTCTAGAACAAGCAGCTGCAGCCAAGGTTCTTCTCAAGGTTGACCACGCCATCGAACAAACCGAAGCCCTGCTGGCGAAGCAGCAGCGGATCAAGACGGGGCTGATGCATGACCTCCTCACCCGCGGCCTTGATTCCCAAGGACAACTCCGCGATCCCTTGACCCACGAATTCAAGTCATCTGGATTCGGGCCGATTCCAGATGAGTGGGATGTCAGGGAGCTGGCAGCATGCACGAAGGAGACGATTACATACGGGATTGTTCAGGCGGGTCCCCACGTCCAGGGCGGCATCCCATACATCCGAACCGGCGACATGAGCGGCGACAAACTTGTTCGAGATCAGATGCTCTGCACGTCTCCTGAGATCGCAGCTCGCTTCAAACGATCCGAGGTGAGAGCAGGTGAAATCGTCTGTGCGATTCGAGCGACCATTGGAAAGGTTTTGCAGGTGCCGCCTGAGTTGGACGGCGCTAACCTAACACAAGGCACGGCCCGCATTTCTCCAGCCGCCGATGTAGATGCCGCATTCCTTCTTTGGGCGTTGCGCTCGATGAATACGCAAAACGAACTGCAACTTCAATCGAAGGGCACAACCTTTGCCGAGATCACGCTGACAGATTTGCGCCGAGCTCCGGTTGCGATTCCTCGCTCGACTGACGAGCAACATCGCATCGGTGTAATCCTCAATCAGCACGATGTAACGGTTAGAGCGCAGGTAGCACAACTCACTAAACTCCGCCGCCTGAAATCCGGCCTGATGCATGACCTGCTGACTGGCGACATGTCTGTCACTCCACTGATTCCCGCCACCTTATAGCTCGACTATGCCAACCCTCCGAGAAATTGTTACAGCCGAAACCGCCACAGCGGAGGAATTGCCACTCGTCCACACGACCCAGCGCAAGAAATTGGATGAGTTAAGGGCAACGCATCAACTCCGCGAGCCAGACTGCGATGTATTTTGTGAGCCCGTTGTCTACTTTTTTTATGGGCGTCCTGCTTACCGCTCACTTTTGGGCCGCGATCCAGGTTCCGGTCTTGAGCTTTGCCCAATTGGTCTCGTTTTCCGTCCCGGGACAGTATCATCTACAATTCGGCGTATGTTCGCCTGTGACTCTGGTGCTGTGCATTTGGGTCTGTTGGAACCGCATGTCGCGAAAACGGAGCTCACATTCCTCGAGCTGGATCCGACGATTGATAGCGCCCGGCGCCTCATTCCATTGATTTACGGAACAAACAAAAATTACTTTACTACTCAGTTAGAGCCTGCGGTCACACCTTCATTTCCAGCAGGCGAGGTAGCCGATCGCTGGCATCGCCTGATTCAAAATCCGACCTTGACAACATGCGACGACCGCATGTCCGCCATCGAAGTGCAAGTCATGGGGCCAGTGGGGCTTATCGACTCGTTGCTTTACGTTTCCCTACCATCTGAGCTTCTCGAAGATCCCGAAATCAGATCAACCATTTTCACCGAATGGAAATGTGACCCGCTTCCATACGACGTTTATCATGCAGCTCCCCCTATCGAATACTATTCCGACATTAGGCGTGCCGTAAGGGAGCAGTATCTACGGACTCACCGGATATGAACGCTTCCCAACAACACGAACTAGTCGGGCTATATCGTGCTCGCCATGAGCCTCCGGGGTTTGCTATTTGTATTTTTTCAAACGATTCAGGGGTGCTTTGTGTGCAAGAAGCATCTGATGCAGGTCTCGTTACGAGATTTTTCCCGTGTGATGCAGATCGGGATGAATTGCAAGCGGGACCAATCGGCGGGATTGGGTATCAAACTGTTTATTCTGAGATTGGCTCAGAAATGCTGTTCAGCTTTCAACGGACTGACGGTGAGTTCGTGATCGGAAAGAGAACCGCTGTCGAAACGGTTGTCCGAGATGAGTTGATCAATCTTTGGAGGTTTCCTTTCATTTACGCAGAGGCGGCAAGGTTTATCGGCGACCAGGAGGCCATTCTTAAGGCGGAGAAGGCAACCGCACGTCTTCTCAAAAATCCCCGATCTGAACGCAAGGAATTGGGTCCGTTTGTCGCAGGGGAGTCAAACCGCAAAGACCTCCAACTCGACGAGAAGAATCACGTAGAAGAACCGCTATTGGAGCATCTTGCCAAGCTGGACTGGACCGTGCTCCGGCTGGAGATGCACTCCCAGACCGCGGCCGAAACGGGGCGGCGGGACTTCTCCCAAGTGGTGCTGGAGAAGCGCCTCACCGACGCCATTGTCAGAATCAACGATTGGATCGAGCCGGATCAGGTGGAGGAAGTGGTGCGGCGCTTGTGCGATTTTCAAAGTCCGTCGCTCATCGAGAGCAACAAGCAGGTTCTGACGTGGATCACCGAAGGCATCGGCGTTGCTGAGAACAGGAAGGCCGGCGAGCCCAGCCCGACGGTGCGGATAGTGGATTTCTCTCCCAATTCCACCAAGAACGACTGGCTGGCGGTGAGTCAGCTGAAAGTGAAGATTCCAGGTCGAGACCAGCATATCATTCCGGATGTGGTGCTTTTCCTGAACGGGCTCCCCATCGTGGTGATCGAGTGCAAGAGCCCGAAGGTCGAGGAACCCATCGCGGAAGCAATCGACCAGCTTCTCCGTTACAGCGAACAAAGGGGCGCGACCGGCGAAGGCAACGCGGCACTGTTCTTCTACAACCAGTTCGTGGTGGCAACCTGTCGCGAACAGGCGAAGTTCGGCACGATCACCACGCACACGGAACGGCACTTTTACCGCTGGAGCGATCCTTGGCCGTTCTCGTTGGATGAGGTGGCTGAACAAACCGCCAAGGAAGGCTCGGCCGGATCTCCCTGCGATCAGGCCCGGCTTACCGCCGGGATGTGTGCGCACAAGAACCTGCTTTCGCTGCTGCAATCCTTCACCCTCTTCACGACGGATGCCCGGGGACGCACCCGGAAAGTGGTGGCTCGCTACCAGCAATTTCGCGCCGTTCACAAGGTGCTTGAACGCATGACCAATGGCGAGACCCCCGCCCAACGTGGTGGAATCGTCTGGCATACGCAGGGATCGGGGAAATCGCTGACGATGGTATTCGTCGTGCGGGAGCTTCGACGCCGGAATGCCTTACTTGATTGGAAGGTGGTGTTTGTGACCGACCGGACGCAGTTGGAAGAACAATTGAGCGAGACGAGCCAGAGCATCGGGCAGACAGTCGTTGCGGCAGAGAATATCTCGCACCTCAAAGAATTGATTCGTGACCCATCCTCCAATTGCGTCATGGCGATGGTGCAGAAGTTTCAGGAACGAGATCTGAAGGCGATTTTTCCCGTCCTGAACGCGAGCCCGAAGATCCTCATCATGATCGACGAGGCGCACCGAACTCAATACGGGCTGCTCAAAGCGAATCTGGAGCGGGCCATGCCCAACGCGACCAATGTCGCCTATACCGGCACTCCGATCGAAAAGACGGAGCGGACATTCGGTGCCTACATCGATTACTACACGATGCGGCAGGCGCAGGAGGACGGTGTGACTCTGGAGATCGTGTATGAAGGTCGCACCCACTCCGCGAGCGTCTCTGACGCGAAGGCAATGGACGCCAAGTTCCAGGATGTCTTTTCCGAATATCGGCTGGATGAACGCCTGCAGATTCTCGGCCACGGAACTCGTGATGCGTATCTTGACGCGAAGACCACCATCGAGGCCAAGGCTCGCGACATGGTGCGGCACTTTGCGCGACAAGTGTTTCCAGGAGGCTACAAGGCTCAGGTGGTTGCCAACTCGCGTATCGCTGCGGTGCGCTACGCTGAGGCCTTGAGGGAGGCGATAGCAGAAGAGGTGAAGTCTCTGGCGGAGGACAATCCCCTCCAGGTGAACGCCGATGAACTGAACGCCGTGGAGGTGGCTTTGGTCATTACCTGGGGGAACAATGACGAGGCCGAGATCAAGGACGCGATGCGAAACGTGGACATCGAAAAGTCGGTGAAGCGATTCAAGATGCCCTTCGAGGCCGAAGAGAACTCTGGAGGCGAGACCCTCAATGGGCGGATCGGCATAGTGGTGGTGACAGAGATGTTGGTCACGGGCTTCGATGCGCCAGTCGAGCAGGTGCTCTACCTCGACCGCGTGATCAAGGATCATGGATTGCTTCAGGCCATCGCACGGGTGAATCGCGTGTATGACGAAGGCAAGGACTGCGGGTTTGTCGTCGATTACGTCGGAGTGGGCAACAACCTGCGCAAGGCGCTCGATGCATACGCTCAGAAGGAGCAGCAGGAAGTGATCGAGTGCCTGACGCCAGCCTCGGAATTGATCGGGGATCTCAAACAGGCCTTGGATGAGACTCTGGAGATCCTGGCCAGGAATGGCTTGTCGGACACAACCGAGACAGAGGCATTTTACGATCTATTCTACGATGAAGACATCCGCTTCGAATACCTGACGGCGTTTCGGAAGCTGACGCATGCCTTCAACAAGGCGCTGCCAAGAGCCGAGGCGCTCGACTATTTCCATACCTACCAACGCCTCGGGGCCGTGAACGAACTCGCCAGCCAGTTCTTGAAGGACGACCGGCTGAGTATGAAGGGCGTTCCGAAGAAGCTGAGGGCGATCACCGACGAGTTTCTGGAGTCCCAGGGCATCGAGCAGAAGGTCGCACCGATATCGGTGTTCGATCCTGAGTTCCAGAAACAGGCTGCACAACGCAACCGCTCCAAGACTAAAGCGGCCGAGGTGGAACACGCAGTTCGTCACCACATCGAAGTCAATTACGATGAGGATCCTGAGCTCTTCGCTTCATTCGCCCAGGAGCTGGAGCGCATCTTGCAGGAGTTCGCAGGAAATTGGGACGCCATCTGGAAAGAAATGGAGAAGCTCCGCCAAAAGCTCATGGCGAAGGAGCAGGAGGAAACTCATGGGCTGGATCGGAAGCGCGGGATGCGGATTTTCCGAATCATCAAGGCCGAGCTCTTTGGGGAAACGCCACCAGACGAGGAGCAGATCGCCAAACTGGTGAACTTGACTCAGCTGGTTTTCCAGACAGTCCAAACTGAAGTTCGACAAGCTGGTTTCTGGGGCGCGCCCGCAAAACAGGCTCGGTTAAAAGGAGAGTTACAGAAGATTCTGATAGGTGAGGATTTTGTGAATTTCGGTCCAATGTGGGACAAGAAGGCCACCATTATTTCCCGTATCATGGAGTGGGCGCGGCTAAACCACAAACTGGTGATTAGACCATGACGTTGAAATATGAGGTGGTTCGCTCTGCGCGAAAGTCCATTCAAATCACGGTCGAACGTGATCGAAAAGTTGTCGTCCGCGCTCCGAAACAGGCCAGCGAGAATTCTGTTCTAGCTGCAGTTGAAAGTAAGCGATATTGGATCTGGCAGAAGCTACGCGACCCTCACAAATATCCCGACCCAGCACCGAGAAAAGAATATGTCACCGGTGAGACATTCCTTTTTCTTGGGCAACATTATGGCCTTACTCTGACTCACGACGCTAGTGGAGAGGTGAAGTTATGTGGTAAGAACTTTCAGATGGCAGTCTCCGATAGGACTAGCGGCGACACTCTCTTCCGGAATTGGTATCTTGCTGAGGCTAGGAGAAGAATGGGACCTCGAATCGCATCGTTAGCTACAGAGATGGGCGTCGATTTCTCCCGGATCTGGGTCCGTGATCTAAGGTATCGCTGGGGATCATGCACGCCAAGAGGAACACTTTCGTTTAATTGGAGAATAATCCAAGCTCCGATGATCGTGGTGGACTACCTAATTGTTCATGAACTCGCTCATGTGCTGGAACCAAACCACTCACAAGATTTCTGGAATATTGTGGCTGTTCATGTGCCAAGTTGGCAAAAAGCCCGAAACTGGCTAAAACTGCATGGAGCTCAACTAGAGTGGTGATGTGCTGTTCTCGCGTTGGTAGTCGAGGTGATACTGATGCAATCAGAGGATTTTCGTGTGATTTTCTAGAGATCACAGAAAGATTCATTGCATGTCTATTCTTCTAAACTTTCCCCATTCAGCCCCATTTTGCCCCGAATTTGGTTCAACATGTAAAACTCATCAATTGTAAGTCTTTGATCATCAACAATGAGAACTAGACTCAAAATCTGGTTCCTTCGGGAGTGTGGGTTCGACCCCCACTCTGGGTACCATTAAAGCCTCGCAAGCAGCGGGGCTTTTTTGTGGCAATTTACATTTCAGGCAGATTGCGGGGGGGGGCGCCTTCCGCCTATGCTACGGCTACGGCGGGACATGTCGGTGGTCCGGTTCTGCGCAGTGCGCGGCCTGATTCTCTGCGTGGGCTTTCCGTCAGGAGAAGAATACTACCGGCATAAACAACGCTCCGGTAATAGCGTCCGTTTTTATGCTTACTCTTCACGATTAGAAAGCGGTTTTCGGAAGTGATCTCCGTAATGTTTTCGAGGGAGACCTGCTGGTCCTCGGCGACGATTTTCATCGGATATTATGCATACTTATCCGGGAGAATTCGATGAAATTACTTTCCATTTGAGGGATATCTGTAAACGATGTCATACATGTCCCGATCCATCAAAGATGTTGCCCGATTGGCTGGTTGTTCCATTTCGACGGTATCGAGAGTGTTATCTGGTAACGGGTATATCAGTGAGGAATCCCGCCGGAAAGTGGAAGCTGCGGCGAAGCAGTTGAATTATCGGCCAAACCGTGTCGCGCGCAGTCTGAGGGCCCGCCGGTCAACGGTGATCGGACTGCTGGTTTCTGATATACGAATGCCGTTCTTTGCGGAGGTCAGTTCGTCGATTGAGCGTACGGCGATGGCCAATGGATATACTGTTTTAATTTGTAGTACGGAGGAGGACGAGCGTAAGGAAGCGCTTTATCTGGAACTGATGCAGGAAGAGCAGGTGGCGGGAATTGTTTTTTCGCCGACCTGCTGGAAAAACAAGTCGATCGATTTCAGCGCCTTGCCCCCAGTTGTTTGTGTCGACCGCAAGATGGCGGACGTGAAGTTGGATTCCGTTTTGGTCGATAATGCGGATTCCTCCAAGCGTTTGGCTGAATGCTTGGTCGAGGGCGGCTACCGCCGTGTGGCAGGCATCTTTGGTGGGAGCAACAGCTATACCACCAGCACGCGTGTCGAGGGCTTTAAGGCGGCCTTTGCCGGGAACCCGTCACTCTTGGCCAAGGTGTATCAGTCCGCTCCGACCGAAGAGGCGGGGGCCAAGCTGGTGCGACAGGCCTTGGAGGAAGATCCGGAAGTCGATGCCTTTTTTTGTGGGAATGCCTTGATTGCCAGTGGCGCGTATCGTGAGCTTCGTCTGGGGGGGCGGCGCAAGCCCTCTGAATTCGGCTTCGTTAGCTTTGACGATCCGTCCTGGGCGAGTTTTGTGGAGCCCGCGGTCACGGTGATCCGGCAACCGGCGGCCTTGATCGGTGAAGCCGCGACCGATCTCCTGCTCAAGCGAATTGAAGACCCCGAGCGTCAGGTCAGCGAGATGATTTTGCGTGGTGAGCTGATTGTGCGCGAGTCGGCTTTGGGGCCACGCTAGCTAAGTCGAGATTGCGGCCATTCCTGCGCTTCGACCATTCGGCACGCTCATGACAGGCGCGCTCAGGACCGGCCAGGATAATGCTTACAACACTGTCGAGGTCGGCAGAATGATTTTAGGCAGAATGATGCTTACAACGGCGCTTTGGGAAACAGAATGATTACTGACAGGATCATTCCTACAACCGTGTGGGTGAGGCAGAATGATTTTCTAGCAATGCAGCTGGTGTGGCGTGTCCCGCCTTCGTTCCTACGGCGTGGCGTGTCCCGCCTTCGTTCCTACGGCGTGGCGTGCCCGCCTTCGTTCCTTGGGGCTTCGTTGCTCTACGCCCGCACGAGCCGGCGTGGCGTGTCCCGCTTGCGTGGTTCGCAGAATCCTCCTCATTTTTAGGGGCATTGCCCGAAAATGAGGAGGAACCAAAAAAGCCCTGCCGTGCATGACACGACAGGGCGGATGTCTAGGGTATTTTGTCTGAACAACAAAAAGGACTAATAGCTGATCTTGGCGCGGAGACCGGCGATCCACACGGTACTACGGTCAGTGTTGCCGGCCGGATTCATGACGACTTGAAAGCTGGGCTGGAGGGTGAGCCAAGGCGTCACCGCTGCCTTGTAGGTCAGCTCGGCGGTGTATTCCTCGGAGGACTTCGGCCCGCCGCTGTTTTCGGAGGCTTTCGAGTAATCATCGCTGATGAGGGCGGCAATCAGGCCGAGCCCGACTTCATCGTTGGGGCGGCTATTGAAGGGACCGACCGCGCGGAGGATGGCGGTGATTTCATTTTTGTAGAGGTTCCTGTCTTCGGGGGCATGGCCGATGGACAGCGATGCGTCCACATGGCGTGAGCCGTCACTGTTGAGATTGTAGAGCGTGCGACCCGCATTGAGGTAGACGAGATAGTTGTTGTCGGCATCGTCTTTCAGATAGCGGCCGAAAGAGCCGGTGTTGTAGTGGGCGCCGAGTTTGATAAAGCCCGGCTTTTCGGTGCCTTCTGCGGATGTGTAGCCGATTTCTGCCCCATAGGCGACCGGACCGTGCCAATCAAAATTGAGGCCGGTGCTGTCGTATTGAACCGGGTCGTAGTCACTGCTGTCGTAAACGCCGCCTTTCAGGTAGAGTCCACCGTTGGTCGGGCGGTAGGTGACCACTGCGCCAAGCTTTTGCGCCGGGTCCCAGGGGATACCTGCGCCAAAAATGATATTGGGCACGTAGGAAAGCTCATCGTTCATGAAGGTGCTGCCGTAGTCTTGGACGCCGAACTCGCCGACGCCGTCGATTTTACCGACCTTATAGCTCAGTGCTCCGTCGAGCAGGTCCTGACCGAAGTAGATGTTCGCCAGGCGTGTGTCCTGCGGTCCTTCCATGGAGCTCGGGTTGGTGAAGACGCCGAACACCGTGCGGTTATAGTTTTTACCATCCTGATGGACGCCACTGATTGAGATATAGCTGTTTTCCCAGCCCAGCATCTTTTCGAGGTCGAAGTCGGCGGAGAGCCGTTGCCGCCAAAAGTAACCGGTACCGTCTTCCGCCGCGCCGGAGAAGTCGTCGTAGACGTCAAAGATCGTGTGAGTACGTACGGTGATGCCTTGGTTTTCGAGTCCGGAACGGAGACCGCCCCAGTCGCCAAACAGGTAGGGAGATTCAGTAGTGGGTTGGGCGGACAGGGGGAGTGCAGAGAGTGCGAGTATCTGGAGGTATGTTTTCATGATTTTTTAGGGGAGGGGTCCCTGTAGATGGGGACGGTTTCGGGCGAAACACATATTACTCAAAATATGCTGGTATGTATGGAAACGTTGCCACAATATTTTTGTCAATATAAAATATGTCTTCTTCTAATTGGCAAAAGTAGAATCCGGAAATACTCTCTTTGGTCTAATAATTAGAGGATTTCTGGCTTTTTGATCTCGCGGATAGACCGTTGGTCTTTTTTTGTGGAAACGATGCCACATAATAGTCATTTACAGCTTGGTGCAAGGGGCGATTACGTGTGAATGGCACTACTTTAAGGACAAATTGAAGGGTTCCTATTGCAACAAAGCGTCGCTCGTAGTGGCTGCTTTAGCTGCCATATTCAGCATCCTAAGCCACCTCGGCTCGATGGCGACTGAAGTCGCCACTACGATAAGAAGCTTAAAGTAGTGCCATTCCGATTACGTGTCACCAGTCTCACTGCCTGTGATGGGCTGCGTTTGTCCTGTCCGCTTGAAGTCCTTATGGGGCATCATCGCTTAAGCCAGGGCTCCAATCAATCTAGGGGCATTGGGGACTAGTCGAATTGTGCCGGGGCATTCGAGTTTGGGCTACTCTAGCTTTGTGCGGGGGCGCGCAAGGTCACGCCCTGGATCCATGATCCCTCGACCAACATTCGGATTGGTGTCTCCGGGATTCCGCGCTCGCCGCGTTGCAGCATGCCGATTAGAAAATCGATCGCGGTTTGCCCGATGAGTTTCCCATTCTGGTCGATGCCGGAGCGGGTGGCCTCGTTTTCGCCCAGGCTCAGCCAGGCACAGCCAATGTCTTCAGGCACTTTGAGGCCCATCTTGGTGAGAAGTCCCATCGCCGGGTCGTCCGTGTCAGTCAGGATGACGTCCGGCTGGTTGGGCTCAAACCAGCGCAGAAGCACCTTGCTGTGACTGTTTTGATTGATGACTTGATACGGAATTTCACATATTCACTGAGCTTTCGTTGGTCGGCATTGAACGATACAAGCGTAAACTTTTTTCATAGGCGATCGAAGGCCTGTCTAGATCGTGCGGGCGGGACCATCGAGTTCGGCGACAAAGAGGCTACGGCGGCTATAGCGGCTCAGGGCCAGACGCCACCAGTTGTGCAGTTTGCTTTCAGTCATGGTCCAGATCCGGCGGTGCAATTGTCGCATGGATTTCGGATCGTTGAGCAGGCGGATTTTCTCATCGGTACTGAGCGCGGGGGCCCCTGAGTCGATCAGTTTCTGGCCCAGGGCTTCGAGGTTGGTGCGGGTCTCGGACGTCTGGTTTCGCCGGCGGGGTAGGAAGTCGAGGTGGAGGGCATTGATATATGGGTCAAGAATGGCTTGAATGAGGCCGAAATCATCGCGGAGTATCTCAATCGGTACGGGGTGCTCGACCCGCATGTCTGCGCATTGATCCAGGAGATCGATAATGTGTGTTTTGTGTATTTCCTCGGGAGTGACTAGGTAGCCATTGGACTTCAGCCAGAAGGAGGCATCGGTATGGCTGGAGAAGACGGAGAGCGGAATGGCCATCAGCCAGCCGAAGAGAATGGGACTCATCCAGAACATGAGGGACGGGTCGATCTTCCATGCGAGTACCGCCCAGAGCAGGCCGATCAGGCTGTGTCCGATGTGGGCCTGACAGGCGGCCATCCAGGTGGTGTGGGCCGCATTCCGGTTCTGCGCCCGCCAACTGACTTTGTTACCGGTCAGAATCGCGACGACAAAGGCACTGTGAAACAACATCAGGCTGGGGGCCAGCAATGTGAAGAAGAGGACTTCCATTAGTACGGAGGCCGCTGCCTTGAGCCCGCCTCCGAAACGCCTGCGAAAGTCCGGTTCCACCGCAAGGCGGAGGATCGCGAAGAGCTTAGGAAGAAAAATCATGCTGAGCGTGAGTGCGAGAATGACCAGCATATGATCCGTCAGCTTGTTGGGAGAGAAGGGCAGGAGCGCGGGGCGTATGAGAAGGGTGAGGCCGCTGCTTTCCCAGCTGTAGGCGGCCATTGTGCTGATCCCGAGGAACAGGAGCCAGAGCGGTGCCGCCAGATACGAGTAGATGCCGTTGAGCATGTGTACGCGGTTGAGGAAAGGAATGTGTCCGAACAAGGCGATCCATCCGTGCTGCAGGTTGCCCTGGCACCAGCGTCGGTCGCGTTGGGCGAAATCAAGGAGGGTGGGCGGTAGTTCCTCGAAGCTGTCGCCGATGTCGTAGGCGAGCCAGACCTCATAGCCGGCTTTCCGCATGAGGGCCGCTTCGACAAAGTCATGGCTCAGGACTCGCCCGCCCAATGGGCGTGGTCCGGGCAACTCCGGCAGGCTGCAATATTCGATGAATGGCTGGATACGGATGATGGCATTGTGGCCCCAGTAGTTGCCTTCGCTTTGCTGCCAGAAATTCAATCCGGCCGAACTGATCTCACCGTGAATGCGATTGGCGAATTGTTGGAAACGGGCGAAGAGTGTTTCTGCACCAAACAGAGAGGGGGCGGTTTGTATGATGCCGACTTCCGGGTTCATCTCCATGAGGTGTACCAGTTTGAGGATACACTGTGCCGACATGAGGCTGTCGGCGTCGAAGCAGATCATGTAGTCGAAGTGGGACCCCCATCGACGGCAGAAATCACTGATGTTGCCGCTTTTCTGGTTCAGGTTCGAGATGCGGTGGCGATAGATGATCTGTCCGTGGGCATTGTACTTGTTGGTCAGTTCCTGCCAGAGGCTCTCCTCTTCGATCCAGCGGTTGGGATTGGTCGAGTCGCTCAGGATACAGAACGTGAAATGCTCCAATCGGCCGCTTTCCTTCAGAGCCAGGTACGTTGCCTCGATGCCGTTGTAGAAGCGTACGGGGTCCTCGTTGTAGACGGGGAAGAGCAAGGCGACCCTCGATTTCAGTTCATCCCCGCCGGTTTCGTCCGACAGCTTGAATTGACGGGAGATGCGTATCCGGTCTCTCCGGAACAGGAGGACCAGAAAGCCAAAGAGGGATTGTGAAAACCCGAATGCCAGGCCGGAAGTCAGGATAAAGTAAAGTGCGAAGAGGGTCCATTTGGCCGGGGTCATGCCGGTTCGGTGTAGCCAGTCGATGAAAAGCAGGCTGCTGACCAGCACGAGCATGCTAAAGGTCCCGAAAAACAAGATCCGGCGGAAATGGCAACTCGGTGTCTTTGGTTTCGCGCTCATTTTGAAAAGATATAGACGATCCAGACCATGAGGATGAGCAGCAGGGCTGGTCCGAGTTTACGGAGCAAAGGGACCCGGCCGAAGACTGCCGTGGTGGTGGTGGCGACATCCTCAATGGTTTCAAATCGAAGGGTGGGGGCACCCATCGAGCGGCGTCGCAACTCGGGCACAAGTTGCAGGCGGTAGAGATCTCTTAATTGCTGTGTGTCTTCGGGGCCTAGCGGGGCGCCTTCGATCAGTACCTCGGGTTGTCGGGCCGGGACTTGGGCACGCCGGATTGCCAGTAGGAGCTTGTTCGTGTCGATCTTGTCTGCTCCATCCACCAGTTCCGGGCTGATCCGTGCGAGGCCCGCTTCGATTTCATCGAGCGTGCGGTCGGCTGCGATGGCATCCAGAGCTTTTGGATTGTTGTTCCTCGTTTTAGCATCCAGGGCTTCGAACAGGATACGCTGCGTATGCAGGCCGCGGACTGCAGCATGCCGGATCCCATAGGCGCGCAGGATGGCCTCGACCCGCTGGTAAGCCAGGTCGGTGTCAGCCTGCTGAATGCGTGGGTCGTTCTGGACTAGGGGAGCCATGAGTAGGACCAGCGTTCGGAGACCTGGTGGCCTTCGCGCAGGAGTTGGGCGGACATTTCATAGGGCTTTTGGCGCTGAAGGCCCGCGGGTGTTTTGAAGTGGGCGAAGACGCGTATTCGGTCCTCCGATACGTTGTATTGGATGACTGGATTTTCCAGTACCTCCGCTTCACCCCAGTCGAACCCGAGTGAGAGGCGACTGATCTCCTCGGCCAGTAGTGATTCAGGCCGGGTGAATTCGATAATGACGGTGGTGGCATCGGGGTCCAAAGTACGGCGACCCACCCGGGTCTCCACCACGCGGGCCATTTCCGACGGAGGCGGTTTTAACAGCATTGAAATTGTGTAGTCCAAGTCGATCGGGCCGGTTTCGTCCTCGGCAAGGTCGGGCATCCAGAATGCGGTTACATTGTCCGTCGCCTCGGTCGCGGTCCCGAAGGTATAGAGTACGACGGAGCCCATCGGGAATTGGCGGTTCGGAGTGATCCAGGCCGAGGGGCGGTGTTCGTAGTTGGCTTCCAGATCCTTGTAGTTTCGGAATTGCCGGTCCCTTTGCATCAAGCCGAAGCCGCGGAGTTTGGCGGCTGGGAATTTCCGGGAGTAGCGTCCTGGCAGGTTCTCGAGCGTATGCCAGGTCCATTCCCTGTCGGCGTGGATTAGCAGGCCGTCGGAGTCGTGGACTTCCGGACGCCAGTCCTGGTAGTCGTGGTTGGTGTTCTCGCCAAACACAAACATGCTTGTGATGGGAGCGATGCCGACCACATCGGCCCCGCCCTTGCGGAAAAAGAGCCTGGCGCGTACGTCAATCCGGGTGCTTCCATTCGGGTGAACCGTGAACTGGTAGGCGCCGGTGACACGTTTTCCTTCGAGCAAGGCGAAGAGGGTCAGGCTTTCTTCCTCGGGCTTGGGTTTCTTCAGCCACAGTTCCGTGAAGCGGGGAAATTCCTCCTTCTTCCCGAGTGTGTCCATGCTCAGGCCACGCAAGGAGAGTCCATAGGCCTGACCTTTGCCGAGGGCACGGAAATAAGAGGCTCCGAGAAAGACAATCAGGTCGTCATAGACGTCTTTACGATTGAGCGGGTACTTGACGCGGATCCCGGCGTAACCTTGCGGATTTCGCAGAAACCCGGGCTTGTAGGCGCTCTTCTCGTAGTTGAAGGCGGTTTCCAGAAAGGGAATCTCCTGCACGTGCGTGTCGCTGGTTTCGAAGATACGGATGGCGTCGTGGTAGATGTGTCCCAAGTGGAAAAACTCGACGCGGAAGGGGAGCGGGTCGTTCCACCAGAGGGCTTCGGAGGGGCGAAAACGGATATTGCGATAGTCGTCGTAATCGAGCTCCGCGAGCGCCTGAGGCAGCTTGGCCGACGCTTCCGGCCGTTCCATTTGAATACGTTCAGCCGCGATCGCACTGACCGCTTCGAAGTCGATCAGACTGCGTTCCTGCTGGGCCAGGGCGGACCCTGCCAGGACGAAGAGTAAGAATATCCGCATGAGAGTGAGTAGGATGTGACTACTAGCCGCGAATAGACGAATATGGCGCCATTATGCGATGCTAATACTGATAAACCTCGGAAAACCTTTATAATCCCTCAGTTGCTTAAAGTAAGCACAGCGTAGGCCAGAACTCAAACGGCAGTAGCTGTCCCAAATAAGGCCTTATTTGTACCTGGGGGGTTCTCTTAAGGCGCCGGGGTGGCGGGAAGTGGATGCGCTGCGATTTAGGTTTGCCCCCGATGGCCTGATTCATTGTTTTCGTCGGTTTCCCATTTGATCCAACCATGACGCAGGCAATCAAGATCTACGACACAACGCTCCGTGACGGCACACAGGGCGAGGGAGTTTCGTTTACCGTGGCGGGCAAGGTCCGCGTGGCGGAGAAACTGGATCAGTTTGGTATTGATTACATTGAAGGTGGTTGGCCGGGCTCGAATCCGCGCGACATGGCCTTTTTCGAGGAGGCCAAAAAGCTCAAGCTCAAGCATGCGAAGCTCGCCGCATTCGGATCGACCCGACGGGCCAGCCTCTCTGCCGCGGAAGATCCGCAGCTGCAACTCTTGCTGGAGGCGGCCACGCCGGTCTGCACGATTTTTGGCAAAACCTGGCTGCTGCATGTGACCGAGATTCTCCGCACCACCGCCGAGGAGAATCTCAATATGATTGAAGATTCGGTCCGTTACCTGACTGAGAACGGCCGGGAGGTTATCTACGATGCCGAACACTTCTTCGACGGATATTGCGACAACCCGGAATACGCCATCCAGACACTGGAGGCTGCGAAACGCGGGGGAGCCGTCTGCCTGACGCTCTGTGACACCAATGGCGGCAAACTGGTCAGCGAGGTGCATGAGATCGTGGGTAAGGTCTGCGCGCATTTCCCCGACACTCCGGTCGGCATGCACTGCCACAATGATTCGGGACTGGGGGTTGCGGTTTCCCTCGCCGGGGTCGAATCCGGTGCTGCTCTGGTACAGGGAACGATGAACGGGGTGGGTGAGCGCAACGGTAACGCCAACCTGACTTCCATTATTCCGAACCTGGTGCTGAAAATGAAGCGCGAGCTCAGCTGTGCGCCGCATTTGAGTAAGTTGCGAGACCTCTCCCTCTTTGTGGACGAGATGGCCAACCGCTCCTCGGATATCAAGGCGCCCTTTGTCGGAGCCAGTGCTTTCGCCCACAAGGGCGGGGTGCATGCGGATGCCGCGGCCAAGGTGAAGCACAGTTACGAGCATATTGAGCCGGAACTGGTCGGCAATCGCACCCGCGTGCTGGTCTCGGACATGTCCGGACGCAGCAGTGTGATGATGAAGGCAAAGGAAATCGGGGTCGAACTGGACGCCCGTTCGCCCGAGCTAAAGGATTTTCTCGGGGAGCTGAAGGAACTCGAATTCCGCGGCTACGAATACGAAGCGGCGGATGCCTCTTTTAAGCTCCTCCTTGCCCGATTCCTGAAAGATAAAAAGGAGGATTTCGAGCTTATCGGGTACCGGGTCATGGTCAGCAACCAACCTGCGTTGAATCGCGTGGTTTCCGAAGCGACGGTTCAGATCCGGATCGGTGACGAGATCCACCACACCGTGGCGGAAGCGACCGGTCCGGTCGGCGCCCTCGACGATGCCCTTCGCAAGGCCATCGCGCCGGTCTTCCCCGAAATTATGGATGTCGAGCTGATCGACTTTAAGGTGCGCATTCTGGAGAGCCAGCACGGCGCGGATGCCATTATCCGCGTGCAGATCGAGTCGACCGACGGCGAGGAAATCTGGGGCACGGTGGGTGCCAGCGACAATATCATCGAAGCCACCTGGGAAGCCCTGGTCGATTCCGTCGAATACAAGATCCTGCTGGAATCGGATAAGTAGAAGCGACTGTCATCGCTTTTCTACGGGACAGCAAACTGTCGCTTTTTTAATTCTCCTCCTTGGTTAAGGAGGAGTCCCTGAGCTTCGCCTGCCATGAGTGAGTCGAATGGTCGATGGGGAGGTGGTTTGTCTATCAGTAGTGGAAAGGACCCCTCCGTCTTCCGCTGTGCGGAATCCACCTCCCCTGCTGGCAGCCGTCTTCGGATGAAGCTGCGCCGTGCCAGGGAGGAGGAGTTGGCGGTGAATCAATCGTAGCCGAAGTTGTGAAACTTTGGCCTCTTTGGCATGGCGGAACCACCCCGTCTCGCGCCGGGCGCGATCCACCCCTCCTGATTCAGGAGGGGAATTTTATTCATGCGCGCGTTTATTTCAGGGCCAGGAGCTTGAGGAATTCGTCGTTGTTCTTGGTCTGGCTGAAACGGTCGATCATGGCCTCGGCGGCGTCCTCGATCTTCTGGCCGGCGAGCGCACGGCGGAGGAACTGGGCGCCTTCCAAGTACTTGCCGGAAAGCAGGAGTTCTTCCTTACGGGTGCCCGAAGCATTGAGGTTGATTGCGGGCCAGAGGCGGAGCTCGGCGGCCTTGCGGTCGAGAACCATTTCCATGTTACCGGTGCCCTTGAACTCCTGGAAGATCAACTCGTCCATCTTGCTGCCGGTCTGGATCAAGGCCGTGGCGATAATCGTGAGGCTACCTCCATCTTCGCAGTTACGTGCGGCGGAGAAGATCTGGCGCGGTTTTTCCAAGGCACGGATATCGAGACCGCCGGTCATGGTGCGTCCTCCCTTGCCGGAGGCGGCATTGTAGGCGCGGGACAGGCGGGTGATGGAGTCCATCAGCAGGACGACGTCCTTGCCGGCTTCAACCAGACGTTTGCAGCGCTCGATCGCGATTTCGGCCAGCCGCAGGTGGTTGGTGATCTCCTCATCATTGGAGGACGCGTAAATTTCGGCATCCACACTGCGCTTGAAGTCGGTGACTTCCTCTGGGCGCTCATCGACCAGAAGGACGATCACATGGCATTCCGGATGGTTCTCGATGACCCCGTGGGCGATATCGTGGAGCAGGGTAGTCTTACCGGTGCGGGGCGGTGCGACGATGAGGCCGCGGGTGCCTTTGCCGATCGGGCAGAACAGGTCCATGATGCGAGTGGTGACGCGTCCATCCTTGGCTTCGAGGCGGATTTGCTCGTCCGGTGCGATGGTCACCATCTGCTGGAAGCTCATACGGCCCTTGCGGTCTTCCAGCGGCGCGCCGTCGACTTTCTCGATATAGCGGACCTTGGGATTCGGGAAACGGTCGTTCTTGATCGCGTTGCCCTCGATGAAATTGCCCTGCTTGAGCTTGAAGCGCTTGATCAGCTCGCGCGGGACGAAGGGGTCACTTGGCTTGGTCTTGCCGTTACGTGCGGGGTCGATCAGCTGGCCGGTCTTGTTCTGGAGGATCTCCAGGACGCCGGATACGGAAATCTGGTTGTTGGGTTCGTTCGAGTTTTCTTCCTGACTCATGTTTGCTGTGCCTTGCGGTGCTGGTATCTCAATGGGATGGGAGCGGGTAGGACGTAACCTTGCTGCTTCCCGGTTGCACCAAAACGTAGGGATCGGGTGCGGTGTCGGTAAAGGGTGTATCGTTTTGAAGCCTTAGTTCGGACCGGCGGTCCGTTCATTCGAGCAACCGTTTTTGCTCATGCCTTTGTGACGATAGGCTGGATTCAATGGACAAGTCGGAGTCTGTCAATGCCTTAGAATGATTGTCTATGGGGAGGGAGATCTGGGGATCGGAAGGAAGCGGAGGAAGAAGCGTCTGTCGTCGCTTCTCTACGGTTGTGGTGCGCGACCCTTCGGCAAGCTCAGGGTGGTGAGCCAGTCGAACCACAAGCGAACACGCCACGTTTTTGAACCGTGAATGAACGTGAATTAACGTCAATTAAGATGGATGGAGATGCCTGACTGACCGGTTCAGGGGCACGGTCGAATGGTCGGCGGGTGCCTGCCTAGACGGTTTTAGATAAGTCTTTCGTTGCAATCCATTGCCTGACTTAGTAGAAAGCTACGAACAAGGTGTTTGCCTCGCACCTGTCCTGATGCTTGTCGATGGGGCAAAGCTGTCGTGCTAAACCGTGTTCGTAAGATTTTTAAGTGTGACCGATCATACTGATTTATGAAAGAAATGGAAGGCGACTCCGAAGGGAAGAAGGAATACAGCAAGACTCCCATGAGCGCTAAGATCACATTTGGAATCCTAGCAGCATTGATTCTGATTCCCCTCATCCTAATCGCACTGACCGTGATTTTCGACATAATCCAGATGAGCAATTTTAACTGAGAATAAAGGCAGATGGCGGGAATTTGGATCGGTGTTTTGATAATGTTTTTGGGGCTGACTATGACGGATGGCTTCGGGGAAGTCTCTGTGACTCTTATTCTGCTCGGTGCTACGATTTCAGGATTTTCGTGGCTGCGTTGCCGGGATGGTAAACGAGGGGATTGGTCTCCTTGTATCTTCGATCACCTGTAACCCCTCCGTCTCCGCTTTGCGGAGCCATCTCCCCTTGAAAAGAGGAGGAGCTTCTTGCTCTATAAGACCATATTGAGTCGCTCGCAATCATTCAAGCTCCTCCCCTGCGTGCAGGGGAGGGGGACCGCAAGGCGGTGGAGGGGTTCAAGCACAGGAGAACTCGATGTCCTATTGCGGCCTTCCCGCTAATGGAGCGACAACACAAAAAAAGGTTCTTCGCCATTTACCGGGGAAAGCATCGTCGAATACTGGAATGAAGAGAATCTTAATTTTACAACCGCTTCGCTAGAGGTAGGGAGGCAGGGGAGGAGAACAAAGTCATGCCACCGGATAGCTCCTCTCCCCAACCTCGCCCGACAGGGCTCTCTAGCGGAGCGGTTGTGAAAAATAAAATGGAGTGTATGAGACTTCACGTAAATCCTTTGAATCATCAAGGATCACTGTTTATGCAGCCGTTCCCCGGTAAATAACCATGAACCCAAAAAAAGCCCTCCGTTTCCGGAGGGCTTTTGAATTCAATTCGTGACCGAATCGGCTTACTTGAGCGCTGCCTGGGCAGCGGCCAGACGTGCAACCGGAACGCGCGGCGGCGAGCAGCTGACGTAGTTGAGGCCGACTTGGTGGAAGAAGTTGATGGAAGCCGGATCACCACCGTGCTCACCACAGATACCAAGCTTGATACCCTTGTTGGTCTTGCGACCCTTGGCGGCACCGATCTCGACGAGTTGGCCAACACCGGCAGCGTCGATGGACGCGAACGGATTTTGCGGCATGATGTCGAGCTCCTTGTACTTGCCGAGGAAGGAACCGGCGTCGTCACGGCTCATACCGAGACCGGTTTGGGTCAGGTCGTTGGTGCCGAAGCTGAAGAACTGTGCGGTTTCGGCGATTTCGTCAGCGGTCAGAGCGCCACGCGGCACTTCGATCATGGTACCGACGAGGTATTCGAACTTCACCTTCTTCTTCTCCATGACTTCCGCAGCAACGCGGTGGATCACGGCGACTTGGTTCTTGAGCTCATCAGCAAAGCCGACCAGCGGAACCATGACTTCAGGAACGACCTTGATCGGCTTCTTCAGCTTGTAGCAAGCTGCAGCAGCTTCGAAGATTGCACGGGCCTGCATTTCGGTGATTTCCGGATAGGAGATACCGAGGCGGCAACCGCGGTGACCGAGCATCGGGTTGGCTTCATGCAGGGCGTGGACACGATTCGAGATCACATCCACATCCACGCCGAGGGAATTCGCAAGCTCGCGCTTGGAGGACTCGTCGTGCGGGAGGAACTCGTGAAGTGGCGGGTCGAGCAGACGGACGGTGACGGGCAGGCCGCCCATGGCCTTGAACAGTCCGGTAAAGTCCTTGCGCTGGAAGGGCAGGAGCTTCTTGAGGGCTGTACGGCGTTCCTTTTCGTCGGATGCAAGAATCATCTGACGCATGAAGGTGATACGGTCGCCTTCGAAGAACATGTGCTCGGTACGGCAGAGGCCGATACCTTCAGCACCGAAGGAAACTGCATTGGCAGCTTGCTCCGGGGAGTCGGCATTGGTGCGAACACCCAGCTTGCGATACTTGTCGGCCCAAGTCATGACTTGGTCGAAGAGCTGGAAGGTGTAGCTGTCCTTGGCCTTCATCTTGCCGGAGAGAACCTGGTTCACTTCGGACGGAGCGGTGGTCACGGAACCGGCATAGATGTCACCGGAAGTACCGTTGATGGAGATGTCGTCACCTTCATTCAGGACCGTGTCACCGATGGTCAGTGTGCCGGCACCGTAATCGATTACGACTTCAGAAGCACCGCAGACGCAGACCTTGTTCATTTGACGGGCAACCAGCGCAGCGTGTGAGGACACACCACCGCGGGAGGTGAGGATCCCGTCGGCAGCGATCATACCGCGAAGGTCTTCCGGTGTGGTTTCCACACGGCAAAGTACTGCGTGACCGCCGGAAGCGGCAACTTGCTCGGCCTTTTCTGCGGTGAAGCAGATCTTACCGGCGGCAGCACCAGGGCCAGCGGGGAGGCCTGTGCTCAAAACCTTGGCCTTCTTTTCAGCGGCCGGGTCAAACACGGCAACGAGGAGGCTGGAGATGGAGTCGGCCGGGATCTTGAGAAGTGCAGTCTTCTGGTTGATCAGCTTTTCCTTCACGAGCTCAACCGCGATACGGACCGCAGCCAGACCGGTGCGCTTGCCGTTACGGGTTTGCAGCATGTAGAGCTTGTTGTTCTGCACTGTGAACTCGAAGTCCTGCATGTCCTTGAAGTGCTTTTCGAGCTTCTTGCGGACAGCTTCCAGGTCGGCGTGCGCATTCGGCATTTCTTCCTTCAGCTTCGCGATCGGGTTCGGCGTGCGGATACCTGCGACAACGTCTTCACCTTGTGCGTTGATGAGGTACTCACCGTAGAAGACCTTTTCACCGTTGGCCGGGTCGCGGGTGAAGGCAACACCGGTTGCACAGTCTTCACCCATGTTACCGAAGACCATGGCTTGAACGTTCACCGCAGTACCCCAAGCGGCCGGGATGCCGTACTTTTGGCGGTAGAGGATGGCGCGTTCGTTTTGCCAGGACTTGAAGACCGCACCGACGGAGCCCCAGAGTTGCTCGTAGGCATCCTGCGGGAAGGCGGACTTGGTGCGCTTCTTGATGATCTCCTTGTAGCGCTTGATCAGTTCCTTGAGGTTTTCGGCGGTCAGTTGGTTGTCGAACTTGACACCGACTTCTTCACGAAGCTTTTCAAGAGCAGCTTCAAACGGGCAATGGTCGTTTTCGTTGACGGCCTGCACGCCCATGACGACGTCACCGTACATTTGGATGAAGCGGCGGTAGCAGTCGTAAGCGAACGCTTCGTTGCCGGATTCTTCAGCCAGCGCCTTCACGGTCTTGTCGTTCAAGCCGAGGTTCAGGATGGTGTCCATCATGCCGGGCATGGATTCGCGGGCACCGGAACGGACGGAAAGAAGAAGCGGGTTCTTTTCAGCGCCAAGCTTCTTACCGAGTTGCTTTTCGATCACTGCGACGGACGCCTTGAGTTCCTTCTCAAGGGTGGTCGGATACTTCAGACCGTTGTCATAGAAGTATGTGCAAACTTCGGTTGTAATGGTGAAGCCGGGAGGCACGGGCAGGCCGATGCGGGCCATCTCGGCAAGGTTTGCTCCCTTGCCGCCGAGAAGCTCGCGAAGCTTCGAATTACCATCGGTCTTGTCGCCGAAGTCGTAGATATACTTCACAGCCGTTGCTGCTGTGCGCTTCTTGGCGCCGCGCTTGACTGCTTTCTTCTTGGTTGCTTTTTTTGCTGGCATATTGAGTCCTATGTGAGGATCGGGTGATAAGATTTGAGCTTTGCTGATGCATCGCTCAAAGCGTTGAAAACGGGCTAGCAAATGCATTTCAATCTGCCTGTCAATGGATTAGGCTTAAACAAGCGGTTTTCTAGACGATCGTATAGGAATTTGACCGGATTTTCAGGATTGCACTCGAAGCATTGCTGCCTTCATACCTAGCCGGAAAACCATGACTGACAGCGGACTGGATAAAGAGGAATTTGACGAAGAACTCGATGTGAATGGGAACATGAGTTTTCTTGAGCATCTGGAGGAATTTCGCTGGACGCTGGCCCGAAGCGTGGGTGCGTTTCTGCTTGGAGCGATCCTGGTGGCCTGTTTTCTCGGGCAGGTTTCCGACTTCCTGCAGTACCCCTTGCGCGTGGCTTACGGTTCTGCGGAAGTGGCGGAACAGCAACTGGTCACACGGAACCCGATGGGGGTCTTCTCGGTATTCATCCAGATCGTGTTTCTCGGAGGCTTCACGCTCTCCTTGCCCTTCATGCTCTATTTTCTCGGTCGCTTTATCGCCCCCGGGTTGAATGAGCGGGAGAAGCGGATCCTGATACCGTCCTGTTTTGCGGCTTTCGTACTTTTCATTGCGGGTGTCGCCTTTTCCTTCTTTGCAGTGCTGCCGCTGACCCTGTCGTTTTGTGTGCGCCTGAACAACTATTTCCACTTCACGCTCTGGTGGACGGCGACGGATTATTTCAGCATGGTGGTTTGGTTTTCCATCGCGCTCGGCGGGTTCTTCCAGTTTCCCTTGATCACCGTGATACTGGTTGTGATCGGGGTGGTCACGGTTGAGCAGTTGAAGCGTTTTCGCCGGTTCGTGGCGGTTGCGATCATGGTTTTTGCGGCGCTCCTCACGCCAGGCGGGGATCCCATTTCGCTGTCCATTATGTCCGTTCCGATGTACCTCCTCTACGAACTTGCGATCCTGATCGGGGCACGTTTCGAGCGGGCAAAACGTGACAAGGAGCTTGCGGAGACGGATGATCTCTAAGTCTCGATGGATGGTATGAAGGTGTTGGTTACAGGTGGCGGCGGATTTGTCGGAAGCTATTTAATTGAGCGTTTGTTGGGTCGTGGGTATGCGGTCCGGTCCTTGGGGCGTTCGCCGCAACCGCAACTTGCCGACATGGGGGTCGAGGTGGTCTGCGCGGACCTCTGCGATGCGGATGGGGTTCTCGAAGCCTGTGCCGGCGTGGACGCGGTGTTTCACGTTGCGGCCAAAGCCGGTGTCTGGGGAAGTTGGGAAAGTTACTATCGTCCGAATGTGGTGGGGAGCCGCAACATTGTGGAGGCATGCCTGCGTCAAGGGGTCTCTCGCCTCGTCTATACCAGTACGCCGAGTGTGGTCTTTAATGGTGAGCCGATCCGGGGTGGGGATGAAGGGCTGCCTTACGGCCGGAACTGGCTTTGTCATTATGCCCACAGTAAAGCGATCGCGGAAGAGGCGACCTTGGCCGCGAACTGTGATGCCCTGAAAGTCTGTGCCTTGCGTCCGCACCTGATCTTTGGTCCGGGCGATCCCCATTTGTTGCCCCGGGTGATCGGCAGTGCGGTTTCGGGACGGTTGAAAATTGTCGGCGAGGGCACGAGCTGCGTGGATGTTTCCTATGTCGAGGATGTGGCGGATGCACATCTGGCGGCATTCGATGCCTTGGCTGAAGGGCGTGGGGCCGGCCGGGCTTATTTCATTTCGCAAGGGGAGCCCGTTGAGCTTTGGCCGTGGCTCAACGGGATACTTGAAGCCATGGGGCATCAGCCTTTGACGAAGAAGGTTTCCCTGCCTGTCGCCTATGCGATGGCCTCCGTGGCAGAAGCGATCTGGGCAGTTTTCCGTTTGAAGGGGGAGCCGCCGCTCACTCGTTTTGTGGCGGTGGAGTTGGCGAAGGATCATTACTTCTCGATCGAGGGCGCCAGACGCGATTTGGGATACGAACCCAAGGTAACGATGAAGGAGGCTTTGGAGAAGACGGTCAAAGACCTGAAGGAACGGAATCTCTAAGGTTTTTGCCTAAAGATATTGTTCAAACGGGTTGACCTTCCTGTCGTTTCGGGAAGGATTGTCAGTTCATGCCTAGTGTCATGACCCTATGTTTGGCAGTGATCATCTGCATCCTCCTTGTGATCTGTCTGGTGCTCTACCGGAAGTTGCAAGCGGTCCGGGGCGTTAAGTCCGCGGGGTGGGGTAGTTTTTCTGATGCGCAGACCATCGCCAACGAGGGGAATCCGCTCTTTGCCACACTCTCGCATGAGCTGAGGACTCCCTTGAACGGATTGCTCGGGATCGTTCAAATGTTGCAGGAAGAGCTTGGCGGGGACGACGAGGACCTGGAGGCGATCGAAGGTTGTGCCCATCACATGCTCGCGGTGATCAGTACGCTGGTCAATCTGACGAAGATGAAGGAGGAGTGGAATGAGCTCCCCGAGTACCGGGAGTGGGTCAGCCCCTACGAATTATTCGAGCAATTGAAGAAGCAATTGTCGTTTCGGGCAGGTCTGCGCGGTTTGAAGTTGGAGGTCGTCCATCAAGACAAAACCACACGTTTACGTGGCGACTCGGACCATTTGAAGACCATCGTTGAAGGGCTTCTCCTGGGCTCTTTGGAGTCGGTCTCCTTGTTGGAGATCCCAACGAAGCGTCAGATCTTGCGTTTGGCTTGGGAGACGCGTGAGAAAGAAGTCATCATTTCTCTTCGCAATCCGCTCGAAGTTTATAGTGATGCGCGCGGCATCCGTATCCTCGACGCCTTTAAGATGACAACCGGTCATCATCATGCCCGCATCCCGATGGAATATTTGTACTGGGCGGTTTCGTCGGCCTTGCTGGAGCGATACAATGGAGTGCTTCGCACTAAGGAAATCGAGGCGGGAGGCGCGGTGACCCGGGTATCTTTTGAAATGGCACAGATGCAGGCGTCGCCGTCCGAGCGCCGTCCGGTGGGTGGCTTGAGCCTGGATGTGAACCGCGGACGGTCCACATCGGCACAACTTCTGCCGGTCAAGCTTTCGGTTTTGGTAGCGGAGGACGATCCGATCACGCGGAGCTTGATGTCTGCGGTACTCAAACTCATGGGGCAGGAAGTTTCTTTTGTCACCAATGGTCGTGAAGTGTTGGATATGATCAGTCAGTCGCGTGCCTACGATTTGATCCTGATGGACATCGACATGCCGGTGATGGACGGAATGAGTGCGGCAATTGCCTTGCGGAACGGAGAATCCGGCGAATATGGCACGAAGATCCCGATCGTGGCCGTGACTGCATTTAATACCTTGTCGGACGAAGGTAAGTTCAAGCGTGCAGGCATGGATTATTACCTGCCCAAGCCGGTTAAGTTACGGGATCTGCGTTCCGTCCTCTTGGAAGTGGTGAAGCAACGGAAGCCTGTGGCCGGTTCCGCCGCCCGTTAACTGTCGCGCTGGCGTCGTGCTTCGTAGAGGCAGACGGCCGCCGCCACGGATACGTTGAGCGAGTCAGCCCGACCTGCCATTGGAATCCGTATCCTGCAATCCGCTGCCTCGAGGCAGTGCGTCGTCAGTCCGTCGCTTTCGCTCCCAAGAAAGAGTGCGGTGCCTTTCCGGTAGTCGACATTCCAGTGCAGGTTCTCGGTGTCGGGAGTGGTGGCAACGAGTTGGATTTGCTTTTGGCGGAGCCAGGGCAGGAAGGTCTCGCGGCTTACGCTGACGATGGGCAAGGCAAAGACCAGGCCTTGCGAGGAGCGGATTGCATTCGGGTTGTAGAGGTCGAGGACGCAGTCGACCAAAACCACTGCATCGGCACCTGCGCCGTCCGCACTTCGCAACAGTGCTCCCAGATTGCCCGGTTTTTCAATGCCCTCCAGTACGAGTAGGAGCGGGGCCTCCGGAAGGTTTAGGTCGTCGAGTGAGTTGGCCTGTTGGCTGGCGAGACCGAGGAGGCCATCGGGGCCTTCCCTGTAGCAGGCCTTTTGAAAGGCATCCGTGCTCATCCGTACCAACTGGATCGACTGCTCGCGGCGGCACTCGTCGATGAAGGCGCCATGCGCCTCCGAAGGAAAGAGCTCCGGGCAAAAGTAGATGGTCTGTACTTCGAAGCCGGAACCGATCGCATGGCCGAGTTCGCGCAAGCCTTCGACGATGAAACGTTCCTGCCGGTCGCGGTGCTTGCGCTCGCGAAGCTTGACCAGGTTTTTCACCTGTTCGTTCTGTCGGCTCTGAATATAGGCTTCGTCCATTGGCTGGAGAGTGAGAAGTCGTTGCAAAAGTGTGAATTCTAAACTTTCCCTTCCGTGATTTCTCTCCACTACTACATCATATGAGCCAGTCCGCACCGAAAAATTTTGTTCCCGAGCCATTCGAGTACCATCATGAGCTTGAGTTGACGATAGAGAGCCTGACCAACCTCGGGATGGGGGTGGCGCGTGTTGACGGCTGGGTCGTTATGGTGCCCTTTGTCATCCCCGGAGAAAAAGTCAGGGGCCGGATCTTTCGCAATTACGCCAATTATTCCGAAGCCGATTTAATGGAAGTGCTTGAGGCTTCGCCTGACCGTGTGGAGCCGAAGTGCCCGCTTTTCCAGACTTGTGGCGGCTGCCAGTACCAGCACATGAGCTACGCGCGCCAGCTTCAGGAGAAGACCCGACATGTGACCGAGCTCATGCAGAAGTTGGGGGAAATCGACCATCCGGTGGAACTCTCGCACGGCTCGCCTCAGGTGTACCATTATCGCTCCAAGTTGACGCCGCATTATAACCGTCCGAATAAGGACGGCAGCCAACCGATCGGTTTCCTTCGCCATGGCCGCCGGAGTGAAATTGTCGACGTGCCGCAATGTCCGATCGCGACACCGGCAATCAATGAAGCCCTGCCGTCCGTGCGTGAGAAGGCGCGCCGCGAAGGCGGGAAAAAACGCCGTCAGCGGGGGGGGACGCTCTTGCTGCGCGATGTGATTGAGGGGGTGGAAACGGAGCCGCAGTCGATTGTTTCGGAACGGGTGGGGGATTTGACCTTCCAATTCAAGGCGGGGGAGTTTTTCCAGAATAACCCCTTTATCCTTCCGGAGATGGTGAAGTATGTGGCGGAGGAGGCTTCAGCCACGGGGGCGCAGTATCTGGTGGACGCCTACTGCGGGGTCGGCCTCTTTTCCCTGTCCACGTCCGCGAGCTTCGAGCAAGTCGCGGGAGTGGAGATCAGCGAGCCGGCGGTGCGCTGGGCCCAGGCAAATGCGAAGATTTGTGGGATCAAGAATGTCCGTTTTGTGATCGGGAAGGCCGAGGCGATATTTGCCGGTTTGAAATTCCCCGCCGATGAAACCACGGTCGTGATCGATCCGCCCCGCAAGGGATGTGACGAAAGTTTCCGCCAGCAGCTCATGTCCTACCGACCGCAGCGCATTGTCTATGTCTCCTGTGATCCCGCAACGCAGGCCCGGGATGTGAAGGAATTTGTGGAGGCGGGCTACGCGATCACCCGGATACAGCCCTTTGACCTGTTCCCGCACACCCGTCACATCGAAAATGTGATAACATTGAACCGGGTATAAACTATCGGATACAGCTGTAAATTAGGGTTGACGGGGCGCTTCGCAGGCACATTGTCCTCCCACTTTTCCACCGTACAAAGTTTTTCTAATAGATATGGCAATTGATGTAAAAGTCCGCAAAGGCGAGCCCATGGAGCGTGCGCTCCGTCGCCTCAAGAAGCGCCTCGACCGCGAAGGTGTGATCCGTGATGTACGCGCCAAGCGCTACTTCGAAAAGCCTTCTCAGGCCAAACGCCGCAAGAAGAAGGAGTTGGATTTCAACAACATGCTTCGCGTTCGTTATTCGAATATGTAAGTTTGAAGCTGCGGGTTACCGCAGGCTTTCCAAGAGTCCCGGTCCTGCGTTCGCGAACCGGGATTTTTTGTAGCATATTAGAAGAACCATGGCTGAGCTTATCGACCGTCTTTCGCTTTCCACTTGCTGGTGTTCGGCAAGGCATACCGACGGTTATGAAATGGTGGAGGAGATGGTCGGGCTTGGTTTCAAGCGGATCGAGCTGAGCCATGGGATCCGTATCTCTCTGGTTCCAGGCATCTTGACCGCAGTCGAGGAAGGTCTGGTAGAGATTTCTTCGGTGCATAACTTCTGTCCGCTGCCGAATAGCGTCCAGCATGCTGCGCCCAACCTCTACCAGCCTTCCAGCTATGATTCCCGCGAGCAGACCTTATGGAAAAAGTACTCGGCCCAAACCTTTGATTTTGCCGTCAAAGTTGGCGCGAAAAAGGTGGTGATGCACTCCGGCTCGGTTTGGTTCTTTTTCTCCTCGCCGGAGGATAAGCTGGATAAGTGGATGGATTCGGCCGATCTCGACGTGCTTGAGATGGCAGAGGACAAGGCCTTTCAAAAGCGTCGTGATCGCGCCCTGAAGAAGATCCGGCGTCATTCCAAAAAGGCGCTCGGGCGTGTCTTGGACAATTATGCCGAGGTGTTGCCGCTGGCAGCAGAGCGTGGACTGACCTTGGGGATTGAAAACCGGGAGGGGCTGGAAGAACTGCCACTCGACGAGGGGCATGGCGATTTCATCCAGAGTCTGTCCGACAAGGGGCCGGTTGGCTACTGGCACGATGCCGGTCATGCCGAGATCAAGGCTCAGTTCGGCTTACTCGATCACCGCAAGCGATTGGAGGAACTGTCTGAGCGACTCGTTGGTTTCCATTTGCACGATGTCTCGAAGGAGGGGCGTGATCACCGGGTCCCGGGGAGCGGGGTGATCGATTTCAAGATGATAGCGGAATTCGTGCGGCCCGAGCACACTTTAGTCCTGGAGTTGAGCCCGAGTCTGAGCCGGGACGAGGTCCTTCGTTCCAGAGATTATATTGGATCCGTGCTTCAGTAGTATTCGGTGTTTGGCGCGCCTCTGACGGGTTGCCTTTCCCCGGGCTGATTTGGTTTTACGAGAGGCGGTGCCGGGGCCAGGCCTCGCCGGTCGTCCTGCTTTGTTTTCGCTGAGGCGCGCATTTGTCTGCCTGGAGGGGGTGGGACATTCTGGCGCATTAGATAAAACTGTCACGCTCGGCGCATAGAATGAGACATTATGACTCTTTGTTGTTTGGGGAGCGAATTTGTAAGTCGTTGAATGTCAGTGGGTATGTGTGGGCTGTTAAGCTGGCACGATGGATGCACGTATTTAAGCGAACACATATATCAAGGAGGAATACACTATGAAACTTATTCGTTATGAATACCCGCAAGCACCGGCAACGTCCGCATTCAATCGTCTCTTCGACCTAGGCGCACCTTCATTTCAGCGCTTTGGGAACCTGTTTGACGATTTCTTTGGTTCGAATGCCGGTTTTGGTCAGCCCTCTGCCGACCTCTACGAGGACGATCACAATTACTACGTCCGTATGGAACTGCCCGGCGTGAAGAAAGACACGATCGATCTCGAGCTGGAAAACGCGGTACTCACGATCAGCAGCGCACATGAGGCAAAGGACAAGGACACGGAAGAAAGCTACAGCTTCCAACGCTCCATCTCCGTACCGGATGGTGTGGAGGTCGGAAAGGTCACAGCTGCCTATGAAGACGGCATTCTTACGATTACGATGCCCAAGGCAGAGGCCCGGAAACCGCGTCAAATCACTATCAAATAATCACATAGATCAAGAGGAGGTTACAAAAATGAGCACAGAAGTTGAAACAACGAACAAGGCCGAAGTGAGCAAGGCGGCTCCGCGCAAATGGCGTCGTCCGCAATACAGGGTTTCCGAACATGAGGATGCCTTTGAGGTTGCGGTTACCATGCCGGGAGTGGGGCGCACGGGGTTGGATATTTCCCTGGAAGGAGAAACCCTAAGTATCCGTGGGACCCGCCTACATCCGTCCACAGCGTCCGGATGGCGGCCCTTACGCCGTGAATTGCCTGAAGGCGATTATCGTCTGGAACTTCGCCTGAATGTTCTGGTCAATGAAAACAAGATCCGTGCTGAAATGGCCGATGGCATTTTGCGACTGACACTTCCCAAGGCGGACGAGGTCAAGGCGCGCAAGATCAAGGTCGGCTAAGCCGATCCAATTTTCAGGTTAATATTGCGACAGGCCGGTGCGTGAAAGCACCGGCCTTTTTTGCGTCAATCCGGTGAAGAAGTGAATAAATGCCGGATTTCGCTTGCCTTGAAAGCCACCGGTGCTATCCCTCTCCGCTTTCCTGCTCAAAGGGAGCGGGGAACGCCCGCCGTTACCGGCGTGAAAATAAAGTAATCTAAACGCAGAACTAACAGAGAAAAGAAAAACATATTTCTCCCCGGGGTTTTCGCTCCAGGGCTTTGAAAATACCATGAATACCACACCTAAAGACCTCCTCGATGCCGGCGTCCATTTCGGTCACCAGCTCCGCCGCTGGAACCCGAAGTCCAAACCCTACGTCTACGACAATCGTAACGGCATTTCCATCATCGACCTTGAAAAGACGCATGCCTTGCTTGAGAAGGCCTGCAACTTCATCGAAGACACGATCGCATCCGGCAAGGATGTGTTGTTCGTCGGCACCAAGAAGCAAGCGCAGGAAATCGTGCGCGAAGCTGCCGTGGCCTGCCAAATGCCGTTCTGCGTGAACCGCTGGATGGGTGGTGGTCTGACCAATTTCGCAACCATCAAGACTTCGCTGGCAAAGTACCGCAAGTTCCTGAAGATGGATCAGGACGGTGATCTGGACAAGCTGCCCGGTAAGGAAGAAGCCGCCATCCGTCGCCAAATGAGCCGGATGAACCGTAACTTCGAAGGGATCCTGAACATCGAACAACTGCCCGCCGCTGTTTTTGTGGTCGACTCCAAGAACGAGGAGATCGCTGTGGCTGAAGCCAACCGTCTTGGCATCCCTGTCCTGGGTCTTGTGGACACCAATTCCGACCCGACAGTCCTCGATTTCCCGATCCCGGGCAATGACGATGCCGTCAAGTCGATCCGCATCATCGTTGAAACCATCCTGGAAGCCGCCCAAAACGGTCTCTCCAAGCGCGAAATGAAGAAGATTCAGAAGGCCGCGGCTCCGCTGGTCCGCGAACAAGTCTTCGAGCAAGAGGATGATGTCGAAGTGACACTGCCGGCCGGTTACGGCGAGGAAGAAAGCTCGGAGGAAAAGTAATCCCCGGATTTTCGATTCATTCGATTTAAAATACACAGCCAACCTAAAGATAAATGAGTGTACAAATTAACGCAAAAATGGTCGGTGAGCTCCGTGAAAGCACCGGTGCCGGCCTGATGGATTGTAAGAAGGCCTTGGTCGAAGCTGAGGGTGACGTCGAAAAGGCCGTCGAACTGCTTCGCAAGAAGGGTGTGGCCACTGCAGCCAAGAAGGCTTCCCGCGACGCCAGCGATGGTCTGGTCGAGTGCTACATCCACCTCGGTGGCAAGGTCGGTGTGCTGGTTGAAGTGAACTGTGAAAGTGACTTCGTTGCCAAGACCGACGACTTCAAGCAATTCGTCCGCGATATCGCCATGCACGTGGCCGCATCCAGCCCGGTTTGCGTTTCCCGCGAAGACATCGATCCGGTCATTATCGAGAAGGAGCGTCAAGTTGCCGAAGCCCAAGCTGAAGGCAAGCCCGCTCAAGCGATCGAGAAGATCGTTGAAGGCAAGCTGAACAAGTTCCTCAGCGAGTCCTGCCTCCTCGAGCAAGCTTTCGTTAAGAATCCCGACCAAACCGTTCAGGAAGTCCTGACCGCCATGATCGCCAAGATGGGCGAAAACATGGTGATCAAGCGTTTCGCACGTTTCCAAGTCGGAGCTTAATCGAATTCCTGTTTTCTGTTTTTAAAAGCCCCGTGTCCGTTATGGATGCGGGGCTTTTTTTTGCGCTCTCGGGCTGACGGAGCGGTTCAGCTGCGCTCGTCGAGCATTGCCTGGATCCACGCATGTTTTGAGTCGGTATAGGCTTGCCGGTCATCTGGATACGCCTGGGCCCCGTTTTGCTTCAAACGCGCGTAGGTCTGGCGGAGTTCTGGAGACGCCCGCAAGCGGTCGCGAAAATACAGGTAATTCTGCCAGCGTGGACTGCCGTTCAGGACGGCGTGGAGATACACGCTGCGATTGGATTCGTTCCCTTTGCTGAAGAGGTGGTCATCCCAGCCTCTGGGGTCGCCCAGATAGTGGTAGTCGAGCGGCTTCAGGCATTCCGCCCAAGCGGTCATGCGGTTGAAGTCCGCGACCGCGACTGCGATATCGAGTATCGGCTTGGCCGGTAGCCCTGGCACAGCGGTGCTGCCCACATGTTCAATCGAGAGCGCTTCGGTACCGAGGGCTTGAACCAGGGCGGTTCGCTCCGCGCAAAAAGCAGCGGCCCAGCCCGGTTGATGAGGTACCAACCGGACCGAGCCGCGGGTTAATCCCAGAATCATTCTTGTGAGTCCGGGTTTGTGTTAAGTATTAGGCCTGTACGGAAAAGGACAGGGCTTCTTCGTCGAACTCCATGGTGGCGACCCGTGTGGCCGGGCCGGTCATGCGTACGGCATATTCATCACCGATTTCAATCCCGATAATACCACCCGGCATGTGGACTGTAATATCCTTGTCACATAGTCCGATGCGGTGAGCGACCGCGGCCGCTGCGCTGCTGCTGGAACCGGAAGCCAGTGTGTAACCGGCGCCGCGCTCCCAGATTTCAATCTGGATGTTGTTGCGGTCCAAGGCTTTGAGGAACTGGACATTGGTGCGATTGGGGAAGGCCTTGTGGACTTCGATGGCGGCTCCGTCGGTACAGGCGAGTTCCTTGGAGATCTCACGCATCGGCACCACGCAGTGGGGATTGCCGATATCGGCGATGTACACGGTGTAATCCTTGCCGTTGACCTCAAGCTTCTGTCCCAGGTTCTGGTCGGCTTGCTCGGGACCATCGACCGGAATGTGGTCCATGGCAAACTCTACCTGCCCCATGTCGACGGTAATGGATTCTGCGTTCTCGCTGATCTGGCAGGTGACCACACCTCCCAGGGTGTCGACCGTAAAGGAGTCGTTTTTCACGCGTTGCGTGTCGTAGAGATAGCGGGCAAAGATGCGCAGGCCGTTGCCGCTCTTTTCGGCTTCGGAACCGTCCGGATTCATGATGCGGAGGCCGAAGTCGGCTTTGTCGGTCGGCAGGGGTCCGTAGAGGATTCCGTCCGATCCGAGGCCGAAATTCCGGTGGCAGATACGGACGATCGCATCGGTCGAAGGGAGCGCTTGGGCGTCTTTGGGATCGAGGACGAGGTAGTCGTTCCCGAGGGCATGATATTTCTCGAATTTCATCTACCTATACCTTAGCGAAGCCCTCAAAACTTGCAACCAGAGATGTTAGCCAATGGGCGGAAAGCGTGCTGTTTAAGCGTCTTTTCCGGGGAAGCCGATTTCCAGGGGTCGCTTTGGATCGCCTGCGAGATGAAGCGTTTGTGTGGGGAAGGCAAAATCGATTCCGGCGGCATTGAACCGTTCCAGGATTTGCAGATTCACATGCTCGGTGAAGCTCAGAAAATCCCAGTACGCCGGAGGGTGGTACCAGTAGATGCAAAGAAATCCGAGCGAGGCGTCGTTGAAGTCCTTGAAATAGACGCGTGGCGGAAAGTCGGGGGCCATGCCTTCGTGATCCTTGAGGATGTCTTCAAGGATGGCCTTCGCTTCGTGCATTTTCTCCGGCGGCGTATCATAGGTGACGGTAATAGTGAAGAGGCGGCGGATATAGGGGCGCTTGGCGATATTCCAGATCGACTTATTGGCGAGTTCTCCGTTGGGAATGGTCACGAGGTGTCCGTCGAGTGTGCGTATCTTGGTCGAGCGCAGGCCCACGGCTTCGACCGGACCGTCGTGGCCGTCCACATTGATCCGGTCCCCGATCTCGAAGGGCTTGTCCGCCAGCAGGACGACAGAGCCGAAAAAGTTCTTCAGGGTGTCTTGTGCGGCAAGTGCGACGGCCAGGCCCCCAATACCGAGGCCGGCGAGAATGGAGGTGATCTCCTTGCCGCTGAGAATCTGCGCGATCTGTACGACGGCCAATACGACGATCGTGGCGCGCAGGCTTTTGCTGACAATGGGGGCGAGCATGTCGTCCATCTTGCTTTCCGTCTGTGTGGCCCGGGTGACCATCCAGACCCCGGGCATTTCGACGAGGAAGTACAGGGTGGTGGCGACCGCCAAGGTGACGATAACGGCGATGCTAGTGTTGACGAAGCTTTCGGCGCCGTGCAAACGGAGCAGACTGACGCCCGCGGAAAGCCCGATGGCAAATGATAGAAAGGTGGCTGCTCGGGCGGCGCCGCACATGCCGCAGGCAAGGATGGGGCGGCTGTCTTCCAGTTCTTTCCCGCGCTTCTGCAACAGATAGTTCAATAACTTGCCGGCCGTCATGGCCGCGAGCAGTAGAACGAAGAGGCCTGCGATACGCCAAAGCTCGTTGTCCGCGATGATCGGTGTATTGAAAATTTCTCCAGCGGTCATGGCCTTGCCGGCAGAGCACAATCGAGGCCAAGCGGGCAAAGATAAGATAACTCCCGAATAGCTATTAGCTTGCGGAAGATGCCTTCACGAAGTGGAATCTACCTAATCGTTCCGATGAATCTTACGCGGAGAGTTGAAGGTGCCATGAGCCCGGGGCGCATTCAGGCGTTCCAATTGGTGGAATCCTTTGTGATCTACCCTTGTTTCGGTGTGCTGGTTCTCCTTTCCATGTATTTCGGAGGCTTGGGGAGCCCGGCCGGAGCCCTCTATTTATTGTTGTTTTATGCTGTCGGGATTTATGCCGGATTCCGGCATGGCTTGCTGGGGGCGATCTATACCTGTTTGATCGTCTTTATCGTCCACTTGCTGGCGTTTTTCTTCTCTCTCGGTCCCTTTGAGCAGGGCAACCCATGGTGGAGCTTTTCCTACCTGCTGGTCTTTTTTCTAACCGTCTTTCTGGTCGCCATCGGGGCCGACTACCTGGAGCGTTCCGCTACATTGGCCAGAGGCGGGACACAAACGCTGCACAAGGTGTTCAACTCCCTGCCGATCGGCATTTGGGTGCGGGCCCGCAATGGCCGTACGGTCTATCTGAACGAGCGCTGGGCGGGCTTTACCCGGCGGTCTGTAGACGACATTCTCAATAGCGGTTCACTTGAGCCACCGGTTGACCTGGGTGAGGATTGGGAAGAAGGCGTTCGCAGCTTGCTCGATAAGGATCCGGGGTACGTCCATTATGAGCCGATTGACTTGGTCGATATTGCAGGAGTGAGCCGGCATTATACCCTGTTGACGACACGAGTCTACATTGACCAATTACGGGATTACGGGACTTTGTCCCTGCTGATTGACGAGACGGCGACCCGTTTACAGGAAAAACAGATTATCACGAGTCAGCGTCGCTTGCGTTCGGCTCTGGCCAATGCGGTGATGGGCTTTTGGGACCAGGATGTCCTGACGGGGAAGATCTTTGCGGACGAAAACTGGTACGGGATTCTGGACGTCCCGCATGAGGAGCAAGTGGATCCGCTAGAATGCTGGAAGTCTCGCTTGCATCCGGATGACCGGGAGCGGGTTTATGAGGCCTATGACCGCTTCTTCGAGGGGTCGAACAGTTCGAGCCTGAGTGTGGAATACCGCATTCGTAAAGGCACGGATTCGAACTATGTCTGGGTTGAAGATCGCGTGACAGTGACTGAGCGGGATGCGGAAGGTGCCGCGATTCGAATCATGGGCACGATGCATGACGTTTCGGATCGCAAGCAGATCGAGTTCGACTTGAAGCAAGCTAGGGACCGAGCCGAATCGGCGAACGAAGCCAAGGGGCATTTCCTGGCCACAATTTCCCATGAAATACGAACTCCGCTGAATGCGATTATCGGCCTGTCGAGTTTCCTTTCGGATAGCGGACTGGATGAGGAGCAGGAGGACCTGGCCAAAACGATTTACACGAGCGGGAAGAGCCTCCTCCTGTTGGTCAATGACATCCTTGATTTTTCGAAGATTGAGTCAGGGCGACTTGAACTGGAAACACAGGAGTATCCGATCCGTCTCAGTTTCGAAGACACCATCAAGCTCTTCAGGACAAGGGCTGCGGAGAAGAACGTGGAATTGTCCTTGGTCTTAGATGACAACCTCCCTGAATATGCGCTCGGTGACATGGAGCGCCTGCGGCAGGTGGTGAATAACCTGGTGGCGAATGCCTTGAAATTCACGGAAGCGGGTGATGTGAAAGTTTCGGTCCGAAAGGTCCTTCTGGAAGAATTGTCGCCGGAGCGCCGGCCGGATCCGCTGGAACCGACCGGATACCTGGACCAGGCGGATCATGAATACATCGAGGTGGTCGTGCGCGACACCGGGATAGGGATTCCAAAGGACCGCCAGGGGGTACTTTTTGAAGCTTTCAGCCAGGCGGATCCCTCGACCACACGGAAATATGGCGGAACCGGCCTCGGGCTGGCCATCTGCAAGCGCTTGGTGCACGCGATGGGCGGGCGCATCTGGCTCGACAGTTGTCCGGGAGTGGGCTCCTCCTTCGGCTTCGCCGTGCGCAGTAAACTTGTGCATGAGAACGCCAAACTGGAAAAGCTGACGCGTAGTCCCTTTGAATCGGTCGACCGGATTGCCGAAGAGCACCCCTGCGATATTCTGATTGTCGGGCCTCCGGCTGATACCGCCAAGCTGCTCCTGTCCTGCCGCAAGCTTGGCTATACGCCGCATCATATTTCTGACTACAGCTTCAGCGAGCGTGGCTACCGGGGCCGCTACTATGACATTGTGTTTGTCTGGATGGCCGATGTTTCGCGGGCTCTGGAGCTGACCCGCCAGTTACGTCTGAAGGCTTCCGGCAAATGGGTCAATACGGTGGTCGGCGTGCTTCCCGAAGGACGCACGATCTCAACCGAGCGTTGCAAGCTCAGCGGGATGGAGCATGTCCTGAACGGCGAGCCGGGGCCGCATGCCGTGCGGGAGCTGATTATGAAGCTTCTTTTCGCGCGCGGTTAAAGGCGCTGACGAGAGCGCGGAGGCCGGCGAGCTCAATGTTCGCGTCAATGCCGCAGCCGAAGTAGTGCTTGCCGTTCCGGTGCTTGATCTGGATGTAGGCGGCCGCCTTGGTTTTGGAACCGCCACCGATGGAGTGCTGGCGGTAGTCGATGAGATTGAAGTCTTTCCATCCCTGTTGTTCCAGGGCATCCACAAACGCGCTGATCGGACCGTTTCCGGTACCGTCGATCTTTTTCTCCATGCCTTGATAGACCACATCCGCCTCCACCCGTACCTCGCCGGTCTTGGAGAAGTCCTCGCGCTCGATGGCATGGATCTCCAATGGGGTCGACAAATTGACATATTCCTTGCGGAAGATCTCATGCACCTCGAGCGATTTCAGTTCGCGACTGCTCTGGTCGGCCATGTTGTTGACGACTTCGCCGACTTCCGGATGCATGGGCTTGGGCAGTTCCAGACCATAGTCACGGGAAAGTATGTAGGCGACGCCGCCTTTGCCGCTTTGGCTGTTGATCCGGATGATGGCCTCATAATCGCGGCCGATATCGGTGGGGTCGATGAGCAGGTAGGGGACCTGCCACAGGCCTTCGGGATCCGCTTCGCGGTCGCGCAAGTCCATACCCTTCTTGATCGCATCCTGGTGGGAGCCGGAAAAAGCGGTGAAGACCAGATCGCCGGCATAGGGTTGTCGTTCGGGCACTGACATCCGCGTCACCCGTTCATAGACCGAGCGGATATGGTCGAGCTTACTGAAGTCGAGCTTGGGGTCGACTCCCTGTGAGTACAGGTTCAGGGCGACAGTCACGATGTCGAGGTTGCCCGTGCGCTCGCCATTCCCGAAGAGCGTGCCCTCGACACGGTCGGCACCCGCCATCAAGCCCAACTCGGTGGCGGCAATGCCGGTCCCCCGGTCATTATGCGTGTGCAAGCTGATGATGGCCTTGTTTCGCTCCTTCATGTTGCGGCAAAACCATTCGATCTGGTCGGCATGGATATTGGGCGTGGCCACTTCGACGGTGGCCGGGAGGTTGAGGATGATCTTGTTCTCCTCTGTGGGTTCCCATACGTCCATGACCGCTTCACAGACCTCCAGTGCGTACTCGACCTCGGTGTCGGAAAAGCTTTCCGGCGAATATTCCATGCGGATATGGGTGTCCGGAATGGTCGGCACCAGGCTCTTGACCAGCTTGGCGCCTTCGATCGCGATTTCCTTGATCTCAGCCTTGGTCTTATTGAATGTGACCCGGCGTTGTAGTGGGGATGTTGAATTGTACAGGTGCACGATCGCGTGCTTGACGCCCTGCAAGCTTTCAAAAGTGCGCCGAATCAAGTGCTCGCGGGCCTGCACCAGTACCTGTACCGTGACGTCGTCAGGGATGCGGTTCTGTTCCACCAGACTGCGGATAAAGCGGAATTCGGTGTCGCTTGCAGAGGGAAAGCCGACTTCGATCTCCTTGAAGCCGATGGCGACCAGCAGGTCGAAAAACTCAAGCTTTTCATCGACCGTCATCGGGATGGCCAGGGCCTGGTTGCCGTCGCGCAGGTCCACGCTGGTCCAGATGGGCGCATGGGTAATCTCCTTGTCCGGCCATTGGCGGTCGGGCAAGTGGATCTTGGAGAAGGGGCGGTATTTGGTTATGCTGCCGGTTTGCATGATACTAAGGAAAAAGAAGGTTCAAAAGCTTGGGCTTTTTCCCGGAAATGAGAAGCGTCTTTCGGATGCACGAATGGATGTGCATCATTTCCGGAAGATAAAACTGTAAGGATGACAACGGGCCGAAGCCCACGACGAATTAGCGGTGCTCCCCCAAGGGGAGGAGACCGAGTCGTAGCCCACGTAGGGCGATCCAATACTTTCCGGATGTGTCAGGCATCTGGAAGTGAGCAGATGCCGACATGGGCGCCCTGTCAAGCGCGGGCTTGCATCCCTTGCGCAGCTTTGCCTACTTGGAGCTTGTTAGTTGAAGGAATTGGAATCAGATTCATTAACACGTGGCCGATAATTATACAGTACTTGAAGGGCGCACCATTGTGCTTGGTATCACAGGTTCCATTGCCGCCTATAAAGCGGCCGATATCACCAGCCGCCTGACGGAGAAGGGCGCGCGCGTGTATCCGGTGATGACCGCCTCGGCATGCCAAATTATCCAGCCTTTGACTTTGCAGACCCTGGCTCGCAATCCGGTGGCTTACGATCTGTGGAAGGAGGGGCAAGGCTGGCAACCCGGGCACATCGATTTGGCGGACCAGGCCGACCTCTTACTGGTGGCGCCGGCCACGGCGAATTGCATTGCCTTGTTTGCTCATGGCCTCGCTCCGGACTTGCTCTCATCGATTCACCTGGCCACCCCGGCTCCGGTGATGATTGCGCCTGCCATGAATGGCAAGATGCTGGCGCATCCCGCCACTCAGGCCAACCTGGCCTTGCTGCGGGAGCGCGGCTACCATTTTATCGAGCCTGATAGCGGAATGCTTGCCTGCGGCTATGAAGGTCAGGGCAAGCTCGCGGCGGTGGATCGCATTATTGAAACCGTCGAGGCCTTTTTCGCGTCGTCTTAATTGGTATACATGGAGAACGAGGATTCGCAGTCAGGGAACGCCCCCAATTCCGCCCATAAGGACCGCCTCAATCATCGTGTGTTGAAGTCCGGGGAAAGCTTCGGGAACTATCGTGTGGTGCGCTGTCTCTGCGCGGGGCTGATTGCGAATTACTATCACATGCAGCATGTGCGGGACCTGCATGATGTCACGGTCGGTGTGTTTCATCCCAGAAGTCTGAATGACGAGCGCTTTCCAAAACGTCTGGAAGTACTGCGGAAGTCGCTTCAGGGGTGCAAACACGAGGGGATTCCGCGGATCCTCGAAATTGCCCGTATCAACGACCGCGATTGTATCTTTCTTGAAGCGGTCAAAGGCAGGTCTCTGAGCCAGTATTTCGCTAAGCATGGAGATCCGGGGAAGTCGGGGCTCGGGACTGAAGCCAGCAGCCATATACTTGCGCAGCTGCTCGGTATTCTCGGATACGCCCACAGCATGAAGTTGGATCATCGCGATCTCGATTCCGACCTGATCTTTATCCAGGAAGATGAGACGCTGACCGTGCTTGGAGTGGGGATCAAAGCCACGGTCGATGTCGAGCTTTTCGAGTCGATTGTTTCGGCTTCAGTTTCACCGCTTGTTTCAAGTAAAACCCCCGGCCGCCTGAGTTCCTTCGATGTCATGAGCCCGGAATACCGTTCCGGCGTGGCGGAGGACCGGCGGGTCGATATCTATGGTGCGGCGGTTGTGGGCTATTGGCTACTGACGGGACAGAAGGCGCAGCCGGGGCATTTTACGCCGCCCGGTCGTTTGATCGAGGGCTTGGCCGGCAGCTGGAATAATTATTTTGAAAGGTCCTTGGTCTTAAACCGGGAGGATCGCTACCCCTCCTGCAAGCTCGCACTGCTCGGCCTCAAAAAAACGGAGCATGAGCCTGAATCCGAGCGGGCCGGCTTGATTCAGCGTCAAATTGACCGGATACCTGTGCCCAAAAGCATCTTGGCGCGTGGAAATGTCGCCTCCCGCGTCTACCGGCTTTCCGTTATTGGCGTGGTTGGACTCACGCTGGCCGCGCTCATGGCCTCTTTCCTTCAGGTGACCTATACGAATGATGTCGAGTATGTGCGACATGTTGCAGTCATGGCCGAGGCTGGGCGTCCAGCCAACCTCAGGGTCTTGGTCCGCCCTTCAGTTGCCAAAATTGAGTTCTTGCGTTTTGGAGACAGCTTTATCGCGAATAACGGTCAGTTGGATCTTCGGGTCCAGACCGGTCATTACACGGTCAGAGTCTCCGCGCCGCATCACCTCGATTCCACGGTTGAGCTGACGATTGCCAATCATGAACTGACCGAAGTTGAAGTCGACCTGAAGCCGGCCTGGACTGATTTTCAGATCATCTCGGAGCCTGGTGCTTCTATCTCGGTGGTTGACGAAAGAGGCTTGGAGATCGAGCTTGGGGTGGCGAATCAGGATGGTGTTTTCTTTCTAAAAAAGGGCATCTTTGCCGGAACTTATCAAATTATTGTCCGTAAGAAGGGCTTTCAGGAAAAGGTACTGGATAACCAGCAGGTATCCTTTGGTGAAGTGACTGAACTTCAGATCCCTCTCGTGGCCCTGCCTGCAAGCTTAACGGTCCAAACGAATCCATCCGGTGCCAGGGTTCTAATCAACGAGAAGGATCTGGGGCTCTCTCCGCTGACCATTGAAGAGGTCGATCCCAGTGAACATTACCTGGTGGCGGTCTATCTGGATGGCTATCGACCGCTGGCCAAGCGGATTGAAGTCGCGGCGGGGCAGGATATGTTGGTTTCATTCGAGTCGCTTGTGCCTTTGTCCGGTGAACTCGAGCTCTCTTATTCATTTTCCGGGGTCTTGGATGACGAGATCAAATCCTTGTCGCAGGATGTACGGGTAGAACTGGACGGTTTTCAGTATCGTCCGGATAGTGATGCTTTACGGCAAGTTCCACAGGGGAAGCACAAGATCCGTTTGCAGCATCCCCTATACGCCTCGGATTTGCTTGAGTTTAGCATTAAGGACCGGGAGCGCAAGGCAATCGCGCTTTCGCTGACGCCCAAACCGGCTTACATTGCATTGGATATTCCGGGGGATTTGAATGCCGGCGTGCGGCTGAATGGAACGGAAGTTGAGATTGTAAACGGACAGGTGTCGGTTCCGGCCAATCAGCCTGTCGAATTCGAGCTGCAGATTCCCAACCACTTGACCATGGTGCGACGGTTTGAAATGGAACCGACGGAGCAAATCGACTGGAAGGTCGAACCGGTTCCGATTCCCGGACCGACTGCCGGTCAGTCCTGGACCATGCCGTATTTTGGTTTGAAATTCTCCTGGGTGACTGCCGGTACATTTCTGATGGGC